>CAYWZF010000104.1:0-9730 GCA_964461555.1 uncultured Robiginitalea sp. | reverse complement strand
AATGCCGTACAGCCCATCAGCTTTACCTACAGCACCCAGAACGGCACTGCCACCCTGGCTGACAACGATTACACCCAGGCCACCAATGTGGCCGCCTCCATCCCGGCCGGGCAATCGTCCACGACCCTTTCGATCGTGGTAGTGGGAGATACCAGGGCCGAGGCAAATGAAACCTTTAGCGTGGTCCTCGGCAACGTAAGCGGGGGCACCATTGCCCAGGGCACAGGTACCGGAACCATTCAGAACGACGACCCCTTCCGGATCAGCATTGCCGATCTCGATCAGAACGAAGGGGATTCCGGGACAACCCCGTTTACCTTCGCGGTTTCCCTGGGCGACGGGGCAGAGGCCGTAAATGCCATCAACTTCAACTGGGCAACGGTTGCGGGCACGGCCACGGCCGGGGAAGATTTCGTGGCTGCCAGCGGGTCGGGAACCATCGACCCGGGCGAGACCGGAACGACCCTTACGGTTGCGGTCAATGGAGATGAGGTTTTTGAAGAGAACGAAACCTTCTCGGTTGTGCTGAGCAATGTCACCAGCGGGGTCGTGGTGACCAAAGGCACGGCCGCAGCCACCATACGAAATGACGATGGATGTGATTCCGGCGACCAGGCCCCGGCGGCCAACCCGGATCAACCGACCAACTTCTGTACCGAAGATACAATCCCCAGCCTGCTTGATTTTGTGATCAGTACCCCCCCCACGGGCGCTCAGCTAACCTTTACCCGCAACCCCGACCTGCTCGACGACACGGGCTACCTGACGGCCGGGGAGATCGCCACGCCTGATGTAGGGGAATACTATGCGTTTTACCTCGACACGACCCACAACTGTGCGAGCCCGGCCCTTACGATTACCATTGTGCGCAACCAGACGCCCCAGCTCGACGGTTTTACCGGGGATGCCATTTGCGGGCCCGGCCAGGTAACCTTAACGGCTTCGGGAAGCATCCCCTCTGTGCCCACCTCCCCCGACATCAATTGGTATACTTCGGCTACGGGAGGTGCCCCGGTGTTCACGGGACCGACCTTCACCCCGACCCTTTCCACAACAACCTCCTATTGGGTGGAAGCCTTCGCCAATGGCTGCAGCTCCCCCCGCCAGGAAGTGGTTGCCACCGTTTCACCCATCGTAACCACTGGCACGCCCTCCAACGGCTCGGCCTGTTCGGTGGCTGCCAACGGGCCCACCCTGCGCGACCTCGACGACCGCCTCCTGGGCGAGACCCCTGGGGTCTGGGCCATTGAATCCATCCCGGCAGGCTCTACGGTCACCATTGCCCCAGGCAACCTGGTGAATTTCGAGGGGCAGCCCGAAGGCACCTATGCGTTCCGGTTTACGACCAATACGGCCCAGGCGCCCTGCGTCGATGAAACGGTCGTGATCAATATCACGGTGAACGACTGCGACACCGATACTGACGGCGATGGTCTTTTGGATGGCCTTGAAGCCACCCTGGGCACAGACCCGAACCTGCCCGATACCGACGGGGACGGCATAGACGACGGGGTGGAGGTAGGCACCGATACGGCCAACCCCCTGAACGAAGACGGGGATGAATTCATCGATGCCCTCGACTCCAACATCCTCGACACCGATCTCGACGGGGTCAACGACCAGCAAGACCCGGCCAACGACAACCCCTGCATCCCGAATGCCACCAGCGAACTCTGCGCGGTTGACCTGGAAGTTGTCAAGACCGTGAGCAGCCCGCAGGCCTCGGTGGGCCAGCAGATCACCTTTACCGTGACCCTGAACAACCTGAGCGATATTGAGGTGTTCGACATCGAGGTGGGCGACCTGCTGCAGAGCGGCTTCAGCTATGTTTCCCATACGGCTTCGGCAGGCACCTACGACCCCGATACCGCGGCCTGGTCGGTCCCCTCCCTGCCTGGACAGGGCTCAGCCACCCTCGAGATCACGGTGAGTGTTTTGGCAGACGGGGAATACACCAATACTGCCGAACTGCTCGATTCCCTGCCCCTTGACGGCAACCCCGCCAACGACACGAGCACGGTTACGGTCGAGATCGTGCTGCCCACGGGGGCCGACCTCTCCATTACCAAATTCGCCCAGATTACCCCCGGGGGCAGCCTCAGCGATGTGAGCATCACCCCCCTGGTGGGCGACCGCATCCGCTTTGTCATTACCGTCACCAATATTTCGGCAGAAGCCACGGTGACCGGCATACAGGTAGAAGACCTGATCAGCCCCGAGGCCGATACGGGATTTGAATACGCCTCCCACTTCTATACCCCGGCAACCTTGCCCGCCGGGGCTTACAACCCTGAGACCGGCATCTGGAACATCCCGAGCCTGGGCCCCGGGGAATCGTATCAACTGAGCATTGCGGCCTTCGTGCGCCGGCAAGGGTCATTTACCAACACCGCACGAATCCTGGCCCCGGCCGATGCAGATCCGTCAAACAACACGGCCAGCGTGCTGGTGGATGTGAACGCCCGTACGCCTGCCGACCCCGGCTTTATCTTCAACCAGTTCTCGCCCAACGGCGACGGGATCAACGATTTCCTGAAAATCCGGCTTGGCCGTTTCAACGAGGAGACCGGCCTGGAGGAGGTGGTGATCAATTCCTACTCCATCCAGATTTTCAACCGGTACGGGCAGTCGGTCTTTGAAGGTTCCAACCTGAGCAATGAGGTGATCTGGGATGGGTTCCACAATGGTGCCGAAGCCCCGTCGGGCACCTATTTCTACGTCCTGGAATATACAGAAACCGGAGGGGCGCAGGCCACCGCGAAGGGCTGGATCCAACTGATTCGATAATATGGAGAAACTGCAAAGGGATACTGTTTTGGGCAAATGGCACCGGTGGGGACTCTGGGCGTTGCTGGCAATGGCATCGGCCACCGGTTACGGGCAGCGCGAACCCATGTATACCCAATACATGTACAATATCGGGAGTTTCAACCCGGCCTATGTCGGCAGCGTGGAATACACCGACTTTTCCCTCCTGTACCGGGCCCAGTGGATCGACATCCCTGGGGCGCCCCGCACCTTCCGTTTCGGGGCCAACGTACCCGTGGGCAACCGGAAGCACGGCCTCGGGTTCAATGCGGTAAACGACCAGCTGGGGCCCACCACCCAGACCTTTGTGGATCTTTCGTATTCCTTCCAGGTGCAGTTCAACTACGACGTGCGCCTGTCTTTCGGCATCGACGCGGGCGGCACCTTTCTGAATACCGATTTCTCCAAAGGGTCTTTCGAGAACCCGGGAGAGCCCATCCTCGACGCCCAGAATATCAATGAGGTTTATCCCACCATCGGGGCGGGGTTGTTCCTGTACCACCCGGTGTGGTACCTGGGGGTCTCCGTGCCCAATTTCCTCACTGACGGCCTGTACAGCAATGAGGTGGCCCAGATCGTGGAAGACCAGATGCAGTTCAATTTCATAGGGGGGTATGTATTCGAACTGAACGACAATCTGAAGTTCAAGCCGGCATTCCTGGTGAATTTTATGGATGGGTCACCGGTAACGGCCAACCTCTCGGCCAATTTCATGCTGATCGACAAACTCACCCTGGGGGCCGCCTACCGCTTTGACAATGCGGTAAGCGGGCTGGCCGGGTTCCAGCTGACCAACACCCTTTTTGTGGGGTATGCCTACGATTACAACACCAACGGGCTGGGCGGCTACAACAGCGGCTCGCACGAGGTGATTTTGAAGTATTACCTGGGCCGCACCGGGCCCTCGCGCCCCGACCGCGAACCCGGATCCGGGAAGAAGAAAAACAAACAGATCGACAGTCCGCGATTTTTCTAAGTATTGGGTATGAAGTGGAGCAGGTTTATCGGCTTGATTTGCATGGCAGCCTCCCTGGCCGCATATGGACAGAAGGGCTCCAAGGGCGATCAGCGTTTTTTTGAATACAACTACAAGGGGGCCATACAGGAGTACGAGCTGGAGAGCCGCAAGGCCCCGCTCACCTACCAGCAGGGCCTGAACCTGGCAGAGGCGTATTTCAAGACCCACGACTACCAGAAGGCCGCCGACCGCTACCTGGCCATCTTCAAGCTAGACAGCACCCTTACCAACCGGCATTTCAACATCATGCTGCAGGCCATTTCCAGAACCTCCGGCCCCGACCGGGCCCGGGCCTTCCTCAGCACCCGCAGCGATGCCCTGACCGATGAACTGATGGAGAACGCTTCCTTCAATTACGAATTGCTGGAAGAAAACCTGGCCCCGTCCCTTTCGTACACGGTAACCCCCCTGGCGAGCAATACGCCCCAGGACGACTACGCCCCGGCATTTTATGACGAGGGCCGCCTGCTGTTCAGTTCTACCCGCCCCCAGGATTCCAAGGAAACCTACCAGCCCACCGGGCAGGCCTATACCGACATCTATGTGGGGCGCATCGATGCGGGCGGAAGCGTGACCCAGGCCAACCCGCTTCCCTGGCTGCCCGAGCTGCCCTTCCACGAGGCAACCCCCTTTTACAGCGAGGCCCTTGACGGGGTTTTCTATGTGCGCTCCAATGCCGAAGATGGCCTGCTCACCTTTGACGAAAACGGGAAGAATACCCTGACCATTTGCCTGGCCGGGGCCAACGGCTCATTCAAACTGTTGCTGCGCGACCCCAGCACCTCGTTCTATTACCCCTACTACGACGGGGAAACCGAACGCCTGTATTTTGCGGCCGATTTCCAGCAGGGGTACGGGGGCACCGACCTGTACTACGTGCTCACCAACCAGGGGCAAATCATGTCGGCCCCGGTAAACCTCGGCCCGCGGATCAATACCCCGGGCAATGAGATTGCCCCCTTCATCCACGACGGCAGCCTCTATTTTGCCTCCGATGTCTTCTACGGGCTGGGTGGCATGGATGTCTACAAATCGCAGGCATACGAAGACGGGTCGTTCAGCATCCCGGCCAACCTGGGCCCGGGCATCAATTCCACGGCCGACGATTTCGGCCTGATCATCCGCCCCTCAGCTGCCGGGGGCTATGAAGGGTACCTCGCCTCAAACCGTTCCGGAGGCAAAGGAGGCGATGACCTCTACCATTTTGCGGTGAATGACCAGCCCGGCCTGAAAACGCTGGTCGTGCGGGGCACGGTGCTCAGCACCACGGCCTACGGCATTGAAAAGGCCCGCGTACAGCTCACCGATGGGCGCGACAGCATTTTGAAGGAGACTTATACCCAGGAAGACGGCACCTTCCTCCTGGAAATCCCCTGGCAAGACGATGTACGCCTCAAGGTTGAGAAAGACCGCTATACCAGTACCCGGCTCAGCTCAGCTGACCAGCCTGCCCTTACCGCTGCCGAACCGCTGCGCATCGAGCTCATGCCCGTAGAGGCTGTGGTGCAGCAAGTGCGGGGCGAAACCGTGCTGAAAGGGGAGAAGTATTATTTCGAGCGGGGCAGCACCCGCCTGACCCCTGAAATCACAGCCGTTCTTGATGAGGCGGCCCGGTACCTGACCGAATTCCCGGCCCTGCGGATCCGGATAGAAGCCCATACCGACAGCCGGGGCAGCACGGAAACCAATGCGACCCTCTCCCAGCAGCGGGCAGAGGCCATCCGCAATTACCTGATCTCAAAAGGGGTGGCCCCCGAGAGCATCTCCGAAACGGTGGGCCTGGGCGAAAGCCAGATCATCAATCATTGCACCGACGGGGTGTACTGCCTCGAGGTGCTGCACAAGCAGAACGAGCGCTACCCGCTCGTGGTATTGAATTACGAGTCGCTTTAAGTCAGCGTTCGAGCTGGCAGTCGGCACAGGATTTGACTTCCCCGTAGTAGGTTTCCCGGTATTTGTGCAGGGTCCGGTAGGGAATGCCGAGGATCTGTTTGCGGATGTAGGTCACCCGGGTATCAAGGCGTCCCATTTTGGGGGTAAAGCGTTGTTCGGTGCGTGTCTTACGGGCTACGCTGAAGATTTTCATGGGTATTGTTTTCTGGCACAAAGGTCCGAAAATAATGGGCGCGAGTCAAATCAGCCCCGTTAGGTGTAGAATTTCAGGAATTTGCCTACCTCTATAGGCTGCTCCCTCAGACGAGCAGCAACCAGCAGTAATACCCCGCAAAGAGAGAAAGGAACACGATGCCCGCGTAGGTCAGCCACCGCAGGCCGATGCCCGGTTTGTCAGCCACCGGCAGGTCAGGGCCCGAGACGCATTTCAGGTTCATGTAACCCACCAGGGGGGCCAGCACAAAGGAGATGAAGGTGGCCAGGGCCACCAGCTGCCCCATGTTGGCGCTCAGGGCCGTCAGCACCAGGTAGTTTACTCCCATCAGGATCAGAACAGCCGCGGCATAATGCCATTTCTTTACGAAGCTTTTCCGCTCGGGTTTGAGGTATTCCAGCACATCGATGCTCACCCGCGCAATGGCGTCGTGGGCCGTCATGCAGGTGCTGAACATGGTCGCAAAGGCCGAGACAGCGATGAAGATGTAGGCCCATTCCCCAATATGGATGGTGAACAACTGGGTGAGCTGCTGGGCAAAGGCCACGGCATTCCCGCTCAGCTCGGTACCGGTCCCGTAGAGGGTCCGCACCCCGATGATCAGGAAAAAGACCGCCAGCAGGGCAGTGGTAACATACCCCGTGTTGAATTCCTGCAGGGCTTCCTTCAGGCTGGGTTTTCGCCCCAGGGTCTTGTATTTCTCCAGGCTCCACAGGCTGATCCAGCTGCTGGCCTCCACGGCCGTGGGCATCCACCCGATCAGGCTGATCAGAAACAGCACTCCGACCTGGTCAAAAAGGGGCGGGGGGCTGAACCCGTCCACCATATTTACAGCCGGCTTATACAGCACCAGCACGGTGGTGACCAGCAGGGCGGCAAACAAGATGGTCACCACGAACTTCAGGGTGGTTTCCAGCAGGCTGTACCGGCCGATGATCAGGGCCGCGCTGATGAACAGAAAAAGCCCCAGGGCGATCCAGTGGATGGCCACCCCGGTAATGCCGAACATATTGGCCAGCAGGCCCGCGGTCACCACATAGAGGGCCGCCAGGATCGTAAACGTTGTTACCAGGGTAATGCCTGCATAGAGCCACATGTACGATTTCCCAAGGCGGGAATACCCTTCAACCAGGCTGCGCCCCGTGATGTTCGTATAGCGGATGCCGAATTCGAAAAACGGGTATTTCAACAGGTTGGCCAGCAAAATGGGGACGACCATGAGCCAGCCATGGGTCGCCCCGGCTTTGGTAGAGAGCACCAGGTGGGAGGTGCCGATGGCCATGCTGGCAAACAGCAGGCCGGGCCCCAGGTTGATCAATAGGGTTTTCAGGCGGTTCATGCGTGCAGGTTGGTCTGTCTGGCCAAGATACGAAATCGGGAGGTTAGTTGATCTCGATCCGCTTGCCGTAGAAACGGGGCTGGGTGTTGAAGAACAGATCCAGGAATACCTTTACCCGGGCCAGGTATTCCCGCAGGTGTACTTGCAGGCCTTCAGAACCTTCGATGTCATGGGCGTTGAACCCAATGGCGTACAGGCCTTTTTTTTGGCCTATGTACAGGGCCCGCTCGTTGTGGAATTCCTGGGAGATCACCGTCACCGAGTCGAGCCCGAACACGATATTGGCCCGCACCATGGAGTCGAGGGTGCGAAAGCCTGCGTAATCTAGGAAAATGCGGTTCTCAGGGATGCCCCCGGCCACCAGGTCTTTTTTGATGGTATTCGGCTCGTTGTAGTAGATGCTGCCGTTGTCGCCGCTCACCAGCACAAAGGAAATCTTCCCGGCCCGGTACAGGGCTACCGTGGCGTCGATGCGGTACTGGTAATAGGGGTTGATGCCCCCTTCGGGGCGGTGGCGGGCTGTGCCCAGCACCAGGCCCACCTTGTTGTAGGGAACGGCCGCCACACTGTCGTACAGCCTTCCTTTCGACGACCAATCGATGATGACATCGCAAAGGGCAATGCCTGCAAGCCCGAGCATCCCCAGGGCGGCCAGGCGCAGGAGCCATTTCTTTTTCATGTGTTCGGTTCGGCGATCCTAAAGGTACACAATACAGCGGATTTCACAGGCTCTTGTTACCGGTCTGTATCCCTTAAACCAAAACCCCCGGGCCAAAAGGCGCCGGGGGCAGATCAATCAACAAAAACAACAACCAATTACCATTTGTACTGGGCCCCCACCATGAGCATGGAGGTGGTCATTTTGTACGATACCTCGCTGAGAGGCACGGCCCCGTAAGGCGGGAAGGTGCCGATCAGTTGGGGGTTATAGATGGGCCCCGAGGTGTCGCCCCCGCTGAATCCCATATGATATACCCCGTCGAGCTGGAAATGTTCCCCAATTTCCAGGCCCACGCCCAGCTGGAAGGCATTCTTGATGATGGCCGTAGCCGGGATGTTGAAGAAGGCCATTTCAGAAGAGATGGGGTTGGTGCTGTAGGTGTATCCGAGCCTTATCGGCACCCCTTTGAAATATTTATACTGGAGCCCGGCAGAGAGGATGGAGATATTTTTCCAGCCAAATCCCGCTACCGTGGCGGTGGGGGTCCAGCCCTTCTTGTCAAAGCCTTCGGTATTTTCATAGTCGACCAGGCGGTAGTCAAGGGCCAGGTCTAAATACCCCACGGAGTACCCCAGGCCCACCGACCAGATGGCCGGATAGTCCATGGTGAAGGTGCTGGTGGCCGTGGTGCCGTCGAGATAGGTATTTTCAAATTCAAATTCGCCGAAGCTCTGCACGGTCTTATAAGAGGTGCCGGCCTTGAAGCCTTTGCCGCTGTCAAAGAACAGGCCTATCTGCCCGCCGAAACCGAAAGCAGAGGCCTTGTCGGTACGCGGGTAACCGGCCAGGGTCGGGCTGGCGGTCGGGTTGGGCCACAATTCGAGGGTGGCATAATTAAAGGTCGGCTGAACGCCGATGGAGAATTGGTCGCTGATCGCATAGGCGTACGCAACTCCCATTTGCAGGAGGCTGTAATCCGATTCCACCCGGCCGAAGCCACCCATGGCCTGAGGCATGTTGATGGGGTTGGTGGTGCTTTCGGGGAATGTCACCCCAAAGCCGCTGATGCCGAAGGCTGAGAACCCGAAGCGGTGCTTGCTGTCTGCAGAACCTGTTACAAAGCTTAGGGCGGGCAGGGGGGAGACCCCGCGGTCATCCTCGGTCAGGCCGCTGAAGAAATTGCCGGTCGGCTGCCCATCGGTGCCGAACTCCGGTACGGTGGAGCGCAACTCCGGGGAGGAGAAAAAGAGCCCGATATCCAATCGCGCCTGTTCGCCGTCGAAGGCCGTTAGGGCGGCGGGGTTCCATTGGAGGGTTCCCGAGATGTCGATGGGTTGTGCGGTGGAGGCGCCGCCCATTGACATGTTGACGGCCCCTACGCCCTGCATGATATGGCCCGCCTGGGAGTACGCCCAGGGGATGCAGCATAAAACCAATAAATAGGTGCTGAACTTTTTCATTGTATAAAGCATTATTTGGTTACACATTCATTTCCCGCAGTGGGGGAGAAGCGCGAAAGGAAAGGATCGTATTGATTGTCGGGTACAAGGTACGCCCGAACAAACAGGGGGTTCATGATAAAAATCATGGAAATTCAGGCAGTTTGCACCCGATAATTTCCAGAGGGGGCAGGTGCGGGGAACGGCCGATTCTCGGGGGCGCGGGGGCACCCCCTCCCCCCCGGTATCCAAAGTAACGGAAACCCCTGCAAGTGCCAATCAGGATAAAAGGCAAGTGGAGCTTCCAGCTTGCTTCTTCAAACAGTGATAAAAAGGAAACGGGGCCTCAAGGCCCCGT
>CAYWZF010000103.1:0-9919 GCA_964461555.1 uncultured Robiginitalea sp. | reverse complement strand
GGCCCTCAAAGGCACTGCCCCCGAGAAGGTTATAAGTGATCTGATGTACAAATACCACACGTAAAGGAGGCAAACTCTGACACCCGCGCATGCGTGAATGCCGAGCTGCCGACAAAAGTCGGCAGTGGCAGATGAAAGGTTTCCACTTATAATTAGGGCATTCATAAATGTGGATTTCCTAAGGCAGGCGACCTCATAATAGCTATAGCGACAACAGGGGCATGATCCAAACCGGGACACCCTTGTGCAGATCAACCCGCCATAGGTTCCCTTTTTCGAATATTTTTTGGGTCGGCCCAGTATTACCTTAAATTCACCTTCATTCCAAAAAAATGGAACTATGGGACTACGCAAGTCTTTGGGCATTATATTTCTTCTTGCCCAGTGCGGTTCCGTCTTGATTGCCCGCTTCATCCCGGAGCGATTCTTCTGCTGGGCCCCGTATGATGAACATACCTCGATACAGACCAGCGTGAAGTTAGGCTTGAAGGAGCTCAGCCCGAAACAGGCAAACGAGCGATATCGCTATCTGGTGAACGGCTGGGAACCCAGGGCGATCCACAATGTCCTGGATATTATTGAACAGTACGAAACAACCTATGGGGCCGGGGATTCAGCGGAAGTTATCGTAACCTATTCCACCAACGGCCATAGTCCTCAGACATGGCGCTTTCCGCAACTGGCCGAATAATGTCTGCGTATTTTCCCTGGTATTGTCAGAGCCCTGAGATGCGCACCAACCTGTTGGTGATGTGCAAGATGTTGTTTTTACTGTTGGTTTTCAATGATTTTTATGGCTATATCTCAGATCCCTTTATACCGCACATCCAGATTCTCGATGATTTCAATGAAGTTCCGGGCCTGTTTGAGTGGTCTCTGAAGTCTCTTTTTCTTATTGGGGGAATCGGACTCCTGTGTAACGTGCGGGTCAGGGTTATGGCCTTTTTGCTCGGGGTATGCGTCTTGCTGTTCCTGTTGGCATCCAAACCAGCTTTCCGGAATCATATCTTAATATGCGGGTGTATTTTTTTGCTTTGCAGTCTGATGAAAAAGGAAGAGTACCCCTGGCTGTTGATTTACCAGTTCAGCCTGGTATATTTTGCAGCGGCACTGAATAAAATCTGGCAAGCTGATTGGTGGAATGGCCATTTCATTCATAACATGCTCCTTAACGCCTTTGGAAATCCGTACTATGAGTGGGCACATGAGATCTTTCCGGAGCGCCTGCTGGCCCGTTTGATTTCATGGGGTTCCATAGCCACTGAATTGGGTATTTCCTTCATGTTATTGTTTAAAAAATGGCACCGAACGGCTTTCTGGACCATCCTGCTCTTCCATGCAGGCATGTTTACAGCCACGGCATTCCGGTTTGGCCATTTCTTTGAGGATGCCCTCATTTACCTATTAGCCTTCAGTGCCTGGCCAGAAAAGGATATAGATATTTCGATCGACCCGGAAAAAGGGAAAAGGAGTCGCAGGATTTTGACTTTCTTAAACTGGAACCGGCAATTCCGAATCCGGGTAGCATCACTTGATGCCGGCAACTGGCTCCAAATAAGGCTTTTCGGCAAAGATCAAACGAATAGCCGGGCGCTCGGATCACTTCTGCTTTACACCCCGGCTACTTTCTTCCTATTGTTGTTTTTCGATTCTGCTGCCCAATATTCACTCAACTGGTTGCTCGATTCGCGGCCTGCCCGGGTAGGACTGTATGGGTTGACACTGACATGGCTTTGGGGTGGAATCTTTTTCTACGGATACCTGAAAGTAAGCTCATTTGCCGAAAGGGCGAAACACCATTCCCGAACAAGGCCCACCCCGGTGGAATAAATAACCGGGTAATTCTGGTTTCACCCGGAGCCCATGATCCAGTTACAGAGAAATCCGCTTTCTTTGCCATACATGTAAACAGATTGCCAGATCAGGCCACTAAATTCAGGAAAGATAATTTCGGGCCAGGATTTTTGGGGTGCCAACGAACAAATCAACCACACAAGTGAATATTCCCATCGTTTTTAAAAATGCCGTGATTGGTTTCTTGCTGTGCTTTTCCCTTCTCATGCCCGAAATTAGCGAAGCCCAGGAAAAAAACGTCCTGAAAGGGAGCCAGACCTGGCTGCAATACTACGGGCAGGCCAGGCTCAGCGAAAAATGGACCTGGCAATTCGACGGGGGCTTCAGGTGGCGGGATGTGCTGATAGAGAGTTCGGGGCATATTGTGAGAACTGCCCTGGCCTATAACCCGGGTTCAAAGGTACGCCTTGCGGCAGGCATTGCCCACCTTGGGTTCTATACCCAGGAAAAACTACTGAGGGTTGAATTCAGGCCGCACCAGGAAGTGCAGCTGGCACAGGACCTTGGCAAACTCGGCCTGAGCCATCGCTTCAGGCTCGAGGAGCGCATTTTTTTCCCGGTTGAGCAGGGCCGCATCCAGAGGACCAACCACTTCAATTTCCGCTTCCGCTATGCCGCGATGCTGGGCATTCCCCTGTTCAAGCTGTCGCGGGACCATCCGGAATCGGCCTTCATCCTGTTTGTCGGGGACGAGATCTTCCTCAATTTCGGCCCGGAAATCTCCCATAACTACTTCGACCAGAACCGCCTGATCCTCAGCCCGACATTTCAGTTCAATGACGCCCTTTCGATAGCCCTGACCTGGAACAACCAGTTTGCAAGCACGCCTGTGCCATCGGTCTATGCCCATAGCCAGGTGTTCTGGATACAGGTCAGGCACCAGATGGATTTCAGCAAGGCGAAAGAGCGCAATTGAATTTGCAGTCGGCTGGGGGTTAATTTGAAAATTTGAAGATGGGCCTCATCTTGGCGACTTGGACGAAGCCATCGGAAAAGGGTAGCGGGATAGTCAGTGAATTTGGTGAGGTGTTTAAAAGTCCACGCGTGGGGTGGGGCCTGAAGCGCTCCCTCATTTTCGTATCGGCAAATTTTCAAATCTTCAAATTGCATAGGGGAAATCCCCCCAACCCCCGGGAACAAAATACCCTGATCCTGCGCAAAATCGCATCAGGAAGGCATTTTGGTGAAGGGGCTAATTAACATATTCGCCAACTCGCCACTTACCAACTCACTCATTGAACAACGAAGCGCGAAACCTCATAAAGGCCCGCATATCTGGGTAATATACCCGGACCTGCCTTGGTAACCTGGGTTACAGCCAGGGTCGGTGCATCTGCCTACCTTTACCCCATAAAAATGAAATCATATGCCTACCGTTAAACTGACTACTCAGAAATTCAAAGATGAGATCTTTGACTATACCACCGAAAAGGTGTGGAAATACAAAGGCGACAAACCCGCCATCATCGATTTTTACGCAGACTGGTGCGGCCCGTGCAAGATGGTGGCGCCCATCCTCGAAGAGTTGAGCGATGAAAACCCGGAAATCGTCATTTACAAGCTCGACACCGAAGTGGAGCAGGAACTGGCGGCTGCGTTCCAGATCCGGAGCATCCCGAGCATCCTTTTCATACCATTGGACAAACAACCCATGATGCAGGCCGGGGCGTTGCCCAAGCACGTGCTGGAAGACATCATCAACAAGGAGTTACTGAGCTCTGCCTCGTAAGGGGTATTTTGCAAAGCACCTGAGAACCGGGCCCTGGCGGCCCGGTTTTTTGTTCCCCAACATGGCAGAAGGCAGGGGCGGCAAACTTTTGCGCCTACAACCGCACGGGAGCAATCCAACAGGGCGTTAAAAAACAGGGACTGGTTGTGCAAATCAGGAAAGGGTGTTTGAAGATAAACGCTATCTTTAGTCGGGCCCGTAAACCGCCCGGCCAACCTCAACCAACCGACCATGATGAAAACCAAACCCTTCCCCGCCCTTTTTGCAATCGCCCTGCTGGCCGCCTGCACCCCTGAAAGCAAAGAAGATTCCGGGTTTTTGGCCCTGAAAGGCGCCACGGCCTTCGATGGCACGGGGGCCGTGGTGCCCAACAGCGTGATCCTGATCAAAGACGGCCGGATAACTGCCATAGGCGGCGAAGAGGTCGTTATTCCGGAGCACTCCGAGGTGCGCGACCTGAGCGGGAAATTCATCGCCCCGGGCCTGGTGGATGCCCATGTGCATTTCGGGCAAACCGGGTTTTTCGACGGGCGGCCCGACGCCCTTGACATCAGGGATACCCTCAATTACGCCGGGCTGCAATCGCACCTGCAGCAACATCCCGACCGCTACTACGAGGCCTACCTGCGCTCCGGGGTCACGGCGGTGTACGATGTGGGCGGCTACCCCTGGACCATCGCCCTTCAGGCCGCTGCCGAGCACAACCTGAATGCCCCCCACGTGGCTGCGGCGGGCCCGCTGCTCACCCCGGTGCCGGATGCCAGCCTGGTTGTCGTCAACACCCCGTCCCAAAAACAGCTGATCAACCTGTCGTCGCCCGGGTTTGGCCGGGAGGCCGTACGCCAGAATACCAGCCTTGGATCGACCGGGATCAAAATCTGGGGGATCGCTCTTGACGACCCCGCTTTTATGGAAAGCCTGCGGGCCGTTGCCGAAGAAGTCGTACGCCAAAATAATACGCTGATCGTGCACGCCACCGACCTCGACCAGGCCAAAGAGGCATTGCGCCTTGGGGCGAAGGTGCTCGTCCACAGCGTAGACGACCAGCCCATCGATGAGGAATTCCTATCCCTGGCCAAACAGGCCGGGGCCGTTTACTGCCCGACCCTGGTAGTCTTGCGGGGGTATTACAACGCCTACAGGGCCCTGAATGGCGACTTTGCGATGGCCGACCCCAACGGTGCCGTAGACCCTGAAACGCGGAACATGATGCAGTCGGCCCGCCGGTTTTTCAAATACCTGCCCAACCCGGAGGGCTATGAGGCCATGCTGGCCCGGCGCGAAGCCTATGTGAGCAGCCTCGAAGTGACCATGGCAGAGAATCTACGGCGCGTTTACCAGGCCGGCATCCCCATCGCCGTTTCGACCGATGCGGGGAACCCGGGCACCCTGCACGGCATTTCGATCTACGATGAAATGGAGGCCATGCAGCGGGCCGGCATCCCGGCCGGGGAAATTTTGGTAATGGGCACCCAAACCGGGGCACAGGCCATGGGAAGGCTGGCCGATTTCGGGACCCTCGAAGCCGGGAAAATGGCCGACCTCATCATTCTGGAGAAAGATCCCACGGAAGACATCGCCCATATGAGGTCCGTCACCCACGTCATGAGGGGCGGGCTGTTGCGCCCGGTCAACCAGCCTTTTGACGGGAAGGCTGACCCGGGTGAAAATCAGAAGGTCATGAAATGAAGAAAATCCTGAAAATCGCCCTGGCCCTTGCCGGCATATACGGGCTCTTGCTGATCCCATTACCCGATAGGGAAAAAGAACCTCAAAAAGCATCCGGAACCCCATTTATCTGGGATCGGGATGCCCTTTGGAGCGATCTGGAAAAGACGTTTAACGAAGGAAAGGCGATGCAACGCGAGAAGCTGGACTCTCTTGTGCGGCACATGAGCCGGGAAATAGACAGTGTTCTGGAGGAACATGAAGGAATGAGGGTATCTGCCGGGGATGCCTTTTACCCTGTGGTTGACAGCATGTTTTTCCGGATCGCTCCGCTCATTGCGGCGCAACAGGATAAATCGGACTGGTATATCGGGTTTTACGACCGCGTGCGAAAAAAACTGAAGGAAGATGCCACGCACTGGGACATGAAAGACCCCGGGGCACGGCAGCTTGCCTATAGCGTCCTATACGGCATCAGGGCGGCCGTGGAGGAGATATTGCTGCAGTCAACAGATGCGCAGTTCATGACGACCACCTACGTAACAGATGAAGCCTCCGTTACTCCTGAGGCTATGATATTGGGAATAAAAGTGCACAGCGGGGATCTGCTGGTCAGCCGGGGCGGGGCCGAGGTTTCTGCCTTTATTTCAAGGGGCAATGACTATCCGGGGAATTTTTCGCACGTCGCCCTGGTCTATATTGACGAAGTAACCCTGGAACCATTCCTGGTGGAAGCCCATATCGAAAAGGGCGTGGCCATCGCCTCGGTAGACGAGTACCTGAAAGACAAGAAGCTGCGGTTCATGGTCATGCGGCCCCGGAAAGATCTGGAGCAATTGCGGGAAAACCCGATGCTTCCCCATCAGGCGGCGCTCTTTATGTACAACGAATCAAGGGCCAGGCATATTCCCTATGACTTTAAAATGAATTATCTGGATCCTTCGGCCATGTTCTGCTCAGAGGTGGGCTCCTATGCCTATAAACATTTCGGGGTTCATTTATGGGAAATGACCTCGACTATTTCCTCCGACGGGATTGTGGATTGGCTCCATGACTTTGGGGTGGAGCACTTTGTAACCGAAATGCCCTCCGATCTGGAATATGACCCGATGCTGAGCGTGGTGGCCGAATGGCGCGACCGGGAAACCCTTTTCAAGGACCACCTCGACAATGCGGTGATGGATGCGCTGATCGAGCGGGCCAACGCCGGGGAAAAACTCGGTTACAACATCTGGATGTTGCCTGTGGCCCGGGTAATCAAAGGGTACTGTTCCCTGCTCAACGCCTTTGGGAAGGAAGGGATTATCCCGGAAGGGATGTCGGCGGTTAGGGCCTTGAAAAACCAGGAATTCGTGGAGCGCTTTCAGCACCTCAGGGCGCTTACCCTTTCGAAGGTCGAAGCCTTCGAGCGCGAATACGCCTATACGCCACCTTACTGGCAGCTCGTGAGCTTTGCGGAATCGGGCATCAGGGAGGAACAAGGTGATGCACAATAATAAACCAAACCCTGATCTGATCCGTGCTTCGTTTCTTCCGCGTTTTTCGTCAACGCCTGCTCGCTGAGAACCGCTTCAGCAAGTACCTGTTATATGCCATAGGGGAGATCGCGTTGGTGGTGGTTGGGATTTTGATTGCCCTGCAGGTAAACAACTGGAATGAAGCGCGGAAAGAACGGATCGGAGAACAGAAGCTCATCACCGCCCTGCTCGAGGAAGTAGCGAGCAACCTCGATAGCCTGGCTTCCAACCTCAATACTTCCCGTATCATTGCGGACCAGACGGGCACCTTCCTGGAGAAATCAGCATCGGGAGAACTAACCCACGTACGGGCGGCTCGGGTACCGTCCCTTTTCGGGTATACCAGCAACCGCACCGAAAGTTCGGTGCTCCGGGAAATTCTGGGTTCGGATTCGCGGGCCTTGCTATCCGATGACCGGTATATCAGGCAACTCAGGAAGCTCAAGCGGAATTTCGACCGAAACGACAAAACCCTCTCGTACGTCGACGCCTACTGGAACGGGCAGGTACTGGCATACCTGAACGAAACCGGACTGGGCGCCTATGTGGCGGCCACCGATGCGTTTGCGCAAACCGACCGGGAGGTGGAAATTACCCCTGCCCTGATTTCCCATCTGGGGGTGATGCACGGCCTTCAGGCGTCCCTGATCCGAAGCCGGGAAGATCTGGAAAGCGCCCTAGCCGAAACGCTGAACCTGTTGCGGCAGACGAAATAGCCGAACGTATGGCCATGAGCTCATTTCTCAGACAGGTACGCCAGCCCGTGCTCACCGGCAGCCTGGTCGGCAGGTACCTGGGGGCTGCCTTTGGGGAGCTCGATTTATCTTAAAACCACTCCCCCTCCCACGGATTACCATCACAATCCTGGAAGTTCGGCTTGGGCAGTGCCCATTGTTCGGTGTCTGCTGCAAAGTCCCAGCACCATTCAACCGACGCGACCGGCCAGGAGCCCAGGTCCTGGTTGAAGGCATTTGCCTCTTTGAACATTTCCATCGCATTATGCAAGCTGCCGGTGTCCCATGCCCCGATATCCTGGTTGAAGGCTTTGCTGCCCTGGAACATGCCCTGCATGGATAAAACGCCCGACACATCCCATTGGCCGATATCCTGGTTGAAATCCGAATTAGCAAACATATAAGACATGGAGGTCACCTGGCCTACAGCCCAGGAACCGATGGGCTGGTTGAAGGGGGTACCCGTAAACATAGCGTTCATGTCATTTACGTTGCCCACAGCCCACGCCCCGATTGGCTGGTTGAAGGCACTGCCAGCGAACATCGCGCTCATATCGGTCACCTGGCCCACGTCCCATGCCTCGAGGGGCTGGTTGAAGGCGCTGCCTTGAAACATCGAGTTCATTTCGAGCACCTGGCTCACGTCCCACCCTTCGATGGGTTGGTTAAAAAAGGAGCAAAAGCTGAACATATGAGCCATGCTCATAACGGCGCCCACCTCCCAGTTGCCAATGGGCTGGTTGAAGGCAGAACCCTTGAACATGCCGGCCATGTTTTGCACCTGCGACACGTCCCATTGGCTGAGCTCCTGATCGAAAGGGGAATCGGCAAACATATAGTTCATCGTATCCACGCTGCGCACATCCCAGTTGCCGACAGGTTGGTTGAACTCGGATTGTTCAAACATCCCTTCCATCTTGGTTACCTGGCTCACGTCCCACGAGCTGATATCCTGGTTGAAGGGGGTACGGCTGAACATGCGTGCCATGGAGGTTACCTGGCTTACATCCCAGTCGTGAAGGGGCTGGTTGAACGGGGAATCATAGAACAGATCTGCCATGGTCACCACGTTGCCCACATCCCATTTAGCCAGGGGCTGGTTGAAGTCAGAAGAGGCGAACATGCCCCGCAGGCTACGTACCTGGCTTACATCCCAATCTTCGATGGGCCCGTTGAAGGAACTGCCTGAGAACATCCAGCCCATGTCGGTCACCTGGCCCACGTCCCACGCTTGCAGGCTCCCTGCCGGGTTTTTGCCCTGGAACAGGCCGGTCATGTTGGTGACCTTCGAGGTGCACACAAAGCTGACATCCTGGCCCATGGCGGCCATTTCGCGCAGCGATGTTTCGTCTACCACGGTATAGACCTGCCCGTTGATTTCCCCCGTATCCCCGGCCCGGGCCCAGTCGTAGGCCTTGACGGTGATGCCGTTGGCATCGAGGTAGACGGCGTCTTGCCTGGATGCGGGGTCTTCAGGGAGGGGTTGGCCGGTTTCCGGTTCTTGTGGGGCCGGGTCGCTGTCTTTGGAACAGGCCCAGACAGACAGGAAAAGCAAAAACATTGCGAATAAATTGGTTTTCATTGCTTAAGATTTAAGTAATTATCAGGACAACAATTGAGGGGAACCATACTCAGGAAGGGTTCCGAATGTCAACCCATAAAGGGTATCGGAGCGAAGAGGGGCCTTATTCCCATCGAGACAGATACCCCCTATGTATTTTAAACGGTCAAAGGCTATAGTAAAAGGAGCGCCCCGTTTTCCGGGTGTTCAAGAACCAGGTCTAATCCGTACAATTCGCAAAGGCCGGCTTGGGCTCCTGCCATTCCGGGGCTTCCTCACTGAAATTGGCGCAATTCTGCACCTTAGATACCTTCCAGGCGCTCAGGTCTTGGTTGAATTTAAGCGCCCCCCAGAACATCCCCTCCATACTGGTTACGTTACTGACATCCCAAATACCAATGGGCTTATTGTATTCCGAAAAGGTAAACATGTAATCCATGGTGGTTACATTGCTCACATCCCAAAAACTGATGTCGGTATTGAAGGGGTTATACTCCCAAAAACCGCCGAAAAGACCGCTCATGTCTGTAACCCGGGTGGTGCAGAGGTTTGAAATCCCTGCCCCCACCAGGTTCCTTATGGAGAAGTCGTCGACCACCCAGTACTCGACTCCGTCAATTTTTCCCTTATCGCCCGGTTTGGCCCAGTCGTGGGCCTTAACGGTGATGCCATTGGCATCGAGATACACAGGGTTCCTGGCTTCCTGGATCACAGGCTCCGAATCGTTTTCCTTGGAACAACCCAAAATGGAAAGCACGAACAAGACGAAAAATAATGGCTTGGATTTCATTGCTATAGGTTTAAGAGGTTTGTTGATTTCATTTTCTTTCGGACGATGCTATGGGCTACTCACCCT
>CAYWZF010000102.1:0-10077 GCA_964461555.1 uncultured Robiginitalea sp. | reverse complement strand
TTAAAAAAGGCCGGGCTTTTGCAGGATGAAGCCTTATCTTGTGCATGGGGGGGGTGGGGGGCCCCCATAGGAGGGTTTTAGATACCTTTGCAAAAAACGGACCCCATGCACTTCCTCTCCCAGGACCTGGAGGATTATATCGCCGCCAGCAGCGAGGCTGAACCGCCCCTGCTGCAGGAACTCACCCGTGAGACCCACCTGAAGGTGCTGCGGCCCCGCATGATCACCGGCCACCACCAGGGCCGGGTACTGAGCCTGCTCTCGCGCCTGCTGCGCCCCACATCCATCCTGGAAATCGGCACCTATACCGGCTATTCGGCCCTCTGCCTGGCCGAAGGCCTGCAGCCCGGGGGCGTGTTGCATACCCTCGACAAAAACCCCGAGTTGCACAGCCTGCAGCGGCGGTATTTTGACCGAAGCGGCTACGGGGGGCAAATCGTGCAGCATACCGGCATGGCCCTGGAGATCCTCCCGACCCTTGAGGGGCCTTTCGACCTGGTCTTTATCGATGCCGAGAAAGAGGAATATCCCGATTACTTCGAGGCGGTCTTGCCCAAAACCCGCCCCGGGGGGCTCATTTTGCTCGACAACGTGCTGTGGTCGGGGAAGGTGGTGGAACCGCATCCCGGCTCAGACCGGGTCACCGCGATTCTCAAGGAACTGAACGCCCGACTGCCTGCCGACCGGCGGGTGCGCACCGTGCTGCTGCCCATCAGGGACGGCCTGACCGTATGTATGGTAGAATAAGACCGGAATAGCCCCTGTAGAACAAGATGCCTGCCAGGGTGCCCACCCCGGCCCCCACCAGGATATCGGTCGGGTAATGAACCCCCACGTAGATGCGGCTCAGGGCAAAGAGCAGGGGCCAGGCAAAGAACAGGTGCCTCCAGCGGAACGAATCGCGCAGGTAGAGCACCATCAGGGTGGTCAGGGAAAAGGAAGAGGAGGCGTGCCCTGAGAAAAAGCTGTACGTCGTGGGGGTTTTCAATATCCGGATCAGGGTGTTGATCTCGGCGTTGTTGTTGGGCCGCAGCCGGGCAACCCAATCCTTGGTGAGGTTGGTCAGCAGCAGCACGAAGACCATCAGCAGCACCGCCATCAGGGTCATCCCCCAGGCTTCCCGCCTGGGGTGTTTCCAAAAAAGCAGCACCAGGAAAAATACGAAGAGGGGCACCCAGGTGGTCATGTCGGTCACGGCTGACCAGAAACCGTCATACCGTTCGA
This sequence comes from uncultured Robiginitalea sp., assembly GCA_964461555.1. Taxonomy (GTDB): domain Bacteria; phylum Bacteroidota; class Bacteroidia; order Flavobacteriales; family Flavobacteriaceae; genus Robiginitalea. Next base: position 8,853 of record CAYWZF010000102.1, on the reverse strand, counting down.
TGCCGAGCCCGTTGAGGTAGAGGAATGCCTCCCGGTCCCAGTCGAGCAATTGTTGGAGCATCCTTACTTGTTGAGGCCCGTCGGGTTGCGGCTGATCGTGCCTGTTACGTCGTCAAGGTTTTTCTTGACTTCCTTCAGGTCTTGCTGGATCTCTTTGGTGAAGCTGGTATCGATCCCCTGCTTTTCGGCGCTTTTCTGAATCTCGCGCTTGATGTCTTCGGTGGCGTCCTTCAGCTGGCGCATGCCTTTGCCCAGACCCCTGGCAATACCGGGTATCTTATCTGCTCCAAACACCATCACCACCACAAAGAGGATGAAGAAAATCTCCGCCCCGCTTATGAATAAAACCATCATTGCCATACCACAAATATACGCAAGTTTCGGTCCCAAAATAAAAAAAGTCCCGGCGCGGGCGCCGGGACTTTCTAGCTTTGAAAAGGGGTACTTACCCTTTGATGTTCTCCTTGAACTGTTCGAATTCGGAAGGGGCCTCCTGCCTGGGCCAGCTGTTGTTGGCCGTATCGATGTCGGCAGTTTCTTCCTTCGGATCGACCAGTATTCCGACGAGCTCCTTATCTGAGGAGATCACCCGGCTCACTTCCTGGTCGTTCTTGCGCCAGATCTCGGGCGGGTAGGTGACCGTTTCAGTGGTGCCGTCGGCATAGGTATACTGCACGATCAGCGGCATGGGCACGCCCCCGGGCTTCTCGAAGGTTACCTGGTAGAAGAATTTGGGCTCCTTTACCTGGCTGCGCTCTTCCACGGTCATATTGTCCATCATGAACTCCTTGAGGGGCTGGGAAATCTCCGAGGGGGATTTGCCCTTCATCTCCGGGTCGAAATCCTCGCTTTCTTCGTCAACCAGGTACACCAGGGGGGGCAGCTGGTCGGCCGTGATGTTGTTGTTGGCCATGTAGTCCTTCATCTGCTGGGTGGGCTGGTCAGAAACGTAGTATTTCTTGACGCCCTTTACCCCGATATCCACGTAATCGGTGGTGTAGAACCAGCTGCGCCAGAACCAGTCGAGGTCAACGGCCGAAGCGTCTTCCATGGTGCGGAAAAAGTCTTCTGGGGTGGGGTGTTTGAACATCCAGCGCTGGGCGTAGGTCTTGAAGGCGTGGTCGAACAGCTCACGCCCCATGATGGTTTCACGAAGAATATTCAGGCCGGTGGCCGGCTTGGCGTAGGCATTGGGGCCCAGCTGGTAGACGTTTTCGGGGTTCTCCATGATAGGCGCAATGGCGCTCTGGTCGCCGGCCATATACGGCACGATGGCGGCCGGGGCACCCCTGCGGGAGGGGTATTCCTGGTTCGGGGCAATGACCTCCGGGAAGGCCTCCCCGAACTCCTGCTCGGCCATGTACTGCATGAAGGTGTCAAGGCCCTCGTCCATCCAGCCCCACTGGCGTTCATCGGAGTTGACGATCATGGGGAAGAAGTTGTGCCCCACCTCGTGGATGATCACCGAGATCATCCCGTACTTCACGCGGTCGGAATAGGTGCCGTCTTCATTGGGGCGGCCGTAGTTCCAGCAGATCATCGGGTATTCCATCCCCTGGTTCTTGGCGTGCACCGAGATGGCCTTGTGGTACGGGTAGTCAAAAGTATGGGCCGAATAACTTTTCAGGGTGTGGGCCACAACCTTAGTAGAAAGTTCCTCCCAAAGCGGGTTGCCTTCTTTCGGGTAGAGGGAAACCGCCATCACGTCTTTCCCGCCGATCTTGACGGCCATCATGTCCCAGATGAATTTGCGCGAGGTGGCAAAGGCAAAATCGCGCACATTGTCGGCGTGGAACTTCCAGGTCTTGGTCTCTTGTGAAAAGCCCTTCTCGGCCTCTTCGATCTCTGCCTGGGTGACGATCATCACCGGCTTGTCGTAGGTCTTTTTGGCCAGCTCATAGCGCCGCATCATTTCGCGGCTGAATACCTCCTTGCGGTTTAGCAGCTCGCCGGTGGCGTCGAGCACGTGGTCGGCCGGCACGGTGATATTCACATCATAGTTCCCAAAGGGCAGGGCAAACTCCCCGCTGCCCCAGAACTGGTGGTTCTGCCATCCCTCCACGTCGCTGTAAACGGCCATGCGCGGAAAGAACTGGGCGATCACATAGGCCCGGTTGCCGTCCTTCTCAAAATATTCATACCCTGAGCGGGCGCGGTCTTTCGTGTGGTCAGGGATGTTGTACCACCACTTCACCGAAAAGGAGAAGGTTTCCCCGGTTTTCAGCGCTGCGGGCAGGTCTACCCGCATCATGGTCTGGTTGATGGTGTACGGCAACGGCTTGCCGGCCGTATCGGTCACGTATTCGATATTGAACCCGCCGTCGAAGGGCTCGCCCATGAACTCCCCGGTAAAGGAGCTGGTGCGGTAGGCCAGGGCCACCCCATTTCCGTCGCGCAGGGGCGATTTGCTGGTCTTGGCCCGTACGTTTTGGTCGAGCTGTACCCAGAGGAATTCCAGGTTGTCGGGGGAATTGTTGTGGTAGGTAATGGTCTCTACCCCGTAGATGCGGGCATTGCGGTCATCGAGGGTGATATCCATTTTATAGTCGGCCTGCTGCTGGTAGTAGTCAGGCCCCGGCGACCCGGATGCCGAACGATAGGTGTTGGGGGTGGCGAATTCCTGGTACATCTGCCGGAATTTGCTCTGGGCAGCGTGCCCGGGCTGGCGTTCCGGGGCCTTTTCAGCCCCTTCTTCCTGGGCCGACAGGGCGGTGCCCACCAGCAAAAGCAGGGCTGTGAATGCGTACTTGATTTTGATCATGTTGCGGAAGGATTAAATAATTCGCGAAAATTAACTTTTTTCTAAAGATTTGTTAAGAGGCCCTATAAGTTTAACATTCCTTTAGTACCCTCGGAGGTGAGGACCAGGCTCTTCTTGTTCCCCAGGATGTTGAAGTGGACCAGGTTGCGCTGTTCCTCGAACAGATCGGTCAGCACGGAGTTGTCGATTTCGACCGATTTCAGGGACGACTGGGGCACTCCAGATACCTCGAGGTAGCATACCAGCAGGTCCTTGTCGTAGCGCTTGCCCAGAAACCGGTATTCCTGCCGCTGGCCGTTTACCGAGACATTGAACTTCGCACGCAGATACCGCTCGATATAGGCATCGGCCTCGGGTGATTCAGCCTCGGTGGCCAGGGCCGGGTCTACCTCGTACCGGGCCTCCAGCACGGCTTCCATGTCATCGATGAAGATCCGGCTGATAATTTGCAGGGATTGCTCCTTTTCGGAATAGTCAACGTTGGTGACGCTCAGGTAGAACTTGTGGGCGGCCGTAAAGGCCAGCAAGGGCATCGCCAACAAGAGCAGCCAAAGGCTGAATTTCTTTCTCATGCTTTTGGGTTTCGTCCCAAAGGTAGCAAATCCCGTGCCAGGAACCGGCCTGCCAGAATTACTCCTCCAGGGCATTGTTTTTGCGGTATTCCCCGCTCTTGCGCCTGAGGAACCCCCAGATGCGCAGGCGGTCTCCTGAATCAGCCACCCCGTGGAAGAGGGAATCCACCTCGCAGAAATACATGAAATCGGGGATGCGGTCTTCGGGTATGCCCAGGCGCGACACGAAAATACTGTCGGGGTATTGCATGCGGATCTGCCGGGCCTTTTCAAAGCGCGTTTCAAGGGCCAGCTGTTTCTTCAGGCGCCGTGTGCGGCCGGTAATGGCGTTCAGGAGGGGGTTCAGCGGTACAATGCCCGCCCCGGTGGTCGCCTCGTTCAGCCGGTTTTCTGTCTGGGTAAAGCGGCGGGCCCCCGCATTGGGCAGCCCCAGGGAAAAGGCCGTGACAGGAGGGGCTACCGGCAGGCGGCCGACATCTTTGTTCAGGTCGCCGGTAAGGTCGTAAGGGCTCACCACCACCTCGTCGAGCTCGTTTACGAAGGGCTCGAGGGGGATGAGCAGCGATGCCGCCTCAAGTACCGTGGCGTCGATCACCAGGCTTGTGCGCCGGTAACGAACGGCCGAGAAAAGGAGGGTATCGCCCAGGCCGGCTTCGATGCGGAAAAAGCCGTCAGCATCTGAAATGGTCGCCTTCAGGGCGCTCAGGTTGAGCACGTGCACGTCGGGCACGGCCGTGGTATCTTCCACGATCATGCCGCGGATCTCCTGCCTCCTTTGCCCGGGCGACTGGCCCCAGAGGACGCCCGAAAAGAGGAGCAGGGCGGGCAGGGCCGATCGGAGCCACCGCCTGTTATTCCTGGAGGGTTTTCCGGAAAGCCTCACTTTGGGTCACCAAAAAATCAATCAGCTGAAATTCGTTGCTCTTCCGCAGCAGGGTGCGGGGGGGCATCTGGGCGTCGCAGTAGTACAGGAACTCGTCAATCTTATCCTGAGGGATGCCCAGGTCCTGCACGAAAAAGGCATCGTCATACACGTGGCGCAGGGCCTCGCTCATCTTGAGGCCGGGGGCCTCGGGGGTGGCTTCTTTATTGAGGGTGCCGGCCAGCAGCTTGAAGATGTTCACAAAATTAAGGCCGTACTGCATGCCCCGCACGGTCTGGCTTTCGGCAATGTTGGTAAACTCGCTGGTCTCGTCGGTCTCGTACTCGTATGCCTTGAAATCTTCATTGCGCAGGCGGAGGAACTCCTGCTGGTCTTCGGGGCTCACGGTCACTTCTTCCAGTTCGGTCACCTTCTCGTTGACCTCTACCACCAGGCGCCCCCGTTTGAGGATCTCGGCGTCGACCACCACCTGTTTCATCTGGTAGTTCAGGGCCAGGAAGAAAAGCTCATCCCCTTCCCGGGCCGGGATGGCAAACTCCCCCTGCTCGTTGGTGATGGTCCCCTGCCCCGCCGTGTTGTTGATCACGTTTTCATTGGCCACCGGCATGTTCATATACAACACGGTCCCCCTCAGCAGCGGGCGTTTGTCGTCCTGGGCAGAGGTCCAGGCCACGGTCAGCAAAGAGGCCAGGATCAGGTAGATGTTCTTCATAAAATGGTCTCCGGGCACAGCCCCTGGTGTAACGTAAAAGTAAAGAAAGGGCACAGGGGGCGAAAAAAAAACGAAATGGGCATAAACTTATGTTAATACCCGACCAAAGGGGCCATGCGGGGGTCAAAACGGGGCCGCAGGGTGAAATCGAACGCGCGATTCTGCAGTCGGGAAAGAATGGGGGTAAATAGCCCCGCCTCCCCATGGCTCAAAGATACGCCCCACGCCTGCAACCCCCTTGCAGCCCGTACAAAGCCCAACATGGCCCGCTCCGCAAAATACCTCAGCACCTGCCGCCAGAATGATTGGGGGAAAAAGTGCCCCGCCTCCCCTGGGCACCAAGGTACGCCCGCCCCCTGCAACCCCCTTGCACCCCTTCAAAAATCCCCGTATGCGGCCCGGCCGGCGGGTGCTGGCATAGTGCAGCCGGGAGGCCTTCTTTTGCCCCCCTGGCCCGTACACTCCCCTTTCAACAGAAAAACGGCCCATTGCAGCTAAAATCTGTGTGGGAACGGGCCGGAATCTTATTTTTGTAGCCCGGCCTGTACCCCACCCCCCTTAGGGGGTGCCCGCGGGCCCTAAGAGACACCCCTATGAAAATGAAAGCCCTCCTCCTGCTGGGAGCCCTGGCCATGGCCCTGCCTGCCGCCGCCCAGGTCAAGATCGGAAACAACCCCCAGGCCATCGACCCCGCCTCCCTCCTGGAGCTCGAAAGCTCCGACCAGGTACTGGTCATCACCCGGGTCAGCAGCGCCCAGATGGAAGCGATCACCCCCTCGGCCGGGGCCGTGGTGTACAATACCGACGCCGGGTGCCTTTACTACTACAATGGGGCCCAATGGGTGAACATCTGCGAGTCGCTGCCGGTCACCTTTACCACCGAAGCCATCGTGAACCCCGCGCCCAGCATCGTGATCACCCAGGCGGGCGACACCCTCAACTTCGAGGTGGCCCTCAATGCCATCCGCTCCGAAAACATCGTCGACTTCTCCATCGGAAGCCAGGACATCCAGAACAACGCCATCAACGACCAGAAGCTGGCCCCCAATTCGGTGGGCACCGAGGAGCTTCAAGACAATACCGTGACCGATAACGAGCTCGACTACAATGCCGTAACCCTGGCCGATTTTACGAATGATGCCGGGTATATCACCTCGGCCAGCATTGTCAGCACCGATGCCGGCAACAGCATTTCACAGGGGACCGACTTCGGGGCCTATTTCAATGCAGAGTCGCTGGAAACCATGATCTTCGACAATGCCGATGCCATTTCAGACCTGCAGAACGACAAAGAAGACGTGGCCAACAAGTCAGACGACACCGCCCTGGGGAATTCCGCCACGCTCTACCCCACCCAGAATGCGGTAAAGACCTATGTAGACGATGCGATTCTCGCTTCTGCGCAGACCATTGTAAGTGGACAGGCCAATAACAGCATAACGGCCGGAGTGGACGGGGGCGCCTTTCTGGACATCGGGCCGCTCCAGACCCAGGCCGCTGCCACAGAAGCAGGCCTTGCCGCCCATGTTTCGGCCGATAATGATCTGGATGATCAGAATGAACTGCAGGATTTGCAGCTCAACACCGACATCCTGACGCTAACGAATCCCGCGACACCCGGGAACCAGGTGAGCCTGGCTCCTTACCTGGACAATACGGATGAACAAACCCTGGCTCTGACGGCTAATGAACTGAGCATCACCGGAGGCAACAATGTGGATTTGGGCATCCTCTCACTCCCTGCCAACCAGATTGCTTATACTCCGTATCTGACAATTGGCAGCACCGACACCCAGGCAGCCCTGAATGAGCTCAAGGATGAATTGGACGCTGTACAGGCTGGCAGTGGCACGACGGAGGAAGCTGACCAGATCACCATTACCGGCGACGGCTCCCCCGGCAATGCATTCCAGGTAGCAGTCGGAGGCATCACAGACCTCCAACTGGCCGATAATGCCGTCATCACCCCCAAAATACTCGATGCCAATGTGACCCCGGCCAAGATTGCCCCATCAGCCACAGATGGGCAGATTTTGACTACAATACTAGGGACTGTAGTCTGGGCAGATCCAGTGGCCGCTTCGGTCGGGACAGATACGTCCATCGATGGGGATGGAACCATCGGCAACGAACTCAGCCTGGCCGATAATGCCGTAACTACCGCCAAAATTCTGGACGGACAGGTTCAGACTGATGATATTGCCGATGATAATGTTACTGTAGATAAAATTGCCCAGGGCGCCGCTGGTCAGGTGCTTACCACCGACGGGGCCGGCGATGTGGTTTGGGCTACCGCTTCTGCCGGGGCCGTTGGCACAGATGCCTCAATTGATGGGGATGGAACCATCGGCAACGAACTCAGCCTGGCTGACAATGCTGTTACTACTGCCAAGATACTGGACGGCGAGGTTCAAACCGATGATCTTGCCGATAATGGGGTTACCTCAGCCAAAATTCTTGACGGCCAGGTTCAGACCGATGATCTTGCCGATGCGAATGTAACTGTTGAAAAAATTGCCCCGGGTGTAGCCGGGCAAGTACTTACCACCAATGGGGTAGGCGATGTCATTTGGGAAACAGCAACGGCTGGAGCGGTTGGCACAGATACCTCAATTGACGGCGACGGAACCTTGGGTAACGAACTCAGCCTGGCTGACAATGCCGTCACAACTGCCAAAATTCTGGACGGACAGGTTCAGACCGGTGATATTGCCGATAATAATGTTACCGTAGATAAAATTGCCCAGGGCGCCGCTGGTCAGGTGCTTACCACCGACGGGGCCGGCGATGTCGTTTGGGCCACGCCTGCTCCTGCTTTTGTCGGGACCGATGCCTCAATCGATGGGGATGGTACCATTGGCAATGAACTCAGCCTGGCCGATAATGCCGTTACTTCCGCCAAGATTCTCGATGGAGAGGTTCAAACGGTTGATCTTGCTGATGATAATGTAACTGTTGAGAAAATCGCAGAGGGTATAGCCGGCCAGGTACTTACAACGGACGGGGCCGGCGATGTCGTTTGGGCTGCTCCGGTTGCTGCTGCCGTTGCAACGGATGCATCAATTGATGGGGACGGTACAACCGGCAATGAACTCAGCCTGGCTGACGATGCCGTTACTTCTGCCAATATTCTCGACGGACAGGTTCAAACGGATGATCTTGCTGATGACAATGTAACTGTTGAGAAGATCGCAGAGGGTACAGCCGGCCAGGTTCTTACAACAGACGGGGCCGGCGATGTCGTTTGGGCTGCTCCGGTTGCCAGCCCGGTTACCTCCGATGGAACTACGATTACCGGGGATGGCGTGAATACTGACCTGTCGGTACCTGATGGAGGAATTACTACGACACAAATTGCAGATGGTACAATTGATAACATTGATATCGCCTTTAACGCTATCGGTACCAACAATATTCAGGACGGTGCTGTGAACCAGAACAAAATTGCCGCTGCCGGATCCGTGGGACAGGTTTTAACTACCAACGCTGCCTTTCAAGTGGTGTGGGCAACCCCCTCTGCTGGAATCGTAAACGTTGACGGAACGACAATAGCCGGGGATGGCGTTGGAACCCCACTGAATATTCCTGCAAATGCCATTACGTCTGGACTTATTCAGGATGGCCAAATTCAAACCGATGATATTGCCAATGCTGCGGTCACCACTATAAAAATCCCTGATGCCGCTATTACAGAAGCCAAAATTAACCCCGGCGCCAATGGGGAGGTGCTAACTACTATTGGAGGATTAACTACCTGGGCCGCTCCCTCTGTTAATGCTGTATCAGTCGATGGAACTTCAATTGTGGGGGATGGTGTTGGAACGCCTCTGAATATTCCCACCAACGCCATTACATCCGGACTTATTCAGGATGGTCAAGTTCAAACCGAAGATATTGCGAATAATGCGGTCACCACTGTGAAAAT
>CAYWZF010000101.1:0-10122 GCA_964461555.1 uncultured Robiginitalea sp. | reverse complement strand
AATGCTGACGCGAATTGTACAAATGACCTTTGAACCGGAAAATATTCCTAGTTTTGAGCGGATTTTCAGGGAATCCTCCGACCAGATCCGGGCTTTTCCCGGGTGCCTCAAACTGGAACTGCTCCAGGACCTCGGCAACCCTGCGGTTTTCTTTACCTTCAGCATCTGGGAATCGGAGGCGCACCTGGAGGCCTACCGGAATTCGGAGTTCTTCGGGCAGGTATGGGGAGAAACCCGCCAGCTGTTTGCCCGGAAGGCCCGGGCCTGGAGCCTGAAACGCAAGAACGGTTCCTAAGGGGAAGCACTATGTTTGCGATATTTAGAAAAGAACTTTCCTCCTTCTTTACCTCGCCGGTCGGCTATCTGGTCATGGTGGCCTTTCTGGTGCTCAGCGGCCTGTTCCTCTGGGTCTTCAAAGGGGCCTTCAACGTTTTCGACTACGGCTTTGCCGACCTCAGCCCCTTTTTCCTGCTGGCCCCCTGGATCTTTTTGTTGCTGATCCCCGCCCTGAGCATGAAATCCTTTGCGGAAGAGCGCAAGCTGGGCACCCTTGAGCTGTTGCTCAGCAAGCCCCTGCCCCTTTCTTCCCTGATTCTGGGTAAATTCCTGGGCGTCTTTGTGCTGGCCGCCCTGGCCGTATTCCCGACCATTTTGTACGTCTACACCGTATCTTCCCTGGGCACTACCCCCGGAAACCTCGACACAGGCCTGGTATGGGGGTCTTATGCCGGCCTGGTGCTGCTGATGGCAGTCTATACGGCCATCGGGCTATTCGCCTCCAGCCTTACCGAAAACCAGATAGCAGCCTTTCTGATGGCCATCCTGGTCTGTTTTGTGCTTTATTACGGCTTTGACAGCCTGGCCACCCTGTTCAGCGACGGGGGGCAGGCCCTGACCGTGGCAGACCTGGGCATGAAAGCGCATTACGAGAATATCAGCCAGGGCATCCTCGACAGCCGCGACCTGGTTTATTTTGTGAGCCTCACCGTTTTTTTCCTCTGCCTGACCGCTATCAGGATCAACCGCCTGAGAAAATGAAAAGGAGCTCTGCCATCAAACCCATTGCTCTTGCCCTGGCCGCATTGGTTCTGGCAAACCTGGGCTCCGGCATTTGGTACAAGCGGTGGGACCTGACCGAAGACCGGCGGTTCACCCTTTCTGAGCCCAGCCTGGAGGCCGCCGGGGCACTGGACGCGCCGGTGATCGTAGACATCCTGCTAGAGGGCGACCTGCCCGCTGAATTCTCGCGCCTGCAACGCGAAACACGCCTGCTGCTGGAACAGTTTGCCGAACACAACCCGCAGATCCAATTCGACTTCGTAAACCCCATGGAAGGGTCCGAAAACCAGGCGGAAGTGATGCAGCAATTGCAGGGGCTCGGCCTGAAGCCGGCCAGCGTGACGATCGAAGAGGGAGGCCGGGTATCTCAGGAACTGGTCTTCCCCTGGGCCATGGTCAACTATGGGCAGCGCACCGAGAAGGTCGCCCTTTTGCGCAACCAGCTGGGGGCTACCATGGAAGACCGTATCAACGGCTCCATCCGCAATTTGGAATACGCCTTCGCAGACGCCTTTACCAAACTTGGGGTGAGCGATAAAAAGCGGGTGGCTGTGCTCAAAGGCAACGGGGAGCTCGAAGATATTTTTCTGGCCGACTACCTTACCACCCTGCGCGATTACTACAACATAGCCCCTTTTACCCTCGATTCGGTGGCCGCCGACCCGGCCCGAACCCTCGGGCAACTGGCTCAGTTCGACGCCGCCCTGATCGTCAAACCCACCGAGGCATTTTCAGAGGCCGAGAAATTGGTGCTCGACCAGTATATCGTGCAGGGTGGCAAAACGCTCTGGCTGATCGACCCCGTGGCCATGGAGCTCGACAGCCTGCAAAACCCCGCGGGCCAGGGGGTGGCCCTTGCCCGCGACCTGAACCTTGACGACCTTTTGTTCCGGTACGGGGTGCGCCTGAACCCTGGCCTGGTGGCCGACCTGTACTGCACCCAGATCGTGCTTGCTACGGGGGAAGGGAATGATTCCCAGTACAGCCCGGTTCCCTGGGTGTACAACCCCATGGTCTTTTCGCGCAACGACCACCCGATCAATACCAACCTGGAAGCCCTCCGCATGGAGTTCGCGGGCAGCATCGACACCCTCGCTAATGCCTATCGCAAAACAATCCTGTATAGCTCTTCGCCCCGTTCGCGCCTGGAGGGAACCCCCAAGCTGGTCGGCCTCGATATCATCGAACAGGAACCCGATCCGGAGGCGTTCCAACCCGGGAATTTCCCCCTGGCCGTGCTGGTCGAGGGCGCCTTTGGCTCTGCCTACCGCAACCGGGTGCGCGTGGCTGACCTGCCCGGTTTTAGGGAAGAAGGGCCTGAAAACAAATTGATTGTCGTCAGCGACGGAGACCTGGCCGCCAACCAGCTCAAAAACGGCCGCCCCCTGGAGCTGGGCTACGACCAGTGGACCAACAATTTTTACGGCAACAAGGAATTCCTGGTCAATGCCATGAATTACCTGCTGGAAGATACCGGACTTATAAACATCCGCAACAAACAGGTCAGCATTCCCCTGCTCGATGCCGCCCGAGTATCGGAAGAAAGGAGCCGCTGGCAACTCCTGAATATCGGGCTCCCGGTGCTGTTGGTGGTGCTGGCCGGCCTGGTCTTCAACGGGCTGAGAAAGCGGAAATACCGCTGAGTGCTGTTAATAAGTTTGTTTTCGACCCACATCCATTTAGGATATATTTGTCAGAAGGCCTGAAAGGCCGGTATTTAAAGCGTCATTTACATGAAATTCATCGTATCCAGCACTTATTTACTGAAGCAGCTCCAGGTTCTCGGAGGCGTTATCAGCAACAGTAATACGCTGCCCATCCTCGACAATTTCCTGTTCGATCTGGACAAGAACAAACTCACGGTTTCGGCCTCCGATTTGGAGACCACCATGAGTTCCGTGCTGGAAGTTGATTCCGACAACCGGGGGACGATCGCCGTACCGGCCCGGCTGCTGCTCGATACGTTGAAGACCTTCCCTGAACAGCCCCTTACCTTCGTGGTGGCAGACAACAATACGGTCGAAATCTCCTCCGCCCACGGCAAATACGCCCTGGCCTACGCAGACGGGGCCGAATTCCCGAAGGCCATCGACCTTCCCGACCCGAGCACTACCCGCATCATGGGCGACATTTTGTCTACCGCCATTGAAAAGACGCTGTTCGCCGCCGGAAACGACGACCTGCGCCCGGTGATGAGCGGCGTATTTTTCCAGTTCAGCCCTGAGAGCCTCACTTTCGTGGCCACCGATGCCCACAAGCTGGTCAAATACAAGCGTTCCGACGCCCACGCCTCAGAGGTAGCCGAATTCATCATGCCCAAAAAGCCCCTGAACCTGCTCAAGGGGATCCTGTCGGGCAGCGAAGAGGAAGTAACGGTGGCCTACAACGACAGCAACGCCAAGTTCAGCTTTGAAAACACGGAGCTGATCTGCCGGCTGATCGACGGAAAGTACCCGAACTACGAAGCGGTAATCCCCCGCGAAAACCCCAACAAACTGGTGATACAGCGCTCCCAGTTCCTGAGCTCGGTGCGGCGGGTTTCCATTTTCTCCAACAAGACCACCCACCAGATCCGCCTGAAGATCGCCGGGGCCGAGCTCAACATCTCGGCCGAAGACATCGACTACAGCAACCGGGCCGAAGAGCGCCTGACCTGTTCTTACCAGGGCGACGACATGCAGATCGGGTTCAACTCCCGTTTCCTGGTTGAAATGCTGGGCAACCTGAGTTCTGATGAGGTCTCCCTCGAGCTCAGCCTGCCCAACCGGGCCGGCATCCTCACCCCCGCCGACGGGCTCGACCCGGGCGAAGAGGTCACTATGCTGGTGATGCCGGTGATGTTGAACAACTAGCCCTTTTCAACAAACTCAATCGTCATAAATACAGACGATTGCATTCTGGATTCAGGCCGTACTGGTTAAAGGAACCGAATGGTCATAAAATAACTGGGATTCTCCCCGTTACTGGCCCGTACCGCATTCACAATAGGCATGACCAGGCCAAGCAGGCCGGTCCCGATCAGGGTCAGGATCCCCAGGCCCAGCAGCAGGATGGCCGGGATGCTCAAAATCACATATAACAGCAGGGTCAGCTGCAGGTTCACTGCGGCCTTGCCGTGCTCCTCCATCCCCTCTACCCTGTCGCGGGAGGTCAGCCAGAGGATCAAAGGCACGATAAGCCCCCCGAATCCCGTCAGATAGCTGAGCAATTGGGTCAGGTGGGTAATCACCAGCAGGGGCCGGTCTATGCGCAATCCTCTTTCCGATACGAGTTCCATTTTTCGAATGATTTTATAACCGATTCGTCGCAACATACCTGGATATGTTACAGGCCAGGCCCAATATGGCGGGCAGCGGGAATCGTAAAAGGGAGCAGGTTCTTGCCATCCTTTTGGGGCCAAATGCCTAATTAATAGTATTTTTGCTCCTTGAATGATGCGGCTTTTCGCCCCTGTAAACCAATGTTTGACCACGACACCATAATCGCCCTTGCCACAGCCCCCGGATCGGCGGCTATCGCGGTGATACGGCTTTCGGGCCCGAAGGCGATCAGCCTGGTTGATGGCAGTTTCCGGGCGGCCAGCGGAAAACCGCTCTCAGAAGCCCCCGGCCACACTGTGCACCTGGGGGTTTTGATACATGGGGAACGGGTACTGGATGAAGTGTTGGTAAGCCTCTTCAGGGCACCCCGTTCTTACACAGGCGAAGATGTGGTGGAAATCTCATGCCATGGTTCGACCTACATCCAGCAGCAAATATTGCAGCATTTCCTGGGGCTGGGGTGCCGCTTGGCCCGGGCCGGGGAATTCACCCTCAGGGCCTTTTTGAATGCCAAGATGGACCTCAGCCAGGCCGAGGCTGTGGCTGACCTGATCGCCTCTGAGAATGAGGCCAGCCACCAGATCGCCTTGCAACAGATGCGAGGCGGCTTCAGTTCGGAGATCGGCGATTTGCGGCAGCAACTCCTGCATTTTGCCTCCATGATCGCCCTGGAACTTGACTTCTCGGGCGAAGACGTGGAATTTGCCGACCGTACCCAGTTCTATCAATTGCTCGACCGGCTCAGTTCCCTCCTGAAAAAGCTGATCGACTCCTTCGCCCTGGGGAACGTGATCAAGAAAGGGATTCCGGTAGCCATTGCGGGGCAGCCTAACGTGGGAAAATCGACCCTGCTCAATGCCCTGCTGAAGGAAGAAAAAGCCATTGTGAGCGACATTGCCGGCACCACCCGCGACGCTATTGAAGACGAGATCGTGCTGCAGGGCATCGGGTTTCGGTTTATCGACACGGCCGGCATACGCGAAACCACCGACACGGTCGAACACATCGGCATACAGCGCACCTTTGAGAAGATGGAACAGGCCCGGGTCATCCTCTACATGCTCGATGGCACCTTGTTGCGCGATGCTGCACTCCGGGAGGCCCGTAAAGAATTAGAAGAACTGCAATCGCGCCATCTGCAAAAGCAGCTTGTCGTCTTGGTGAACAAGGCTGATCGGTTGGCGGCCGGCCCCCGAAAAACCCTTGAGGAAGCCCTGCCCGAAGCCCTGTTTATCTCTGCCAAAACCGGGGAAGGCCTGGATGAGCTGCAGCAAACGCTGCTCAGCTTTGTCAACCGGGGCCTGCTCGAAAGCCGCGACCCGGTGGTGAGCAATGCCCGGCACTATGAAGCCCTGCAAAGGGCCCTGGAAGCGGTGGAGCGCGTACGCGAAGGGATGGATGCCGGGGTGCCGACCGACCTGGTCTCCATCGACATCAACCAGGCCCTTTTTCACCTGGGGGAAATCACCGGGGAGATCAGTACCGACGACCTGCTCGGGAACATTTTTGCGAATTTCTGCATCGGGAAGTAGTCATTAATATCATTTGATTTCATTTGATATTATTTGACTGTAAATCAATTATTTGTTGATAACTCTGTAACCCCTCCTGAAAAATCGGTCTCCCGGTAATCAGACAAAAAAGCTAATTTGCTTGTACAAGGTCAATTGGTTATGAAAAACAAAAAATTACATTTATTGTAATTATATTACCATATATGTAATTTTACTTATATCTTTGCTTACTAGAAAATTGGTGTTGTGCATGTAATATCATTTAAGAAACTTAAAGACTATTTCTTAAAAGAAACAAATGCACGGGCTGCACTGCAAGATTGGTATAAAAGGACCGAAAAAGCTGAGTGGAAAAGTTTTGCTGACATTAAGAACACTTTCAATTCGGTGGACAATGTCGGGAACAATCGATACGTTTTTAATATCAAGGGAAATCATTATCGAATAGTCGCCATCGTATTATTCAATATCAAAAGGGTTTATATACGGTGGGTAGGCAATCATAAGGATTACAACAGGTTAAAGAACATTGATAAACTATAGGCTATGAGCGCAATATCTCACAAACAGTATGTTGAAGCGAATCTTCGCCTGGAAGAACTTTTAAAGAAAGTTGATGACAACACTCCTGAAGACTCTCCCCTGACTCAGGAGCTCATAGAGGTAAGCGACATTATTGAATTATATGAGGAAGTTCATTTCCCTGTTGGATTACCAACTCTGCAAGAAATGATTGAGCTTCGAATGTTCGAGATGGGTTTAAAGCGGAAAGACTTAGCAACACTTCTCAATACCAGCGCATCCAGAATTAGTGAATACTTAAACGGGAAGCGGGAAATCACTTTAAATATAGCAAAAGGCCTGCATCAAAAGCTCAACATTGATAGTGATATCATCCTTCAATAAAAAAGATATTGACAACAAAGCGTCAGAATCGGAAATCAAAAGCGTTCACCTCATTTCCAGCCCTATCTCCCCTACCTCCCTGTTTAAGGGAGGTTTAGGATACTGCGTCGGGAAATAATCAAAAGATCCCTCATTTCACGCTGTGAAGGAAGTCTGGGCATTTTATGGGATTCTCAGGAGAAATATCAATGGGACGCATCCCCCTTATCCTTTCTTTTCACGATATAAAGGGAAATAGCCAGCAGGAGGATGCTTGCCGGCAGGATCAGCTGTTCGTATTGCAATTTATCTGTTTCAATGAGAAACCCCAAAGCCGACCAAACGGTCAGGGTAAGCAGCAGGGTTTCCCAAAGCAATACTTTTAATTCCTTGAAAGAATTAATGCCTTTGAGCACAAGGCTGTTACCAAAAGTCTCTTTGTTCCCTACGAATAATTTAAAGATCCCGGCGGCGAGAATCATGATCACCAAAGCGAAGAGGAGCTTGTCGATCGCTTCGATCAGGTGCACCCCAACCCGGCCGTCACCCTGCCCGATGAAGGTCAAAAAAGCGTGATAAGCACTTGCCAGGCCCAGGGCAATTCCCGCAAGGCCGGTTATCATGAACAATATGGCTATCAGCAGGGCCACATACTTCAGACTGAATAATTTTTCTAACCACATATGATGCTAATTCTGGATGCCATAAATATAAGCGCATGAAACGAAAAAGCACCGGATGAAATCCGGAAAAGGCCCAATTCCTTCCCAGCCCCGGTGCTTAATCCGGGTAGGGCCTACCCATTTGGCAGGTAGTTAATGATCCCTTTCCCGTAGGTATTGATGCACTTGGTAAACTTGTTATTCGGGATGTCCAACTTACGGATGACCCCGGAAGGTACAATTTTTACTTCCCCGGCATCGTGCTTCGGGGCATCGGGCAGAAAAACCGTGCTCACCTCCCTGCCCTCTTCCACCAGGAATCCGAGGTTCCAGCAGTCCCCGTCCCGGACCAAAATCGGGATAAGTTTTTCATCCAGTTGCTGGCCAATGGCGTCGGCTGTGATCGACTTGATCAGGATATATCCCGGTATAAAGATCAAAACGTTTTCTTCCAGTTTGGCAATCCATTTTTGGACCTTTTTGGACCGGAACAACAACCCGGCAATAAAGCAGGCCAACAACAATAAAACCAGGGTCACGATTTTGCTGCCATCCAGCCCAAAGATCACCTCCGGCATCAGCTTCGAAATGGGTTCGGAAAGTTCCATCAGGATCGAAAACCCCTTCCCAATCAGGATATACAGCAAGACTGCCGGCAGTAAAAACAGGATTCCCCCGGTGAGGGTCGAACGGACGAAAAACATGATATGCTTCATTTTACAGGGATTATTGGTGGAATGGATAAAATAAATTCAAACCAAAATAGGGAAAACGACGATATGTTGCTTATCCGTCGAAATGGCAGTTTGAACCTGGCACCAAAAATGCCGAAGCATTTGCGTTAAAGAGTGAACCCCAGCCTGATTTCCGGGCCAAAGGTATTGACGTCGTACAAAAACCTGTTGTTGTTGAGCACCCCTTCTGCCGAGTTGTTTTTCTCGTAATTGACCCCGATGAGGCGATACCCTGCGGTAAGCTGGAAGAGTTTTGAGAACCTGTACCCCGCATTGGCCTGAAGTTGCCAGGCAAATTTGGAGCCAATCCCAAACCCTCCGATTTCTCCCCTGAAACGGTAGATGAACTTGGAGCCGGGTTTGCTTCCGGTCCTGGCGATCAACATAGGGTCAAACCAGGTTTGGGAAAGCTTCCTGGAGCGATTGCTGGTGCCCCCGCCAACTTCATTGACATTGATGTCAGTTTCCAGTTTTAGTGAATTAATGGTACCCCCGAGGCCCACATCGAGCCAGGACGTAATACTGTAGAGACCGGCCCCTTCCCACGCAAATTGTTTTGCGATCACCTTTCCATTGGCGATCACAACACCAGGCTCCAGATCCTGTTTTAATTTCATATAGATCAGATCGCTGCCGAAGTGCCAATTCCCGGTCGAGGCTTCTGCATAAAGCATGGTGCCTATTTGCAATTTGTCAAAGATATCTCCCGGGTTTGCGCTAACGGGAGCATCCGGAAGCGCCCCCAACCCGGTGGTGCCATCCATGTTGGGGAACATCAGGTAAGGCTCCAGGAAAAATTCCCAGGAATTGGTTTGCCCGGTGGCATCTGTCTGCGACACAAGGGGCTGGCAAAGCAATGCCATTAACAACACCGGAATGATGGATGATTTTTTCATAGTATGTGAATTAAGACCAGACACGAACATCTGGGATTTGCAAATGCCATCAGAACGCCTCCATCACCCCAAAATAGACGCCCTGGTTCCCATCTACCCCGAAGGCATAATCCAGGCGGACGTTTATTTTCTTGGCTTTGGAAACCATATACCGCAAGCCCAACCCGGCCCCTGGCAACCATTTCCTTTCGAATTCTTCCTCCCCGTTGTTCTCGTTCCCCCAGACACTTCCCGTGCCGCCGAAAAAAACAGCTCCCCACCTGTTGTAAAACCGCCACCGCAGTTCTGCCTGGGAGGCTATCATGTTCCTTCCCTTGTACTTACCCGCTTCGTACCCCCTCAGGTTGTTGCGCACCCCATACATCTGATAGCCGTCGAACGGAACATCGCCGGTGGCAAAGCCCCCTGAAACATTCAATCCGAGGATCAGATTAGCTTTAAGGGTTTTGAAGTAACTGAGTTCATAATCGGTGTCTACGTAGTTGTTCTCGCTTCCCAGCCAGGCTGTATTGAACTTGGGCCTGATGCTGAAGGTAAGGCCCCTGGTGGGATTGTACGGATAATCCCTGTTGTCGAACGAAAAGTTGAGCCCCAGGCTCGATACAAAATTGTCGGCGATGCCGTTCTGGGCGAAGAATTCCCGGGCAAAGTCATTTTCTTCATCGGTCCCCTGGTCGAATCGGTACTTGGTCTTGGTTCCGAGGTATAATACCCCCACATAGAATTCCCCGATGATTTTCCGGCTGTATTCAGCCGTCAGAAAATTGCGGATTTCGGAATATACCAGGCGGAGGTCATTCTCCTGTTCATCGTATGTCAGGTCGTAATTCACCCGTGAGGTCCCAAAGCTGATGAATGCCCTGTTTCGGTCTTCATTCCAGAAAAACCTGCCGAAAGGCGTAAAGATGTAGCTGTTGTTGGTTGAATAGATCGCGTACAGGGAAGCCAGTGAAGGGGGTGATTCAGCATCCTGGGGGTCCATTTTGAAAAACCACATACCCAGGCCCCCGAAGCCGGTATCCATTACCGGGCTGTTTGTCACCAGCGGAATT
>CAYWZF010000100.1:4462-10442 GCA_964461555.1 uncultured Robiginitalea sp. | reverse complement strand
GTCCCACCTGGGCTCGAACCAGGGACCCTCTGATTATGAGTCAGATGCTCTAACCGACTGAGCTATAGGACCCTGCCCGCTGGGGCGGGCAATTAATAAATTCCAAATTCCAAAATCCAAAATCCAATCCCTAAGGGAAATTCGGCTGATTTGGAGCATGCAATATTACCATTATTTTCCGGCTGCCGCAACAGGGCGGGCCTATTCCTCAGGGGCTTCCTGGCAGAGCTCGACCAGCACCCCGTGGGTGCCCCTGGGGTGCAGGAAGGCTACCAGCTTGTTGTCGGCCCCGCGTTTGGGCGTTTCGTTCAGCACTGCAAACCCCTCGGCTTTGAGCCGGGCGATCTCGGCGTGGATGTCTGCCACATCAAAGGCAATGTGGTGCATGCCTTCGCCCCTTTTTTCGAGGTATTTGGCAATTGGGCTGTCTTCGGTCGTGGCCTCCAGCAATTCGATCTTGTTGGGCCCGGCCTGGAAGAAGGCCGTGCGAACGCCTTCGGAGGCAACCTCCTCTGTCTTGTAGGCCGGCGCCCCGAAGAGCTTTTCAAACACGGCGCACGATTGCTGCAAGTCTTTGACGGCGATCCCGATATGTTCTATTTTCCGCATTCCCGGGGCTTATAAAACGAAAGTACGCCTTTTGTGCGTATTTTTGCCCTGTGGAAACGCAGCGTCAGAAAAAAATAGCCGGCCTCATCCAGCAAGATCTGGCAGATATCCTGAGGAGGGCCGCAGCCGACAGCGGCCTGCACGGGGTCATCCTCTCGGTGTCTAAGGTCTCTGTGACATCTGACCTTTCCATTGCAAAAGTCTACGTGAGCATTTTCCCGGTAAAGGAGGCCACTGCGGTGCTCAACGGCATCAAAGCCGGGCAGGTGCAGATCCGGCACGAACTGGCGCGCCGCACCCGGCACCAGCTTCGCAGGGTGCCTGAGCTCCTTTTCTTCCTCGACGATTCCCTCGAGTACATCGAAAAGATAGACCAGTCGCTCAAAGGGGAGGAAAACCCCATTGAAAACCGGGAATTGCTGCCTCGCCGCAAAAAATCCTGAGGAGGTGAACGTTCCGCTCTACATCGCCAGGCGGTACCTCCGCTCCAAAAGCAGCCAGAACGCCGTAAACATCATCAACGCCGTGACCTTCGGGGTCATCGTGGTAGGTTCGGCCGCCCTTTTTATAGTCCTCTCCGGGTTTTCGGGCCTGAAATCGTTCAGCCTTTCTTTCAGCAACACCTTCGACCCCCAACTGAAAGCCCTGCCGGCCACGGGAAAGGCCTTTTCCCTGACCCCTGCCCAGGAGGCAGCCCTGCGCGACCTGCCCGGGGTGGCGTCGTATTCCCGGGAGCTGGAAGAACGCGTCTACCTGACCCACAGCCAGAAGAGCATGATCGCCTACATCAAGGGGGTCGACAGCGCCTACAACCAGACCACCGGCATCGACAGCACGGTTTTCGTGGGGCTGTATGACCTCAGCGGGCAGCAGGGAGTGGCGGGGCTCACCATTGCCAACCAGCTCAACCTGGGCATCAACGACTTTAGGAGCCCCCTGATCGTGCTGGCCCCCAAGCCGGGGAAGGGCAGCCTCTCGCCCCAGGGCCTGGGAGACCAGCCCTACAACCAATTGGCATTGGTTATCAGCGGCATTTACCAGATCGAAGAGAACCTCGACAAGAAATACGTGTTTGCAGAGCTGCCGCTGGTTCAGGCCCTGCTGGAGCGCGACAGCACCGAGGTGTCGGGCCTGAATTTCAGCCTGAACGGCGAGGCCGACGAAGAGGCTGTGCGGGCGGCCCTGGCCGATGTGCTGGGCCCGGGGGTTGTTTTGCGCAACCGGCGCGAGCTCAACCAGACGCTCTACCGCATGCTCAACACCGAAAACCTGGCCACCTACCTCATCTTTACCCTGGTGCTGATCATAGCCCTTTTTAATGTGGTGGGGGCCATCATCATGATGATCCTCGACAAGAAGGAGCACCTGAGGACCCTGTATTCCCTGGGGCTTCCGCTCCAGCGGTTACGGCAAATCTATTTTCTCCAGGGGGTGCTGGTCACCAGTTCGGGCGGGCTGATCGGGGTGCTGATCGGGGTGTTGCTTATTGGCTCCCAACTGCTCTTCGGATGGGTCATGATCACGCCCACCCTGCCTTACCCGGTAGAGCTGAACTGGGAGAATTTCGGGCTGGTGCTTGCCACCATCGTGCTGCTGGGCATCCTGGCCGCACAGATCGCCAGCAGCCGCATCAGCAAAAAGATCATGAAGATCTGAGGTCAGGCAAAGACATGGCCTGAAAAGGCGTCAAGCGCCTCCTCGAAAGCCGCAAAGACCTCGGCTGCCTCGTCGCTGGTGACCATTTTCATGCGGTACTCCTTGAAATTGGGGATCCCTTTGAAGTAGTTGGTGTAATGCCTGCGGGTCTCAAACACCCCCAGCTTTTCCCCTTTCCAGTCGATGGCCATTTGCAGGTGCCGGCGGGCGGCGTGTACCCGCTCTTCCATGTTCGGGGGCGCGAGGTGCTCCCCGGTTTTGAAGAAATGCTTTACTTCCCTGAAAAACCAGGGGTAGCCGATGGCCGCCCGGCCGATCATGGCCCCGTCGAGGCCAAACTGGTCGCGCATGCGCAGGGCCGCTTCGGGGCTGTCAACGTCCCCGTTCCCAAACACGGGGATGTGCATGCGGGGGTTGTTCTTCACCTCGGCGATGGGGCCCCAGTCGGCCTCGCCCTTGTACATCTGCACCCGGGTGCGCCCGTGGATGGAAATGGCCTGTATGCCGACATCCTGCAGGCGTTCGGCGACCTCCACGATCTTGATGGTATTGTGGTCCCAGCCCAGGCGGGTCTTAACCGTTACCGGCAGGGGGGTGCGCCTTACCATTTCGGCCGTTAGCTTCACCATCAGGGGGATGTCGCGCAAAATGCCGGCCCCGGCATTTTTGCAGACCACCTTCTTGACCGGGCACCCGAAGTTGATGTCGATGATGTCAGGGCCGGTGGCCGTGACAATGTCAATCGCCTGGAGCATGGAATCGAGCTCGGCCCCGAAGATCTGGATGCCCACGGGGCGTTCCTTCTCATAAATGTCGAGCTTCAAAACGCTTTTCGCCGCATCGCGGATCAGGCCCTCTGAAGAGATGAATTCCGTGTACACCAGGTCGGCGCCCTGCTCCTTGCAGAGGGCGCGGAAAGGCGGGTCGCTCACGTCTTCCATGGGCGCGAGCAGGAGCGGGAAATCGGGCAATTCGATGGGGCCGATGCGCGGCATTGTTCCAGGCTTATTGAGGGGCAAAATTACGAATTCAACTGAAATGCGCGAAAATCATTCATCCTGAATCCGTTGCAGTTCGGAATTCCGCAGGTTGGTCGACCGGTTTTTCAGGCGGTAGTTGCCCAGGTTGTAGGTAAACCCGATGCGCAGCAGGCGGGTCTCGGGCAGGGGGGAATAGCCGTTGTCCTGGTTCGGGTAGCGCGAGGTATAGGTGGCGTTGGCGCGCCTCAGCAGGTCCTCGGCCACTGCCGAAAGCACGGCGCGCCCGTCCCAGAGCGTCTTGCGCAAGCCCAGGTTCAGGGTGATGGTTTCCGACATCCGGTACGTGCCATAGAGGAACCCGCTCAGGTAGACCAGGGAAACTTCACCCGAAAAGGTGCCGTCTTTGGAGAGCGCGAGGTTGTTGCTCAAATACCCGTAGATGCCGTTTACCTCGTTGGTAAGGGTCTGATCGGGGTCGTCGGGGTTGATGAAGGTCTCATCTTCGTGGAATACCGAAGTATAGGCATACAGGTCCCAAAAGGGGGCAAGGGAGGTCGACACGGTGAAATCCAGGCCATAGGAACGGCTTTCCTCCACGTTCTGGAAGATTTCGATCAGGGTCTGGTTCTCGTTGTCCTGAAAGCTCAGCGGGCTGATGTAGCGCCCATTGTCGCGATAGTACAGGTCTACAAAATAGGTGTTCTTCAGGGAGAGGTTCAGGTTGAAGTTATGGCTGAAATTGGGCACCAGGTTCGGGTTCCCCTGGTCGTAGTTGTTTTCGTTGATAAAGAACCGGAAGGGGTTGAGATCCTGATAATTCGGGCGGGTCAGCTTGCGGTTGTAGGTGAAATTCAAACTGTTGTCTGCCCCCAGGTCGTACCCCAGGAACAGGTTGGGAAACAGCTCGAAATAACTTTGCCGGGTAATCTGGTCAAGGGTCTCGCTGCGGGCCCGCACCTCAGTGTGCTCTGCGCGCAACCCCAATTTCACAGACCAGGGGGCCCAGTCGCGGGAAAGCGTGGCATAGGCCGCCCCCACCCCTTCATCGTAGATAAAGCGATCTGAAAGGGCGATATCGAACGGGGGCTCCGTATTGTTTACGTCGAGGTAGTCGATGCGGCTCTTGCTGCGGATGTAAGACCCCTTCACCCCGGCTTCAAAGCTGCCGGAGGGGTTCGGGGTGTAAAAATCGACCTGCCCTGTGCTGATGTGAATGTTTTGCAGGGCCTCGGTTGAAAAGCTGAAATTCCTCAGGAATATCCCATTGGGGTCAAAATAATCCGTGCTGCCCTGCTGGTCGCGGCTCAGCTCATAATAAGTGTGGTGGAGATTGGCCTTCAGGGAGGCGCCTTCTTTCTTCAGTCTGCGTTCATAGTTCAGGTCTGCCGATACATTCAACAGGTCGTCTTCGAGGGTGCTGGTCGTCTGCAGGGTGGAGTCGAGCACCCCCTGTGCGTTGCGCATCAGGGTTTGTATCCCATATGCACTGCGTTTGTTCGGGGAGGTATTCAGGTTGGCGGTCAGGTTGAGCTTGTCCTTTTCGGAAGGCTCGTAGTCGAACATGAGGGTGGCCTGTTGCGCCAGCGACCGCGTGGTCCTGTCCATATCGGTCGTCCAGCGGGCGTAAACATCTCCCTGAGGGTCAAAGAAATTTGCATAGCTGTCGGTATACTTGAAGTCTTTGCGCGGGCTGATGCTGTAATTGGCAAAAACCCCGAATTTTTCCCCTTTGTAATACTGGCTGGTCCCAAAACTGTATTTGGGGAAGATGGCCTGTTCGTACTGTGCCCTGACACTGCCCTTGTAGCCGGGGATGATATTCTGGCGGGTGCGGATATTGAGGATGGGGCCGCCCTCGGCGTCATACCGGGCCGGCGGGATGGGGATTACCTCCACCGCAGACACCATGTCGCCTGAAAGCCCCTTCAGCAGGTCGAGTATCTCGTCGGGCGTAAGCTGCACTTTCCGGTCGTTCAGGTAGACCGTGGCCGTCTGGCCGCGGATCTCGAGCTGGTCCCGGATCACGATTACCCCGGGGGCCTTCCGCAAAATGTCCCAGGCCATCTCCTGGCTCAGGGTGGTGTTCTCGACCTTGAAAATAATGCGGTCTGCCTGCCGCTCAATGGTGGGCCTCGACCCGGTCAGCACCACCTCATCAAGGCGGTTTCCCTCCACTTCGAGCACCAGGTCGCCAACCCGCAGGTCTTGCTGTATGTCGAGGGGCACCAGCATGGATTGATACCCGAAGTACTGGGCCTGCAGGTAATACTGCCCGGGGGAGATCCCGGTCAGGAGAAAGGCCCCGTCTTCATCGGCAGAGCTGCCTTTGACCTGGGAGCTGTCAGTCGGCTGCAGCAACATGATGTTGCCAAATGGCAAGGCCATCCCCTCGGTGTCTCTGACCGTTCCGGTTATCTGGTAGGTCTGGCTGGCAAGGGCCAGGGGGATAACCCCCAATATGAATAGGATCCTGAGTTTCACAAACGTCGCGGCAGGAGGTAAAGCTAAGAATTCTTTTGACCGCCTGCCTGTGTCAAATTAACGGTTTTGGGAAGACTTTTCTGCAAAATCGCTCAGAATTGTACCACCGCAGTGACGTTCTTGCCCTCGCGCTCCACGATGACCTCTGCACTTTGGCCCGGCGTGAACGAAGCCAGGGCCCGCATGTAGCTCATCATGTCGGTAACCGTGCTGTCGCCGAGCTTTACGACGATGTCGCCTTTCTGGAGGCCCGC
>CAYWZF010000100.1:0-4362 GCA_964461555.1 uncultured Robiginitalea sp. | reverse complement strand
GTGAAAAAGTGCAATACCGGGATGTCTTGCAGGTAGAACGAGGTGTGGTCTGAGGGGCCCACCCCCGATTCGCTCAGCACCAGCTTGAAGCCCGGGTTGAGGGTGTTGAGCATCTGGGGCCAGATGGGGCTGGTGCCCGTGCCGCTCACCGAGAGGGTGCTGTCTTGCCGCAGGCGCCCTACCATATCAAGGTTGAGCATGTAGGGGACTTGCCCCAGGTCGAGGGTCGGGTTCTTCGCAAAGTAATTGGAGCCAAGCAGGCCCATTTCCTCCCCTGAAAAGGACAGGATCAGGTAGTTGTCTTTGGCCTCGGGCCAGTTTTTGATGCGGTTGGCCAGCTGCAGCAGCACGGCCACCCCGCTGGCATTGTCGTCGGCGCCGTTGTGGATGGCCGGGTCACCCCGGTGCAAGGAGCCCTCCCCCCCCATCCCGAGGTGGTCATAATGCGCGCCTATGACCACGGTGCGGGCGCCGCCATTGTCGATCAGGCCCAATACGTTGATGCCGATGATGCTGCTGTCGGAAGCCTGCCCGAATTGTACTTCCGAATGGGGGTCTTTTTTGGGTTTGAAGCTGAATTCCTGGGTATAGTCGCCGTCTGCGGCCGCCGGTTTCAGGCCGAGCTGTTTCATGCGGGATTCGAGATAATCGGCAGCCTTGCGGGCGCCTTCGGTGCCGGTTTCGCGCCCGGAGAGCGAATCGCTGGCCAGCATGCGCACATCATCCTGCATGCTTACCTCCGGGGCCGGGGCGTTGCGGCAGGCCCCGATAATCAGGAGAATTCCCCAAAAAAGATTGTTTATCTTCATGGCTTCGGTCTATTTTTGCCAAAAGTACGCATCTTATGAGATTTTCTATTCTTTTAGTGCTCGGAATGGCCCTGATGGGCTGCAAGGGAGAACCCAAACCGGCTGATGGGCCCGCCGAAGCCCAACCCAGCCTGATGGCCAATGTATCCGACACCCTGATCTACCCGGGCGAAGCCCATTTCAAATCGATCCGCCAGGTAACCTTCGGGGGCGACAACGCCGAGGCCTACTGGAGCTTTGACGGCAGCAAGCTCATCTTCCAGTCCAATTACGCCGACTGGGGCCTGGGGTGCGACCAGATGTTCGTGATGGATGCCACAGAGTCGTTCTCAGACCACAAGCCCCCCATGGTCAGCACGGGGATGGGCCGCACCACCTGTGGTTACTTTATGCCCGACAACCAGCATATCCTTTACGCCTCCACCCACCTGCACGACAAGGAGTGCCCCGAGGTACCCCTGCGCATGAACGGCCGCTATGTGTGGCCGGTTTACAACACCTTTGACATTTTTGTGGCCGACCTGCAGGGCAACATTACCGCCCAGCTCACCGACAGCCCGGGCTACGACGCAGAGGCCACCCTTTCGCCCAAAGGCGATAAGATCGTCTTTACTTCTGACCGGAGCGGCGACCTGGAGCTATACACCATGAACACTGACGGATCGGATGTAAAACAGATCACCAACGAGCTGGGCTATGACGGCGGGGCCTTCTTCTCCCCCGACGGAAGCCAGCTTATTTTCCGGGCCTCGCGCCCCAAAACGGAGGCCGAGATCGCCGAGTACAAAGAATTGCTGGCCCAGGGTTTGGTCATGCCCACCAATATGGAGCTTTTCATCTGCAATGCCGACGGGAGCGAGCTGCGGCAGCTCACCTACCTGGGAAATGCCAACTGGTGCCCGTTCTTCCACCCCGATGGAGACAAGGTCCTCTTCTCGAGCAACTTTGAGGCCGACGGGGGGTTCCCGTTCAACCTGTACATGATCAATACCGACGGCACCGGCCTGAAGCGGGTCACCGAGGGCAAGACCTTTGACGCCTTCCCGGTATTCTCCCCCGACGGAAAGTACCTGGTGTTCTCCAGCAACCGGAACAACGGAGGGTCGCGCGACACGAATTTGTTTATTGCGGAGTGGCAGGATTGATCTGCCAATCGCGTATCTTTGCCTCCTATTTCTGAGGATATTGCATGAAGAACATCCGGAATTTCTGCATCATCGCCCATATCGACCACGGGAAAAGCACCCTGGCCGACCGTCTGCTTGATTTTACGGGCTCGGTGACCGAACGCGAAAAACAGGACCAGTTGCTCGACAACATGGACCTGGAGCGCGAACGGGGCATCACCATCAAGAGCCACGCCATCCAGATGGAATATGAATACGAGGGCGAAACGTACATCCTCAACTTGATCGACACCCCCGGGCACGTAGACTTCTCTTATGAGGTCTCCCGTTCCATCGCCGCCTGCGAAGGAGCCCTGCTGGTGGTAGACGCCGCCCAGAGCATCCAGGCCCAGACCATCTCTAACCTCTACCTGGCCCTGGAAAACGACCTGGAGATCATCCCGGTGCTCAATAAAGTGGACCTGCCCAGCGCCAAGCCCGAAGAAGTGACCGACGACATCGTAGACCTCCTGGGGTGCCGGCACGAGGAAGTGATCCCGGCCAGCGCCAAGACAGGCCTGGGCATCGACAAAATCATCAAGGCCATCATCGAGCGCATCCCGCCCCCCAAAGGCGACCCCAAAGCACCCCTGCAGGCCCTGGTCTTCGACTCCGTGTTCAACCCCTTCCGGGGCGTTGAAACCTACTTCCGGGTCGTGAACGGGGAAATCCGCAAAGGGCAGCATATCAAATTTGTCGCTACCGGCAAGAAGTACTACGCTGACGAGATCGGCACCCTCAAGCTGCGGCAGGTGCCCAAGCCAGTCATCTCGGCAGGCGACGTGGGCTACCTGATCACCGGCATCAAGGAAGCCCGGGAAGTGAAGGTGGGCGATACCATTACCGCTGCCGACAATGCGCACCCGGTGGCCATTGAAGGCTTTGAAGACGTAAAGCCCATGGTCTTTGCCGGTATCTACCCGGTAGACACCGAAGATTACGAGGAATTGCGTTCCTCCATGGAAAAGCTCCAGCTCAATGACGCCTCCCTGGTCTTTACCCCCGAGAGCAGCGCAGCCCTCGGCTTTGGTTTCCGGTGCGGGTTTTTGGGCATGCTGCACATGGAGATCGTGCAGGAACGGCTCGAGCGCGAATTCGACATGACCGTGATCACCACGGTGCCCAACGTGAGCTACCTGGCCTATACCACCAAGGCCCCCGAGACCCCTGTTGTGGTGAACAACCCGTCAGACCTGCCCGAACCGTCTACCCTGAGCCGGGTAGAAGAGCCATATATCAAGGCGACCATCATCACCAAAGCCGATTTCGTGGGCAACGTGATGTCGCTCTGCATCGACAAGCGCGGACAGATCACGGGCCAGACCTACCTGACCCCAGACCGGGTCGAACTGACCTTCGACATGCCGCTGGCCGAGATCGTCTTCGATTTCTACGACCGCCTGAAAACCGTTTCCAAGGGGTATGCCTCCTTCGATTACAGCCCCATCGGCATGCGCACCTCCAAACTGGTGCGGGTAGACATTTTACTGAACGCCCAGCCGGTAGACGCCCTTTCAGCCCTGGTGCACTTCGACAACGCCTACCACATCGGCAAGAAGATGTGCGAAAAGCTCAAGGAGCTCATCCCCCGCCAGCAGTTCGACATCCCGATACAGGCGGCCATAGGGGCCAAAATCATTTCCCGCGAAACCATCAAGGCGCTGCGCAAAGACGTGACGGCCAAGTGTTACGGGGGCGACATCTCCCGGAAGCGGAAACTGCTCGAAAAGCAGAAAAAGGGCAAGAAGCGCATGCGCCAGGTAGGCAACGTGGAAATTCCGCAGCAGGCATTCATGGCCGTGCTGAAGCTGAACGACTAACCCCCCCGGGCCAATTTAGAGGTCGCCGTATTTGCGCCTTATATAGAGGGAAAACAGAAAATACCCCAGCCCAAACAGGCCCACGAACAACCAGGGAAGCAACTTCAGGGCCATCCGGCGGGTTGCGGACCCAGCGACGGGCATGCCCCCCTCCACAAAGAAAAATTGAACAAGCCGCTTTCGGTAGGGCCAAAACAGGATCAGCAGCAATACTGTATCGAACAACGTATGACCCCTGGCAAAGGTCAGGTCAAAAGAGAAATTAAGCGCCAGCAAATTCAGGTAGAGTCCCGAGGCAAAAACCATGGCGGCCAGGCGTGTTCTGCGGAAAATCAGCAGGGCCCCGATCAGTACCTCGGCAATGCCTATAAATGCGTTGTAGCCATACGACCTGCCAAAGAAAGACCACATATGCCAGTATGGGCTCAGTTCGCCAAGGGGGGTGCCCCATATCTCATCAGGGACGCGAAACTGCATGGCCAGCAACTTGGGAATGCCAAAAGCCATGAGTTTGGCCCCCAGGTAATAGGCGGCCAGTTCCCGCAACAAGTTCCAGATCCTTTTTAT
>CAYWZF010000099.1:0-10457 GCA_964461555.1 uncultured Robiginitalea sp. | reverse complement strand
TGTGGAGGAACCTGAGATGCCCAAATACCGCCCGATCCTTTCCCTTCCGGCAGGCCTGTTGTTCCTTGCCCTGCTGCTGACCCTGCCTGCCCGCTCGCAGGTGTTGCCGCCTATCTGGAATTTCAGGCCTTCCGACTACGGGGCCGATAACCAGAACTGGGCTGTCGACCAGACCGACCGGGGGTGGATCTATTTCGCCAACAACGGGGGCCTCCTTGAATTCAACGGGGTGAGCTGGAACCGGTATTACGCGCCCAACGGCTCGGCCCTCCGCTCGGTGCACACTGTCGGGAACCGGGTGTACACCGGCTGTTACATGGAATTCGGCTACTGGGAGCAGGATGCCGCGGGCAGGCAGGCCTATACTTCCCTGAGCGCCTCCCTGGCCGATACCCTTTTGCCCGACGAGGAATTCTGGCGCATCCGCTCCCTGGGCGATTGGGTGATGTTCCAATCCCTGCAGCGCATCTATGCATACCGGACCGATACCGGGCAATTCACTGTAATTGCCTCCCAGGCCGACAGGGCCCAGTTGTTCGGCTTCGAAGACCGTTTGTTCTACCGGAAAGAAGATGAGGGGCTCATGCAGATCCGCAACGGGGAGGCTACCGTGCTGATCCCCCGGGCTGAGCTGGGCCAGCAGGTCTTTGTCGGAATGTTCCGGTTGCGCGATCGCCCGGCCCTGCTGGCAGAAGACGGCCGTTTTTTCGTGCTCGAAAGCGAGGCGCTGCAAATCTGGGAGCCTCCGGGGCTCGCCGACTTCCCCCAGGTGAAGATCTACAGCTCTGCCCAGCTGGCCGACGGCAGTATAGCCCTGGGTACTATTTCGGAAGGCCTCCTGTTGCTCGACCCGGAAGGGGAGTTCGTGATGAAGGTCGGAAAGGCAGAGGGCCTGAACAACAACACCATCCTTTCTGTTTTTGAAGACCGGGACCTGAATATCTGGCTGGCCCTCGATAACGGGATCAGCGCGATCAACCGGGGCTCGGCTTTCAGCGAATACATCGACAAGGCCGGTACCCTCGGGGTGGTGTACGCCGCCCGGGAACACGATGGACGCCTTTACCTAGGCACGAACCAGGGGTTGTTCCAGGCCCCCGTGGGTTCTGACGGGCCCTATGAGCTGGTGCCGGGCACCGAGGGACAGGTCTGGTGCATAAAGGAATATGACGGCGTGCTGCTCTGCGGGCACAACGCGGGCACCTTCCAGATCGAGGGGAACCGTTCCCGCCTGATCGCGGCAACGCCCGGCACCTGGGATATAAAGCCGGTACCGGGGGCCGACGGCCTGCTGCTCCAGGGCGGGTACCAGGGCTTAAGCCTGCTGGAGCGGAACAACAGCGGCTGGGCCTTGCGCAATATCCTGAAAGGGTTCGGCATTTCAAGCCGTTTTTTTGAATTCACCGATTCGGGAAGGCTGATTGTCAACCACGAATACAAGGGGGTCTACAACCTGCAAACAGACCCGGATTTCAGGCAGGTCACCGACAGTTCCCAAACCGATGCCTTTGGTTTTGGCGCCAGCCTGTTCAAATTCCGCAACAGCCTCTTTTACGCCAACAGCAGCGGGGTGTTCCGGTATGAGGAGGGCCAGGGCTTTATAGCCGATTCCCTGCTGAACGCCCTGTTGTATTCAGGGGCTGACGACCCGGTGGGGGTTTTGCTCTCAGATGAGGCTTCCCGGCGCCTCTGGGGGCTTGGCAACCGGACCATCTACAGCGTGCTGCCCGACCCCCTCGGGGAAAACCTGCGGGCCCAGACCATCCCGGTGCCCGAGGGCTTTCGCCAGAGTATAGGGGTCGTCGGCTTTGAATGCCTTGCCCCGCTTTCGGACGGGCGTTACCTGATCGGCCGTTCAGACGGCTATTTGCTGATGGATTTAAGCAAATTCCAGGACCGCAGGCCGGAAGTCTACCTGCACGGCGTTACCCGGTATTTCTACGACCAGGACAGCACCCAGGCCCTGCCCCTGAGCGGTGCCCAACAGGCTTTTCCTTTCCGGCAGAATAACCTGCGGTTTGCCTACGGGGTGCCCATGTATGACAAATACCGGGAAGTGGAGTACCAGTACTGGATGGAAGGGCTTCAGGACGACTGGGGGGCGTGGAGCACCCAGCCCGAGGTGCGGTTTGAAAACCTGCCTTACGGGAACTATGTATTTCACGTGCGTGCCCGGGTGGGGAATGAGCGATCTGAAAATGAGGCCCGCTTTGCCTTTGAAATTGACAGGCCCTGGTACCTTACCTACTGGGCGTTCCTGCTTTTTGCCCTGGCCGCCCTGGCACTGGCCTATGCGGTGCACATCCGTTACCGGGCCTATTACCGGAAGCAGCAGGCGGCTTTGGAAGAAAAGGCCCGCAAGAAGCTCAAGCAAAAGGAGCTGAAAGCCCGGAAGAAAATGGTGGAGATGCGCAACGCCAACCTGCGGCAGGAAATCGAAAGCAAGAACCGCGAACTGGCTGTTTCAACCATGAGCCTGATAAAGAAGAACGAGTTCCTGAATGCCCTGAAGGAACAGCTCAGGCGGGCCGAGGGGCCGGGGCAGATCAGGGCGGTGATCCGCACCATAGACCAAAGCATCAACAACGAAGAAGATTGGGAATTCTTTGAAACGGCCTTCAACAATGCCGACAAGGATTTCATGCAAACTGTGAAGCAACGGCATCCCGACCTGACCCCCAATGACCTTAAGTTGTGCGCATACCTGCGCCTGAACCTTTCCTCGAAGGAAATCGCCCCCCTGCTCAACATTTCGGTGCGCAGCGTGGAGGTTAAGCGCTATCGTTTGCGCAAAAAAATGAACCTCGACCACGAGGAAAGCCTTACCAGCTACATTCTGGGGTTGTAACTTGCGGGCTGCCGGCCTGTACAATTCCTTAATTTACCACAACATTACCACAACATTGGCCTGTCTGGCCAGTCACCTTCCTTAAATTTATTCCGGGTAATATTTGTGAAAACCTCATTTATACCGGGGATTTCATTGATATTATTGAAAAATGCCCCCTAAAAGTGAGGGTTGTATATTTTTTGTAGGGGTTGTTAAATTTTTTAACACCACAACATGGTATAAATTGGGACATCCATCAAATGCCATGGAAATGAAGTATACGCTTTTCCTTTTCCTGACTTTCGTAACCCTGGGGTTACAGGCGCAGGACATCCGGGTGCAGGGAGTGATCCTGGATGCAATCTCTTCAGATCCCCTTCCCGGGGTCAACGTTCTTGTTAAGGGGACCAACCGAGGCACGGCCGCCGATTTTGACGGAAACTTTGTGCTCGCCGACCTGTCGGAAGGCGAGGTGCTCGTCTTTACCTACATCGGATACCTCACCCAGGAGTATGTGGTAAGGGGCTCCGAGCGGGTAACCATTCGCCTGCAGGAAGATGTCAGCGCCCTCGAAGAGGTGGTGGTGATCGGCTACGGCACCCAGACGAAAAAGGAACTCACCGGGGCCGTTGCCGTGGTGGGTTCTGAAACCATCGAGGAACTGAACCCAACGCGCATTGAGCAGGCCCTGCAGGGCCAGGTGGCCGGGGTACAGGTTACCACCGAATCCGGTTCGCCGGGTAGCGCCTCGAACATCCGCATCCGCGGGATTTCTACCAATGGCGACAACCGGCCGCTTATTCTGGTCGATGGCAACGTAATTGAAGACCTTAGCGTGATCAACCCGGGCGACATTGAGAGCATCAACGTGCTGAAAGATGCCACGGCCGGTATTTACGGGGTGCGGGCGGCAAACGGGGTTATCCTGATCACCACCAAAACGGGGCGTCGCAATACAGACCTTAAATTCAGCTACGATGCCTGGGGAGGCGTGCAGCAGACCTCCCGGAAGATCCCCGTGCTGAATGCCACCGAATACGCCGTGATTGTCAACGAGGCCTACGCCGCCGGCGGCAGCCCGAACCCGTATCCGGACCTGAGCACCCTGGGAACCGGAACAGACTGGCAGGATGAGGTGTTCAGCAATGCCCTGATCTTCAACCACAACTTTACTGCTTCAGGGGGCAGCGAGAAATCCACCTATTCCTTCGGCGCCTCCCACCTGACCCAGGACGGGATCGTGGGCGGGCCCAAGGCGAACTTCAACCGTTCCACCCTTCGGGTGAATTACAACATGGAGCCCATTGAAAACCTGAACGTGGTGACCAATTTGCTCTACACAAACACCAACCGCAAGACCCTGGCCGAAAACAGCCTCGGAAGCGTGCTCTTCAATGCCCTCAACAATGCCCCCACCTTTGCCGTGCGCGATGCCAATGGCGAATTTACCCTGGCCGAGGGCCTGGGCAACGAGGTTATCAACCCCCTGGCCCAGATCGCCAACACCTTCAACGAGACCGGTGTAGACCGCCTCAGTGGCAAGGTAGGGGCCTCCTATTCGCTCCTGGAGGGGCTGAAGGCCGAATCCAACTTCCAGTTCAACTACTCGGAGGTAGAAGGGCGGTTTTTCTTCCCGACGGTCTTCTACGGTTCGGGGAAGGTCTTCAACGTAGACCGGAACTTCGTGGTGGAAAGCAAGGATATCTTTCGCGACTACACCTGGGATACCTTCCTGAACTATGTTACGGACCTGGGAGAAGACCACAACCTGAACGCCACCCTGGGCATGTCGGTGTTCCGCACCAGCGGGCAGTTCTCGGGCAGCACCGGTTTTGACATCCCGGGCAATTCCTTTGCCAACGCCTATATCGAGAACGCCAGCGACGTGATCGACAATTACATCAACACCGTGGGCAAATTCGATTCGCGCCTGTTGTCTTATTTCTTCCGGCTTCAGTACAGCTATAAAGACAAATACCTGTTTTCAGGGGTGATGCGCCGCGATGGCTCGACCGCTTTCGGGCCGCGCAACCGCTTCGGGTATTTCCCCTCGGGCTCCCTGGGCTGGATCGTGAGCGAAGAGGATTTCCTTGCAGACAGCTCCTGGCTAGATTTCATGAAGATACGGGCCAGCTACGGGATTGTGGGGAACGACCGGATTGCCGCCAACGCCTTCCGCTCGGTCCTTTCGGGCGAGGGGGCCTATGTGTTCGACGGCGAACTGGTCTTTGGCAGGGCCGTAGGGCCCCTGTCAAACCCTGAAATCCAGTGGGAAGAGCAGAAAACCCTCGATATCGGGGTAGACCTCCGTTTTTTCCAGGACCATTTCAGCCTCACGGCCGACTATTTCAGCAAACGTACCGAAGACCTGCTGGTATCGCCCCCCGTTTCGGGCATTCTGGGGGCTGCAGCGCCCGGCTCGGGCTCGCCGGTGGTCAATGCAGGAACGGTCGAGAACCGCGGATTCGAGCTGGCCGTCGGCTACCAGACGGCCCCTGCGGCCGCCTTCAGCGCCAGCATCAACTACAACGTTACTTTTCTGCAAAACGAGGTGATCTCGGTCAACAACGGGGTGGGCTTTATTCCCGGGGGTTCGTTCGGGGTGGGGCAAGACCCGCCGGCGCGCATGGAAGACGGGAAGCCCCTGGGCTACTTCTACGGCCTTGAGACCGACGGTATTTTCCAGACCCAGGCTGAGGTGGATGCCCATGCCACCCAGGCCAATGCGGCCCCGGGCGACCTCCGCTTCGTCGACCAGAACGGCGACGGGGTGATCGATTCCGACGACCGTACCGATATAGGGAGCCCGATCCCCGATGCCACCATGGGCCTGAACATCAGCCTGGGGTACAAACAGTGGGATTTTACCGCCTACGCCTTTGCCTCCCTCGGCAATGAGATCGTGCGCAACTACGAGCGGAACCAGCCCCTGGTAAACCGTTCGGTCTATGCCCTGAACCGCTGGACCGGGCCCGGGAGTACCAACGTGGATCCGCGCGTGACCATCGGGGCCACCTCCAATACCCTCTTCTCCGATTACTACGTGGAAGACGGTTCGTTCGTGCGCATGCAGAATGCCCAGCTGGGCTATACCTTCACCGATGCCTTCAACGAGCACCTGGGCATCGACAAACTGCGGTTCTACCTTGCAGTCAACAACCTTTTCACCCTGACCAAATATCGGGGCTACGACCCGGCCGCCTCTTCGGGGGCCCCCATCGGGGCCGGGATAGACCCTGGTTTTTATCCGGTGCCCAGAACCTATCTGCTGGGGGTTAATTTCAAATTTTAATGCCATGAGAAAGCGATCGTTCAAGCTCAAAACCCAGGCCCTGATCCTGATGCTGCTGATGGGAATCTTCTCATGCAGCGATGATTTCGTTGACGTGGATTCCTTCGACGAAGATTCGGAGAACTTCTTCAATTCGGAGGAAGACTACGAAGAGGCGCTTATTGCGGCCTACGACATGCTGCAATCTACCTACCTGAATGTGATGCTGGGGGAAATTGCCTCCGACAATACCCTGGCCGGGGGCGAAAGCGCCACCGACGTGCCGGGCATACAGGAAATCGACGACATGGTGCACACCCCGGTCAATGAACAGCTGCGCAGTATCTGGAGCTGGATGTTTGCCGGCGTGAACCGGGCCAACTACATTTTGGAATTCAAAGACAAGACCGATTTCCCGGGCAAGGAGCGCATCCTGGCCGAGGCCACCTTTTTGAGAGCGTATTACTATTTTGAACTGGTGAAGTGGTTCGGAGACGTGCCCCTGGCTGTAGACAAGCGCCTGCTTTTCGGAGACCAGGACGTGGTGCCCCGTACCCCCGCCAGCGAGGTGTACGACCAGATCGAGGCAGACCTGGCCTACGCGGCCGCCAACCTGCCCTATACCGCCTTTGAAACGGGGCGGGTCACCAAAGGGGCCGCCCAGGCCCTGCTGGGCAAGGTGCTCGTATACCGCGAGAAATTCCAGCCGGCGGCACAGGTGCTCGAAGACCTGATCAACAACGGGCCCTATGAACTGCTGGATGACTACACCAACATGTTTGAAAACGACAACGAAAACAATATTGAATCGGTCTTTGAGGTACAGTACACCGATGTGGAAGGAGCCGGGTTCGGCTGCCTGCAGTGCAGCGAAGGAAATGTCGCGGTCGGCTTCAACGGCATCCGGAACTACTCCGGGCCGGTCTTCGAATCGGGCTTCAGCTTCAACGTGCCCACGGCCGAGGCCTATGCAACCTTTGAAGCCGGCGACCTGCGCCGCGACGTGGCCGTGCTCGACATCGAGGCCTGGGCCGCCGCCAACGACGGGGTTTCCTATGTGGAAGGGTATGAGCATACGGGGTATTACAACCGCAAATACATCGCCCGCCAGGGCGACCTCAACACGGGTGACGCCAACCTGACCAACCCGAACAACTACCGGGCCATCCGGTATGCCGAGGTGCTCCTTCTTGCCGCAGAGGCCCTGAACCGGGGTGGCATTGATGACGGCAGGGCACAGGAGTACCTGAACCAGGTGCGCCGCCGTGCCGGGCTGGCAGACCTGAACCTGGGCGGGGGTGAACTCACTGAGGCCATTTACCGCGAACGCCGCGTGGAACTGATGGGCGAAGGGCATCGCTTCTTCGACCTGGTCCGGACCGGAAGGGCTGCCTCAAGCATATCCGGATTCCAGACGGGCAAAAACGAATTATTTCCGATACCATCCATTGAAATTGAATTAGCCGGGAACCGCTGGGAGCAGAATCCGGGGTATTAATCAAATTTGGCAACCATGAAACAGATCAGATTTATTGTATCAGCATGTATCGCTTTACTGGTTTTCACCGGGTGTTCCGACGACGACCAGGTTTCCTACGCGCTGCAGAATATTTCGGCCCCGACCAATGTCGAGGCTGTCTTTGACATCGCCCAGGACGACACTGGCACGGTGACAGTAACCCCCACGGCTGTAGGTGCGAGCTCGTTCAATGTATTCTTCGGCGACGTGGAAGGCGAAACCCCGACCCAGGTGAGCCCGGGCGAGACCCTGAGCCATGTTTACGGGGAAGGCACCTATAACCTGCGCATTGTAGCGGTGGGTGCTACCGGCCTCACCAGTGAATTGGTGCGGGTGGTGACCATTTCCTTTACGCCTCCTTCGAACCTGGCGGTAGACATCTCCGTTTCGGATACCAACCCCTTTGAGGTGCTGGTAACCCCCACGGCCGAAAATGCCACCGTGTTCGACATCTATTACGGGGACGCCGATAACGAGGTGCCCCAGACCATCATGGCCGGCGAAACCGGGTCTCACATCTATGCCGAGGCCAACGACTATACTGTTCGGGTGGTGGCCCGCGGGGCAGGTTCTGCCACCGTGGAATATTCAGAAGTTGTGACCATCAGCGGCGCCTCAGACCCAATAGGCCTGCCGATCACCTTTGATATCCCCACCGTGAACTATGCCTTCAGCACCTTCAACGGGGCCAGCTATGAGGTGGTGGAAAATCCGGACCCCAGCGGGGCAAACCCGGTAGCATCCAAAGTGGGCGCCATTACCAATTCGGGCGCCAACTGGGAAGGCGGCGCCTTCGCCCTGGGCACCCCGGTAGACTTCAGCGGCCCGAACAAGACCATCTTCATGAAAATGTGGTCGAACGTGGCCGTGCCCGTCCTCATGAAGTTCGAAGGCGGGGTGAACGGGGAGCGCCAGAACGAAGTATCTGTGAACCACAGCGGTTCTGGTTGGGAACTCCTGAGCTTTGATTTTGCCAACGATGCGGTGAAGAGCTTCATCGACGGCACCCAGGGCGTGGGCGAGCCCTTCGTCCCCACCGGGCAATACGCCACCCTGGTCCTTTTCGTGGATGGCCCCGGCACCACCGCGGGTACATTCTATATAGACGACATCGAACAGGAAGCCGCTCTGGTGGCCCCGCAATTGCCCATCGACTTTGAGGGCACCGGGTTCGATTACACCTGGAACGGTTTCGGGTCTGCCAGCTTTGGCCCGATCCCGGCCGGGGTGGTTGCCAACCCCGACGCCTCGGGCCTCAACACCAGCGGCAACGTGGTGCAGATCACCAAGGAGGCCGGCGCCCAGGTATGGGCCGGGGCGAGCCTGAACCTGGCCGGCGGCATCGACTTCTCGGGCGGTACCACCATCAACGTGACGGTGTGGTCTCCGCGGGCCGGCACGCCCATCTTGCTGAAGCTTGAGGATTCGACCTCCCCGCCTGACGGCAACGGCAACCCGACGGTATTTGCAGAGGTACAGGCCACCAGCACGGTAGCCGCCGGCTGGGAAGTGCTGAGCTTTGACATGACCACTTTCGGAGGGTTCAGCAGCGGCATTCCGTACGACCGGGTGATTTTGTTCCCCGACTTCGGCAACGCCGGGCAGGGCGAAGACTTCTTCTTCGACGATATTGAGATCGCTTCTGCCGGGCCTGTGTTGCCCCAGCTCCCGATCGATTTTGAAGGCAGCAATGTTGACTACACCTGGAATGGCTTTGGTTCATCGAGCTTCGGCCCGATCCCGGCCGGGGTGGTTGCCAACCCCGACGCCTCGGGCCTCAACACCAGCGGCAACGTGGTGCAGATCACCAAGGAGGCCGGCGCCCAGGTATGGGCCGGGGCGAGCCTGAACCTGGCCGGCGGCATCGACTTCTCGGGCGGTACCACCATCAACGTGACGGTGTGGTCTCCGCGGGCCGGCACGCCCA
This sequence comes from uncultured Robiginitalea sp., assembly GCA_964461555.1. GTDB lineage: Bacteria > Bacteroidota > Bacteroidia > Flavobacteriales > Flavobacteriaceae > Robiginitalea. The sequence goes on along the minus strand of CAYWZF010000099.1, from coordinate 910 downwards.
TCTTGCTGAAGCTTGAGGATTCGACCTCCCCGCCTGACGGCAACGGCAACCCGACGGTATTTGCAGAGGTACAGGCCACCAGCACGGTAGCCGCCGGCTGGGAAGTGCTGAGCTTTGACATGACCACTTTCGGAGGGTTCAGCACCGGCATTTCGTACGACCGGGTGATTTTGTTCCCCGACTTCGGCAACGCCGGGCAGGGAGAAAACTTCTACTTCGACGATATAATCATACCTTAAGGAACAAGTGATGCTGAGATTCCGCTATCTTTTAATTCTGGTGCTGGCAGGGCTGTTTTCCTGCCAGGAAGACGAACCCGATCTGCAGGCCCTGGTGGTTCCGACCAACCTGCAGGTACAGGCGACTGTGGCCCCGGATCAGTCCGGGAATGTAACGGTGACCCCTCAGGCCGACAATGCCCTGTACTTCCATGTGGTGTTCCTGCCCGGGGATAGCCCGGTTGTGGTGCGGCCCGGGGGATCGGCTTCTTTCCGCTACACCAAGTCGGGCCAGTACACGGCCCCGGTTACCGTGGTGGCATTCAGCCCGGGAGGCCTTGCCTCCAGCACAACCGTGGGCCTGGACCTCGATGTGCGCCTGTTCATCGATGCCCAAACCCTGCAGCAAATCGCCGGGAATGGCGAGAAACGCTGGGTTTGGAACCAAACCGAGGCCGGGCATTTCGGGGTGGGGCCCCTGACCAACGATTTTCCGGAGTTCTTCAGTGCCGGCCCCAACCAGCTTAACCCGTGCCTGTATGACGACGTGCTGGTCTTCAGCTATCTGGTCAGTCGGCATCAGGACCATCGCTGCGAAGGGTGCGGCACAACGGTTCTGGCCGGCATGTCCCTCGATGGGGCCACCTTCTGCGCCGTCTGTTTTCAGACGCACTACACGGAACTGGGTGGGG
>CAYWZF010000098.1:0-10475 GCA_964461555.1 uncultured Robiginitalea sp. | reverse complement strand
TTGCCGGTTTGAAAATGAAGAAAGGGCTTCAAACCTACTCCCTACCTGATTGGAACCTTTTTCATCCCCCGAAGCGCATCAGGCGCGAAGGCGGAGAACTGTAAACCCAGTACCCCTTCCCTACCCATGGGCAGGAATCCCCCCATCCACTTGCTTCAACACGGGCAAATGCGCACATTCGCACCCTGACCCGGCTGCTGACTGCCCCTGCAAACCGCCAACCCGGACAAACCCAACCCACACATTTACAGACTATTCAGTCGGTTTTTAATTTAGTATGTGCAAGGCATACCGTTCCCCGATAAAATTGAACCGCTGGGCGAAAAGGACTGTAGTTCATCTAAATGCAAAGACAACACAGGGAATTTTTCCTACTTTGGACTTCCTTTTCCCGGCCTGGCCCGTGAAACAGGAATGTACCAACGCATGAGAACGCACGTTGATAACGGTAAACCTTTGTCCCTGTCAGAGCTTATGGGGATTGCGGGTGAAATGCGCCTACGGGGCACAGATACACACCTGCTGCCCGCGGCCGGCCTTCGGTTGAAGGAAGCGGTCGCCTGCTTTATGAGGTTCCGGCGCAATACGCGCATGGCCCTGCTGGTCTACCTGATGTTCCTGGCTCTTCTGATCGGCTCCCTCATGGCGGCAAGCGGTTGGTATACCGTACTTATGAGTGGGTTTTGTTGTATTGGTTTTATGGGCTTCCTGCTCGCTGCCTACTCCCACCAGGCCTCCTTTTACAGCATTCTGGGAAGGAGGCGCACCGGGGGCAACCCACTCCTGCTTTTATGCATTGGCATCCCGCTGTACCTGTGGCTCCACTACCGCCTTGAAAGGGATATGCGCAAGGCCCTCTCGGGGCTTTTCCGTGAACTGGGGCTGGTACAAACCGCCTGATCCCATCCGCCCAGGGCGATTGAATATTACCGCCTTACCGTTTGTCGTTGAATTCCTATCTTTATCGAAACCCTGGCAAAGATTTTTCCTTCCAGGTAGGGTATTTCACTAGTAGGTTGTTATAAAGACAATTAAAGACAGAGCCGTGAAAGAAAATTACCTTGCAAAATGGTTGAACAACGAGCTTTCCGAGGAGGAATTGGAAAAATTCCGGGCCACCCCCGAGTTCCGTTCCTACGAGAAGATCGTTGAGGCCGCCTCTCGCCTGGAAGGCCCGGCATTCGATGCAGAGGCTGCCCTGAAGCGCCTGAAGGAAGGTCGCAGAGGATCCGGCGGCCGGGTGGTCGCCATGCGGCCCTGGGTTCGCTGGATGAGCGCAGCCGCCGCGGTGATTCTGCTGCTTGGGTCGGCCTATTACTTTATAAGCCGTCCTGAAACCTCCATAGAAGCGGGTTTTGCCCAGCGGAGCGAGGCTGTTTTGCCCGATGCCTCCGAGATCGTGCTCAATGCCGGCTCTGAAATCTCCTACAACCAAAAAAACTGGGAAAGCCACCGACGGGTAGCCCTCGAAGGGGAGGCCTTCTTCAAAGTAGCCAAAGGACAGACCTTCACGGTCGAAACCGGGGCCGGGGAGGTCACCGTACTGGGTACACAGTTCAACGTGCTGCAGCGGGGCGAACTTTTCATAGTAACCTGCTATGAGGGGCTGGTGCGGGTAGACCGGGCCGGCAGCTCGGTAGAACTGCCCGCCGGCACCGCCTACCGCCTGGTGGGGGGCCGTGCCGCCACCACCGGGGTTGCCGGTGAAACCACCCCGTCATGGACCCGCAGCGAAAGCAGCTTCCAGTCCATGCCGCTGGCTTTCGTGCTCGAGGAATTCGAACGGCAGTACAACATGGAGGTGGAAACCCGGAACCTCGACCTCACCGAAGTGTATACAGGTTCCTTCAGCAACACAAACATGAATTTGGCGTTACAAAGTATAAGTGCCCCATCAGAGCTTACCTATGAGGTACATGGGAACAAAGTACTTTTCTATGCCAGCGTGGCCCGCTAACTATTTTTTCAGCTCCCTTGCGTTTTTTCTGCTGCTCCTGCCCTGCAGTGCCCGTGGCCAGGACAGGGGTGCCCCCGCAGAAGTCATCGAATTGCTGAGGCTCCTCGAGCAGCGCCATGAGGTCAAGTTCTCCTTTGTGGACGAAGACCTGCAGGGCATGCAGGCCCTTATCCCGCCTGATCTCCCCCTTGACCAGGCACTGGAGGAGTTGTACGAGCAAACCCAGCTCCGCATCCAGAAACTCAACGAACGCTATTATACCGTTGCCAAGAGCAGCACGGTGAACATCTGCGCCAGTGTGTTCGACAATTTCGAACAGAACACCATTCCCGGTGCCACCGTGGAGGTACTGGGAAGCAGCATTGCCCTGGTCACCAATTCAGACGGGATGTTCCGCCTCGAAAACATCCCGCGCCAGGCCACCCTTCGCATCCAGCACCTGGGCCATAAAACGGTGTACATCACCGCCGAGAAGCTGGTGCGACAGCATCCCTGCACCACCGTGCTGCTGCCCGAGCGCTACCAGGAGCTCGAAGAGGTAGTAGTCTACAAATTCCTGACCACCGGCCTTCGGAAAGAAGCCGACGGCAGCATTACCCTGAACCGCTCCGAGTTTGGGTTGCTGCCCGGGCAGACCGAACCCGACGTGTTGCAGACCATCCAGGCCCTCCCCGGCATCAAGAGCAACAGCGAAACCGTTTCAGACATCAACATCAGGGGTGGCACCAACGACCAGAACCTGCTGCTCTGGGACGGGATCAAAATGTATCAGTCAGGCCACTTTTTCGGTCTGATTTCCGCTTTTAACCCCTACCTGACCGACCAGGTCGAGGTCATCAAAAACGGGTCAAGTGCCTATTACGGCGACGGGCTGAGCGGCATCATCCATATGCGCACCCACAATACCGTAGAACGTACCTACTTCGGGGGGGCCGGCTTTAACCTGATCAGTGGGGATGCCTACCTCCACATGCCGGTTTCTGACCGTCTGGCTGTACAGGTATCTGCCCGCCGCTCGGTGACCGATTTCCTGAATACCCCCACCTACAGCAGTTTCTCAGACCGGGCCTTCCAGGACACCCAGGTCAGCAGTCCGGCCTTGTTGAACAGTGACCTGTATGAATCCCGGGATGAGGATTTCTACTTTTACGACTTCAGCGGCAAATTGCTCTACGACTGGAGCCCGGAGCACCAGTTGCGCCTGAACCTGTTGTATACCAAAAACCGCCTGGCCGTCACCGAAGTGCTTGCCAGCGACAACAGCTCCAATGAGAGCCAGCTGATACAGGCCAATCTGGGCATCGGCGGGCGCATCCACAGCCAGTGGAACCCCGGCCTGCAAACAGAGGTTGAGGGGTATCTGACCCAGTACGACCTCGATTCAGATTACCTGACAGAGGCCAGCGGGCAGCGCCTGCTGCAGTCGAACCAGGTCAGGGAGACGGCCCTGAAGACCCGTTTGAGCTTCAGGCCGGGAGGCGGGCTTACCTGGAACTCGGGCTACCAGTTTCTGGTAACGGGCATCGCCAATATCTCAGATGTGAACCAGCCCCCCTTCCTGAGCCGCATCAAGGACGTGCTCTACACCCATGCCCTGTATACGGAATGGGAATACCAGGGGCCCGGGGGTCGCCTGCTGACCACCGCCGGGCTGCGCCTGAACTACCTCAGTAACCCGGAAGATTTTGACCGTCTGCGGGCCGAACCCCGGCTGAGCCTGCACTACAAGCTCAACCCACACCTCTACCTGCAGCTGCTGGGTGAAACCAAAAACCAGTCGACCCTGCAGAAGGTTGACCTGGAACAGAATTTTCTGGGGATCGAGAAACGGCGCTGGATTTTGGCCGACGGCCGCAACCTCCCGGTGGCCACCAGCCGGCAGGCCTCTGTGGGGCTGCACTACGACCGGGGAAACTGGCTGGCCGGCCTGGAGGGCTTCTACAAAGAGGTAGACGGCATCACCACCGACACCCAGGGCTTCCAGAACGAAGACCAGTTCAACGGGGAGATCGGGAATTACCGGGTCTCGGGGGTCGAAGCCCTGCTGAACTACAAGAATGAGGCCTGGAGTACCTGGCTGAGCTACACCTGGAACCACAACAATTACCATTTTCCCGACCTCGTGCCTGACACCTTCCCCAACAACCAGGATATCCGCCATACGGTTACCTTCGGGACCAACTACACCTCAGGCCCCTTCAAAGTGGGGGTGGGCCTGAACTACCGCACCGGCAGCCCCTTTACCGAGCCCCAGCCACCCCCCAACGAAATCGACACCACCGTTTTCCCCAACCAGATCAACTTCCGGGAACCCAACAGCAGCCGCCTGCCCGAATACATCCGGGCCGATGCCTCGGCCGTTTACGGCTTCGACCTTTCCGAAGCGGTCAGGGCTTCGGTGGGTGCTTCAGTGCTCAACCTCACCAACCGCCGCAACATCCTCAATACCTACTACCGGCTAAACGACCAGAACGAAATCGAGAAGGTCGAAAGCGTCTCCCTGGGCCTGACGCCCAACCTGAGCTTCCGGGTGCAGTTCTGAGGGCCCTTGCACCCCGTCGCCAAAAGCCCTATTTTAGCCTGAACCTCAGCGCCGAGAAATTACCCTATGAGCCGCATCCTGCGCAATTTTCGTGTGAACCTGCTTCTGGAGAAAAATTTCGGGGGGTACCTGATCTATGCCTTCGGGGAGATCCTACTCATCGTGGCCGGGATTCTGGTGGCCCTCTGGATCGACAACTGGAACGACGACCGGCAGATGGCCAAGCGCGAGCAGTTTTACCTGGCCGGCCTGCAAAAAGAATTCGAACAGAGCCGGGTGAAGCTGCTGAACCTGATCGATGCCAACCGTTCTTCTTACGAGCAGGCACGGGAATTGGCCGACCATATGGCGCGGCCCGATTCCGCGATGCCCGAAACAAGGCTGGCGCAGCTCCTGTTCCAGGCCTTTTCGGAAGACATGGACTATAACCCGAACAACAGCCTGCTCGAAGAGATGATCAATTCCGGGAGGTTGGAAATCCTTTCGGGGTCCGATCTTCGCAGTCACCTCACCTCCTGGGGTTCACGCGTAGGCCGTATCCGTCAGCAGGAGGCAAATTTGCGGGAACAACGCGACCGCACCCTCGACATGGCGCGTGACGGCAGCGCCAGCATCCGCAGCATCCTGGAACAGACCGGGTTGGCCGGCCACACCATGGGGCTTTTGAAAAGCAGGGATCCCGGCGACAACCAGGCCTTGCTGCGCTCCCGGGAATTCGAAAACAATATCCTCATCTTCATGCTGACCGCCATAGCCACGGAAGAGCAGCATTACCAGCCCCTTTCGCAGGAGATTGATACCATCCTCTCCCTGCTCGCGCAGGAAATCAAAGATTGATCCGGCAGATTACATCCGCTCGGGCACCTCAATGCCGAGCAGGGCGGTGGCAGACCGGATCACCTCCCCCACCTTGCGGGTGAGCTGCACCCTGAAGATGCGGTGGTCGGGGTGTTCCTCGCCCAGGATGGAAACCTGCTGGTAAAGCGAATTGAAGTCTTTCACCAGGTCGTAGGTGTAATTGGCGATCAGGGCCGGGCTGAACTGATCAGCGGCCTCGGCGATCACGGCCGGGAACTGCTCCAGCTTTTTGAGCAGCTCCTTTTCCTTGGGGTGCAGGGCCGGCAGCTGCAGCTGCGCAACGGGCACGTCATAGGCGAAATCGGCCCGCCTCAGAATCGACTGGATGCGGGCGTAGGTATACTGGATGAAAGATCCCGTATTGCCCTGGAAGTCGACCGATTCCTCCGGGTTGAAGAGGATGCGCTTTTTGGGGTCCACTTTCAGGATATAGTATTTCAGGGCGCCCAGGCCGATCTGGTGGTACAGGGTTTCTTTCTCTTCTTCCGAATAGCCTTCCAGCTTGCCGCTGGCCTCCGAGATGCTGCGGGCGGTGGCGTCCATCTCCCGCATCAGGTCGTCGGCGTCGACCACCGTGCCTTCCCGGCTCTTCATCTTCCCGCTGGGCAGGTCTACCATGCCGTAGCTCAGGTGGAAGAGGTGTTGGGCCCAGGAATAGCCGAGTTTCTTCAGGATGAGGAACAGCACCTTAAAGTGGTAATCCTGCTCGTTGCCCACCGTATACACCATGCCGGTGATGTCGGGGTAATCCCTCACGCGCTGGATGGCCGTGCCGATATCCTGGGTGATATATACGGCGGTGCCGTCAGAGCGGAGCACGATCTTCTCATCGAGGCCCTCGTCGGTGAGGTCAATCCAGACGCTGCCGTCTTCCTTGCGGTAGAACACCCCTTTTTCCAGGCCGTCGGCCACTACTTCCTTCCCGAGCAGGTAGGTGTCGCTTTCGTAGTAAAGTTTGTCGAAATCTACCCCCAGGTTGCGGTAGGTCTGGTCAAAGCCCTCGTACACCCAGGCGTTCATCCTTTTCCAGAGGGCCACCACCTCAGTGTCTCCGGCCTCCCAGCGGCGCAGGAGCTCCTGGGCCTCTTTCAGGATGGGCGCTTCCCGGGCAGCGTCCTTTTCATCCATGCCCCCTGCCACCAGGGCCTCCACTTCCTTTTTATAGGCCTGGTCGAAGGCCACGTAGTAGTTCCCCACCAGCTTATCGCCTTTCAGGCCGGTGCTTTCGGGGGTTTCCCCCTTCCCGAATTTCTGCCAGGCCAGCATGCTCTTGCAGATATGGATGCCGCGGTCGTTGATGATCTGGGTCTTGTACACCTTGCGGCCTGAAGCCTTGAGGATCCCGGCCACCGAATACCCCAGCAGGTTGTTGCGGATATGGCCCAGGTGGAGGGGTTTATTGGTGTTCGGGGACGAATACTCCACCATGACCGCCCCTTCAGGACGTTCGGGCTGGTACCCGTAATGGGCCAGGTCGCGGATGCGGGCAAAAAAATCAAGGTAAAAGGCATCGCTCACCACCAGGTTCAGGAAGCCCTTGATCACATTGTAGCCGGCCACTTCGCGCACTTCACGGGCCAGGTACTGCCCGATGGCTTCCCCGATGGCAGCCGGGTTCCCCTTGAGCTGTCTGAGCATGGGGAATACCACCACGGTTACATCCCCCTCGAATTCCTTGCGGGTAGGCTGCAATTCCACAGATTCCAGCTTCTGCCCGTAGAGGGCGGCAACGGCATCTTGCACCTTTTGGGTCAACAGGGCTTCCAGGGTCATAGCGCGTTATTTTCAAGGGGCAAAACTACGGAATTCCCATCGTTTTTGCCGCAGTATGCCGTTGATTCCCGGAATTTGAATCCGATTGGCTACCTTTAGGAAAAAGTAGCTTATGGAAGGAATGAAAGAAGCAGCCCCTGTGCTGGCTTCCCTGAATATCGCGGAAACGGTGGACTTCTATACCACCCGGCTGGGCTTCCGCAAAGCGGGCTGGATCGACGAAAACTACGCCATTCTGGGTCGCGACCAGATACAGCTGCATTTCTGGAAGTGCGACGACCCGGCCATCCCGAAGCACACCGGCTGCTATGTGTATGTGAACGGAGTAGACGCCCTGTACCAGGAAATGCTGCAGGCCGGGGTGGTGCACCCAAACGGCCCACTGAAAGACCATCCCTGGCGCATGAGGGAATTTTCCATCCTGGACAAAGACGGCAACCTGATCCGGATCGGGCAACCCTTGTGAAATGCTGGCAAACGTAACCTACAACAACCCGGACATCACCCGGAAAACCGATGCCCTTGTAGGCAGGCCCTATACCCTGCGGCAGCGCTGGGACCTCGGGGGCATAGGCTCGCCGCCCCTGGTCATCCGGGAGAGCAGCCCCGAGATCCGCAACCTGCTCCTGCTCGATAACAACCGGGATACCTGCAACATCGAGCTGCGGCCCGGGGGCATCATCGTGGGCTTTCGCTCCCTGCTCGAGAGTTACGCCCTGGTGATCCCTTATTACAAGCTCGGCATCCTGAAAGGGGACCTGGGGGTCTACACCCTGCATATGGACCACCATTTCATGCGGGTGGAGGCCGACACCAAAGCGGCCCAGAAATTCTTTGTCAAAATGCTGGGCATCAAGGTCGGGCAACAGGCACCCGGGCCCGGGGAAGGACCATCCCAGCAAAACGCGCGGCCGTGAAGATATTACTGACCGGGGCAAACGGATACATCGGCCTGCGGCTGCTGCCGGCCCTGCTGGAGGCGGGCCACGAAGTAGTGTGTGCCGTGCGCGACCCCGACCGGCTTGACGTCAACGCAGAGACCCTTCACCGTATTACGGTCGTACAGTTGAATTTCCTGGAAGAACCCGAGCCCGGGAGGCTGCCCGAAGACCTGGACGCCGCCTACTACCTGATACAACCCCTGAGCAGCACGACTCATGACTTTCATCTGCGTGAGGGCCAGGCGGCCCTGAATTTCAACCGCTATATGGAATGGGCGAGGCCCCGACAGGTGATCTACCTAAGCGGCCTTGTAAATGAGCAGAATATCTCCCTTCACCTGAAATCCCGCAAAAATGTGGAAGACATCCTGCATCAGGGCCCATTCAATTTAACCGTCCTGCATGCCGGCATGGTCATCGGTTCAGGCAGCACTTCCTTTGAGATCATCCGCGACCTGTGCGAATTGCTTCCGGTGCTGATCACACCAAAATGGGTGCTTACGCGTGTCCAGCCCATTGCCATAAGGGATGTGATGGCCTTCCTGACCGGGGTGCTGGGCCGGGAAGACACCTATGGTCAGTCTTTTGACATAGCGGGCCCGGAGGTACTCACCTATAAGGAAATGCTTCGGCAGTTCGCACGGGTGAGAGGGTTTCGCAACTGGGTCATTTCGGTCCCCTTCTTTATGCCCAGGCTTTCCTCGTACGCGCTGTATTTTGTTACCACCACCTCCTACAGGCTGGCGGTGAACCTGGTTGAGAGTCTGCAGATGGACGTGGTGGCCCGAGACGACAGGCTCCGGCAGATGTTGGACATAAGGACCCTTACGTACGAGGAAGCAATAAGAATGGCATTCCGGAGGATCATGCTGAACGCCGTGGTGAGCAGTTGGAAAGACAGCATGGCAAGCGGGCGTTTTGAGAAAAGCCTGGGTAATTATATCCAGGTACCCCAATACGGCGTCTTCACCGACAACAAAACACTGAAGGTCAATGACCGGGAAGCCGTAATCAAGAATATCTGGTCGATCGGAGGTGATAAAGGGTGGTACTATGCGAACTGGCTCTGGCTTTTCAGGGGTTTTCTGGACAAGCTCAGCGGGGGGGTGGGCCTCAGGCGGGGCCGCACCCACCCCGACCGCATTTTTGCCGGGGACGCCCTTGACTTCTGGAGGGTATTGCAGGCTGATCGGGAAAAGGGACGGCTCCTGCTCTTCGCCGAGATGAAGCTGCCCGGGGATGCCTGGCTGGAATTCCGGGTCGATAACGACAGCGTATTGTACCAAACCGCCACATTCCGGCCCCATGGTTTTTGGGGCCGGGCGTACTGGTACAGCATGCTCCCCTTCCATTATTTTATCTTCGGGGGGATGATCCGCAAGATCGGGCGGGCCGGGTGTTGATCCTTCAACGCTGCATTTATTCCTGAGTACGCGGCAAAAACACCTCCGCCAGCATGCACCGGGCGCTGCCGCCCCCGCACGACTCAATGGTGTCTAAGGGGCTCGAGACAATGCGCGAGGATTTCTCGATGGCGGCCACCTGGGCCGGGGTAAGCGAATCGCGGGCCGCCTGGCTCATTACAAGCACCCGCTCCCCGCCCCTGCCCAGCAGCTGAAGCATGTTGCCTGCAAAGCGGTGCATCTGGGCCTCGGTGATGGCAATGATCTCCTTCCCGTCGCCCCTGAGGTGGTCAACCACCTGTTTGCGCTCCTTTTTGTCGTCGATCGTATCGAGGCAGATCACCGCAAAATCTTCGGCCAGGCACATCATCACATTGGTGTGGTAGATGGGCAGCCGCTTCCCGTCTACCGACTGGTAGGCAGTAAAGATCACGGGGGCCACGTCAAAATCCTCGCAGTATTCGATAAAGAGGTCTTCATCGGCCCGGGCCGAAAGGGCGCAGTAGGCCTTCTGGTGCACGCGGTCCATGATGATGCTGCCGGTGCCCTCCAAAAACAGGTTGTCGGCCTCAGCCCCAGTGTAATCCACGATCTGGCTGATTTCAAACCCTTCCTCCTCCAGCAGGTCGAGCAGGTCTTCCCTCCGTTCCCGGCGCCGGTTTTCGGCGTACATGGGGTAGAGCACCACGGTGCCGTTTTCATGGAAAGAAACCCAGTTGTTCGGGAAGATCGAATCCGGGGTGTCGGCCTCGGGCCGGTCGTCGGCCACTACCACGCGTACCCCCGCTTCCCGGAGGCGGGCTACCAGGCCGTCGAATTCTTCCTGGGCGCGCCGGTTGATCTCCGAATTGCGCAGGTCGAGGTCTTCCTGGAAATAATTGTTCACGGCCGTTTCCTCATTCATTCGGAAATGCACGGGTCGGATCATCAAAACGGTGTCGGTAATCTGCATACAAAGGGTGGCTAATCCCGGCAAAAGTAGCACTTTCCGGAGTCATTTT
>CAYWZF010000097.1:0-11516 GCA_964461555.1 uncultured Robiginitalea sp. | reverse complement strand
AATCGGTACCAGAAAAAAAGTCCCCGGCCGGGGACTTTTTTTCTGGTACCGATTAATGCTTAGAGTTTTACCGACAACCCGAGGATGAACTGGCTGGTACGGGTATCGAGGCGCTGGTCTGGTAGCCCTACGAACTCCGCTTCATTGGAGCTCAGGCCCCGCTCATAACGCAGGTCGATCCCGATGTTGCCCAGGTCTACCCCGGCCCCAATATGCAGGCCCACGGTAAAGTTGTTCTCAACGTCTCCCAGGCTGATATCCTCAAAATCTGTGTTCAGGATGTACTGGAAGTCAGGGCCGGCGAAAGCCTTTACAATGCCCAGAAACCGGATGCCCACCAGTACCGGCAGGTCGAGTTTGCTCATGTCGAAATCGGCCCCGTCATACGAAGACCTGGTCTTGGTGTAGATGAGCTCGGGGCGCAGGAAAAAGCCATCGCCCAGTTGCCCGAACACCCCCACATGGTAGCCCATTTTGGTGTCGGAGCTCAGGTCGGGGGCTCCGTCGAATTTGTAGTCGCCGTTGGAGTTGAAGTTGAGGCCGGCCTTGATGCCGAACCCGGAATCTTTTTGGGAAAATGCCGACAGGCTGCACAGCGCCAGCAGGCAGGTAAGAAGGGTACGTCTCATAAGGTGTTCGTTTTTAAAGGCCGCCCGACGCTGTTTTTGCCGGCAGGTTCGCTCCCTATGCCTTCAGAACAGAGGCCCGGATCAGCCTTTGCGTTTTAAAACGTTAAGAACGGCCTTTTCGACGGCTTTATTGTTCAGCCCGTATTTCTCCATGAGTTCTTCGGGGGTGCCGCTTTCCCCGAAGCTGTCATGAACGGCCACGAACTCCTGAGGGGCCGGGTGTTTCAGGGCCAGCACCCGGGCCACGCTTTCGCCCAGCCCGCCCAGCACGTTGTGTTCCTCGCAGGTCACCACGCAGCCGGTCTTTGCGACTGAGTTCAATATGGCTTCCTCATCGAGGGGCTTGATGGTGTGGATGTTGATCACCTCGGCCGAAATCCCCTTGGCGTGCAGGCTTTCGGCGGCCTGCAGGGCTTCCCAGACCAGGTGCCCGGTGGCCACGATGGTCACGTCTGTGCCATCTTGCAGGTGCACGGCTTTCCCGATCTCGAATTGCTGGTCGACCGGGGTAAAGTTGGCCACCTTGGGGCGGCCGAAGCGCAGGTAAACCGGGCCGTGGTGTTCGGCCACTGCCAGGGTGGCCGCTTTGGTCTGGTTGTAGTCGCAGGGGTTGATCACCGCCATGCCCGGCAGCATTTTCATAAGCCCGATATCTTCCAGGATCTGGTGGGTGGCCCCGTCTTCACCCAGGGTTACCCCGGCGTGGGAGGCGCAGATCTTTACATTCTTGTCTGAATAGGCGATGCACTGGCGGATCTGGTCGTAGACCCTCCCGGTGGAGAAATTCGCGAAGGTAGAGGTGAAGGGGATAAAGCCCCCAATGGTCAGGCCCGCGGCGATGCCCATCATATTGGCCTCGGCGATGCCCACCTGCACAAAGCGCTCCGGGTTTTCCTCGATGAAGGTCTCGATCTTGAGGGAGCCTACCAGGTCGGCGCACAGGGCCACCACCCGGGGATTGTTACGGCCCAGTTCGGTCATGGCGTCGCCAAAGCCGCTGCGGGTATCTTTCTTGCCTTGATCGGTATATGTTTTCATGTGGTTCGGGTTCCGAGATTAATAATCCCCGAGGGTTGCCGGGTTCTGGGCCAGGGCCCGCTCGAGTTGTTCGTCGTTGGGGGCCTTGCCGTGCCAGGCGTGGGTGTGCATCATATAATCGACCCCGTGGCCCATCACGGTGTCCATGATGATGGCCACAGGCCTGCCCTTTCCGGTACGTGCTTTCGCCTCCCGGAGCCCCGCAGATATGGCACCCAGGTCGTTGCCGTCCTTTACTTCCAGCACGTCCCAGCCAAAGGCCTCCAGTTTCGGCCGCAGGTCGCCCAGGGGCATGACTTCTTCCGTGGGCCCGTCGATCTGCTGCCCGTTGCGGTCGATGGTGGCGATCAGGTTGTCTACCTTCTTTCCGCCGGCAAACATGATGGCCTCCCAGTTCTGGCCTTCCTGCAGCTCCCCGTCCCCGTGCAGGCTGTAGATCAGGTGGGGGTCTTTGTTGAGTTTTTTGGCCAGGGCGGCCCCGATGGCCACCGACATGCCCTGCCCCAGGGAGCCGGAGGCGATGCGCACCCCGGGCAGGCCCTCGTGGGTGGCCGGGTGCCCCTGCAGGCGTGAATTGATCCGCCGGAAGGTGGCGAGCTCTTCCAGGGGGAAGTAGCCCCGGCGGGCGAGCACGCTGTAGAAAAGGGGAGAGATATGGCCGTTGGAGAGGAAAAAGACGTCTTCTCCGACCCCGTCCATGTCAAAGCCGTCTTTGAGTTCCATGATTTCGAAGTAAAGGGCCACCATGAATTCCGTGCAACCCAGGGACCCGCCCGGGTGCCCCGAATTAACGGCGTGTACCATGCGCAAGATATCGCGCCGCACCTGTACCACCAGTGCCTTTAAGTCCTTGCTGTCAGCCATGTCAATCGGTTTGATCGCCCCAAAAGTACGGGCAAACTTCGGGCTTCGCAACCCTACTTGCCACAACTTATCAACGGGGAAGCCCCGGCAACTTTATTTTTTCCTTAAGGAGGAATGCCGGCAGGATGCGTATCTTTGGCAGCGTTTGAAGCAGACCCGAGGGTGACCTATATCCTGGAACATACCGACCCCCGCACCAAAGCCCGGGCCGGGGTATTGCAGACCGCGCACGGGCCGGTGCACACCCCTATCTTCATGCCCGTGGGCACGGTGGCCTCCGTTAAGGGGGTGCATCAGCGGGAATTGCGGGAAGACATCAACCCCGACATCATTCTGGGGAACACCTACCACCTCTACCTGCGGCCCGGCACAGAGATTCTGGAGGCAGCCGGCGGCCTGCACGCCTTTATGGGATGGCAGCGCCCCATTCTGACCGACAGCGGGGGCTACCAGGTGTATTCCCTGGCCGGTACCCGGAAAATAAAGGAAGAAGGGGTCAAATTCCAGTCGCACATAGACGGGTCGCGCCACCTCTTCACCCCCGAGCGGGTGATGGAGATCCAGCGGAGCATCGGGGCCGACATCATCATGGCCTTTGACGAATGCACCCCCTATCCCTGCGACTACCGCTATGCCGAGCGTTCGATGCACATGACCCACCGCTGGCTCGACCGGTGCCTGGTGCACCTGCAGCAGGTACCCCCCCGCTACGGGTATGAGCAGCTTTTTTTCCCCATCGTGCAGGGCTCGGTCTATGCGGACCTCCGCAAACGTTCGGCCGAATATGTGGCTGCAGCGGGGGCCCCGGGCAATGCCATCGGGGGGCTTTCAGTGGGGGAGCCGGCTGAGGAGCTGTACGCCATGGCAGAAGTGGTCTGCGACATTCTGCCGGCAGACAGGCCCCGCTACCTGATGGGGGTTGGAACACCCATCAACATTCTCGAGAACATAGCCCTCGGGGTCGATATGTTCGACTGCGTGATGCCCACGCGCAATGCGCGCAACGGCATGCTGTTCACCAGCGAGGGCACGATCAACATCAAGAACAAGAAGTGGGAGGCCGATTTCTCGCCCCTTGACCCGATGGGCCTGACTTTTGCAGACCGGGAATATTCGAAGGCCTACCTGCGGCATTTGTTCGCCGCCAATGAGTATCTTGGGAAACAAATAGCGACCATCCACAACCTGGGCTTCTACCTCTGGCTGGTGCGGGAGGCCCGCCGCCGCATCCTCGATGGCAGCTTTGCCGACTGGAAGGCCCGAATGGTGCGACAAATGGACAACCGGCTCTAGCATGACCATCATCGACCGCTACATACTGAAGAAATACCTGCTCACCTTCGCGATGATGCTGCTGCTTTTCGTGCCGATCGGGATCATGCTCAACCTGGCCGAGCAGATCGGCAAGATGATCGACAACGAGGCGCCCCTCGGGGAAATCATCGTCTACTACGTGAATTTCACCATCTACATCGGCAGCTTGCTGTTCCCGATTTTCCTGTTCTTGTCGATCATCTTTTTCACCTCCAAGATGGCCAACAACACGGAGATCATTGCCATCCTCAGCTCGGGGGTGTCATTCGGCCGCTTTTTGCGGCCCTACTGGATCGGGGCCACCATCATTGCCGTGGTCATGTTTGCCATGGGGATGTTCATCGTCCCCTCGGCCAGCAAGGGCTACAACGAATTCAACTACAAATACCTCAAAAAGGGGAAGCAAGACCGGGTGACCAGCAATATCTTCAACCAGCTGGGCGACCGCGACTACATCTACGTGAGCAGCTTTGACCCGGCCCGGCAGATCGGCTACAACTTCACCTACGAGCATTTCGGGGAAGACGGGAAGCTGGAGTACAAGATCGCGGCTGCCAACATCCGCTGGCTGCCCGAAGACAGCCTGTACAGGCTCACCACCTATTCGCGCCGCAACCTCCGGGGCCCCACCGAACTGGTCGAGACCCGCCGCCGGGTCGACACCCTGTTTTCTTTCCAGATCGAAGACCTCACCCCGGTATCCTATATTGCCGAGACCAAGAACCTGTTCGAACTCAACGAGTTCATTAGGGACCAGAGGCGCAAGGGGGCCTCGAACGTGAACAGCTTTGTGCTGGTCAAGTACAAGCGGTGGGCCCTGCCGGTAACCGCCTTCGTGCTCACCATCATCGGGGTGGCCGTGTCGTCGATGAAGCGGCGGGGCGGCATGGGGGTCAACCTGGCCTTCGGGATTGCGGTGGCCTTCCTCTATATCTTCATGGACAAGGTGTTCGGCACCCTGGCCCAGCAGTCGGGTTTCTCGCCTTTGCTGGCGGTGATCATCCCAAACTTGGTCTTCGGGCTGATCGGGTACTACCTGCTGCAACAGGCCAAGCGCTGAGCCTCCGGGCCGGGCTTTCAGAAAATCGGGTTCCCGGTGCGCCTTTTGGGAATATCTCCTATCTTTGTCCCCGCTGACAGCTAACTCGAGAACATTCATGGAATACCTGGATTTTGAACTCCCCATCAAAGAACTGGAAGAGCAGTTGGAGAAATGCCAGCTCATCGGCGAAGAGAGCGACGTAGACGTCACCGAGACCTGCAAACAGATTGAAAAGAAGCTGGAAGAAACCCGCAAGGAGATCTTCAAGAACCTGACCCCCTGGCAGCGGGTACAGCTTTCGCGCCACCCCAGCCGTCCCTATACCATGGATTACGTCCGCGCCATTTGCGGGGAATCGTGGCTGGAATTGCACGGCGACCGCACGGTAAAGGACGACAAGGCCATGATCGGGGGCCTGGGCAAGATCGGCGACCAGAGCTATATGTTCATCGGGCAGCAGAAAGGCTACAACACCAAGACCCGCCAATTCCGGAATTTCGGGATGGCCAACCCGGAAGGGTACCGCAAGGCCCTTCGCCTGATGAAGTCGGCCGAGAAATTCGGCCTTCCGGTGGTTTCCTTTATCGACACCCCCGGCGCTTACCCGGGCATCGAGGCCGAGGAGCGGGGCCAGGGAGAGGCCATTGCCCGGAATATCCTGGAGATGACACGGCTGAAAGTGCCCATAATCGTGGTGATCCTCGGGGAAGGCGCTTCGGGCGGGGCCCTGGGCATCGGGGTGGGCGACAGGGTGCTCATGCTTGAAAATACCTGGTATTCGGTGATCTCCCCCGAATCGTGCTCGTCTATCCTGTGGCGGAGCTGGGAGTATAAAGAGCAGGCTGCGGCCGCCCTCAAACTGACGGCTACCGACATGAAAAAGCTAAGGCTCATCGACGAGATCGTCAAGGAGCCCGTGGGCGGCGCCCACTGCAACCGCGAAAAAGCATTTGAGATCGTGAAGAACAAGATCGCAAAGCACTATCAGGAACTGGAAAAGTTATCACCAAAAGAACTGGTCGCCCAGCGCATGGATAAATACCTTTCCATGGGAGTCTTCAAGGGATAGGCCGCCTGAGCGTGCCCTGCCCGGGGCTTTGATCTTAACATTCCGAAATAATCGGGATATCAACAGAAAATCGTAACTTATCAACAGGCTGCTTGTTGATCACCGGTGAATAACCCGGGGCGGGCGCCATCTGTTAACTTACGGTTAATTGCCTACTTTTATGGCCATGGAAAAATCGAGCCCCCTTGCCGGACACAAAATCGGAAGAGCCCCCATCATTCCGCTGGAACGAGGCAAAATACCCCCTCAAGCAGTTGATTTAGAGGAGGTTGTGCTTGGGGCCATGATGATCGACAAGAAAGGCGTCGACGAGGTGATCGATATCCTGCACCCCGATGCCTTCTACAAGGAGGCGCACCGCTACATTTACGAGGCAATCTTCAAATTGTTCGAATCATCCGAGCCGATCGATTTATTAACCGTTTCTGCCCAACTCAAACAGGATCAGCGCCTCGAGCAGGCAGGTGGCGATTTTTACCTGATCAAACTCACCCAGAAAGTGGCCTCTTCGGCCCATATCGAGTTCCACGCGCGCATCATCCTGCAGAAATACATCCAGCGTGAGCTGATCAAGATTTCCAGCGAGATCATCGAGGAAGCCTACGATGAGGCCACCGATGTTTTCGACCTGCTCGACAATGCCGAGGCCAAGCTTTACGAAGTGACCCAGGGGAACCTGAAGCGCTCTGCCGAAACCGCCCAGAACCTTGTGATGCAGGCCAAGCGCAAGATTGAGGAGATCTCCAACAAGGAAGGCCTGAGCGGCATCCCTTCGGGCTTCGACAAACTCGACCGCCTCACCTCGGGCTGGCAGCCCAGCGACCTGGTGATCATCGCGGCCCGCCCTGGGATGGGCAAGACCGCCCTTACCCTGTCCATGGCGCGGAATATTGCCGTGAATGCCAATATCCCCGTCGCATTTTTCTCCCTTGAGATGTCTTCGGTGCAGCTGATCACGCGGCTGATCTCTTCCGAGACAGGCCTCTCTTCCGAAAAGCTGCGCACCGGGCGGCTCGAGAAGCACGAGTGGGAACAGCTCAACGTAAAGGTGAAGGCCCTGGAAAAGGCCCCGCTTTTTATTGACGACACCCCCTCCCTGTCGATCTTCGACCTGCGGGCCAAGGCGCGCCGCCTCGCCTCCCAGCACAAGATACAGCTGATCGTGATCGACTACCTGCAGCTGATGACCTCCGGGGCCAGCCAGAAAGGGGGCAACCGCGAACAGGAGATCTCCACCATTTCGCGAAACCTCAAGGCCCTGGCCAAGGAACTCAACGTGCCGGTCATTGCCCTGTCGCAGCTCTCGCGGGCAGTTGAAACCCGCGGCGGCAGCAAGCGCCCCATCTTGTCGGACCTTCGGGAATCGGGGGCCATCGAGCAAGACGCTGACATCGTTTCCTTCATCTACCGCCCCGAATACTACAAGATCGACGAATGGGACGACGAGGAACGCACCCCCACCCAGGGACAGGCTGAGTTCATCGTGGCCAAGCACCGCAACGGCGGGCTCGATAATATTAGGTTAAAGTTCATTGCTCAACTCGGTAAATTTGATAATTTGGATGACTTTGATTCTCCGTTCGAGTTTCAGTCCAAAATGAATGCCGAAGGAGAAAACCCGTTTATCGCCAAAGACTTCCCCACTGCGGACCAGGCCTTCGGCAGCTCGATGAACGATTTTCCCGAGGCAGAGCCGGATGACAATGACGTACCTTTCTGACCCGATTTTTCCCCTTAGATCCCTGTTGCGACCCACGCGCCTGCCGCTGCTGCTGTTGCTTTTCCTCCTTTTCGGCCTTTCTGCCCGGGCTTCGATGCTGTTGATCCCCATGGACGCCGAAAGCCAGGAGAACCACCTCAAGGCATACGGGATTACCTATTGGGTGCTGACGCGCCAGCAAAAGGTGCAGTGGCTGCTCAACTACCGGGGCGGGTCCTTTTTGCTGCCCGACGGGGAGCCGATCAGGGGGGAGTGCCGCATCCGGGGCGTCTCATTCGAGGTGCTGAGCGACGCAGAAGCCCAGGCCATCCTCGACGGGGTTGCCAGCCCATCCCAGAACCAGGAGGCCGTGATCCTTGAGAAGGCGCCGCGGATTGCCGTGTACTCTCCCAAAGACAACCCGCCCTGGGACGATGCGGTGACCATGGTGCTGACTTATGCAGAGATCCCCTACGTGACCATATACGACGAGGAGGTGCTGGGCGACAAGCTGCCCCTGTACGACTGGCTGCACCTGCACCACGAAGACTTTACGGGGCAGTATGGCAAGTTCTACGGGGCGTACCGGGCAGCGCCCTGGTACATAGAGGGGAAGCGGGAAGCGGAGGAACTGGCTGCCCGCCTGGGTTTCGACAAGGTATCGGATGAGAAGAAAGCCGTGGCCCTGAAGATCCGGAATTACGTGATCGGGGGTGGCTTTATGTTTGCCATGTGCTCAGCCACCGACAGCTTCGACATCGCCCTGGCGGCCGAAGGCGTCGATATTTGCGAACCCATGTTCGACGGCGACCCTTCCGATGCGAACTACCAGCAGCGGCTCGATTTTAAGGGAACCTTCGCCTTTACGAACTTCACCCTGGAACGCAACCCCCTGCGCTATGAGTTCTCGTCCATCGACATGACCGGCAAGAGGGAAGATATCCCGCGGGAATCCGATTATTTTACCCTCATGGATTTCTCTGCCAAGTGGGACCCGGTGCCCACCATGCTCTGCCAGAACCACACGGCCCTGGTCAAGGGGTTCATGGGGCAGACCACGGCCTTTACCCGCAGCGAGATCAAGCCCACGGTGCTGGTGCTGGCCGAAAACAAGCTCAACGGGGAGGCCCGCTACATCCACGGCATCAAGGGGCAGGGGTTCTTCACGTTTTACGGGGGGCACGACCCCGAAGACTACCAGCACCGGGTGGGCGACCCGAAGACCGAGCTGGAGCTCCATCCGAATTCCCCGGGCTACCGCCTGATATTGAACAATGTGCTGTTCCCGGCCGCGCGGAAGAAAAAGCAGAAGACTTAAAGCTGTTCGAGGAGCTGTTCCAGGACCCGCTCCACGCCCTGTTCCTCATTGCTGCCCGTTTGATAGCGGGCGGCCCTGAGCACGTTGGGGTGGGCGTTGGCCATGGCGAAGCTGTAGTCGGCCAGGGCCAGCATTTCAAGGTCGTTGTTGTAATCGCCGAAGACCATCAGCTGGTGCCGCCCGATGCCGCGTTGTTCCATCAGGCGCGAAAGTGCATACCCCTTATGGGCGTCAGGGTGGGAAACATCAACCCAGTTGCTGCCCGAGACCTTCACCTTCAAGGCCGATTCCAGGTCGCGGAAGGCCGGGTAGATAAAGCGTTCTGAGCTTTCCCAGTGGTAGATGGCCACCTTCATCACGGGGTCGGTGACCGCCCCGAGGTCTTCGGCAATGGTGTATTCTGTGTAGTATTCCCGCAGCAGGGCAAGGAAGTCGTCAGAAGCCCCGTCTACATAGGCGCTCGAAGAGGCGCAGAGCACCGGGTGGGCCTGCCTGATCGCCGAGGCACGCCTCAGGATCTCCGCGATATGTTCCCCGGGTAGGGGGGTGGTGAGCAGGGTTTCTTCCCGGTGGCGCACCAGGGCCCCGTTTTCTGCGATGAACACCATTTCATCCCGGATGGGTTCGAGCTTGTCGGCCATGCTGTGGTACTGTCGCCCGCTGGCAGCGACCAGTTCGACGCCTTTGGCCTTGAGCCGGTGGTACAGCTCAAAGAAACGGGGGTTTACCTCGTGCCGGGAATTCAGCAGGGTCCCGTCCATGTCGGTGACCACCATACGGATGTTTGTCAGGTCCATAGAATGGGTGTTACGGGTGCAAAGGTATTTTTTATATGTAACTTCGCCGGGGTAGGCCCCTTAAGTTTCACTAAAAGATAACAACCATGACCTGGACCCAGCGTGAAATACGCCTGAAGCCCTACCCCCGGGGCTTTCACCTGATCACAGATCAGGTGATCGAAGCCCTGCCCGAGCTGCTTTCGGTACGCGTGGGCCTGTTGCAGGTTTTCATCAAGCACACCTCGGCCAGCCTTACGGTGAACGAAAATGCCGACCCCACCGTGCGGGCCGATTTCGAAAGCCATCTGAACCGACTGGTTCCCGAAAACGCCCCCTACTACCGGCATACCCTGGAGGGGCCCGACGACATGCCTGCCCATATCAAGGCTTCCCTGATGGGGCCTTCGGTAATCCTCCCGGTGCATTCGGGCCGCCTGAACGTGGGTACCTGGCAGGGGATCTACCTCTGTGAGCACCGCAACCAGGCCCCCGGGCGCCGGCTGGTGCTCACCCTTTTCGGGCAATAAAAAACCCCGGCGCCTTGCGGGCCGGGGCTTTGTGCGAGAAAGAGGGATCTTATTTACTTGACCTTTTCCACGATGGCTTTGAAGGCCTCGGGGTGGTTCATGGCGAGGTCGGCCAGCACCTTGCGGTTGAGCTCGATGTTGTTGGCCTTTACCTGCCCCATGAACTGGGAATAGGACATTCCGTGCAGGCGGGCACCCGCGTTGATACGGGCGATCCACAGGGCGCGGAAGTTGCGTTTTTTGTTGCGGCGGTCGCGGTAGGCATATACCATGGCCTTTTCGACCGCGTTTTTGGCTACCGTCCAGACGTTCTTGCGACGTCCGAAGAAGCCTTTGGCTTGCTTCATCACCTTTTTTCTGCGGGCTCTTGAAGCGACTGAATTTACTGATCTTGGCATTTTTTGTACGTTTTTTTGTAGCAGGCGACCCCTTTTTTATGGGGTTCTTTACATGGGCCTGGCTCCAGGGTTAAACTTCTACCGGCTGCGGGTTATTTCAACCGCAGCTGCTCCAGAATCCCGGACTCGTCAGCCTTGCTTACCAAGGTGCTGTGGGTCAGGCGGAGCTTGCGTTTGTTTGACTTCTTGGTCAAGATGTGGCTTTTGTAAGCGTGCTTTCTCTTGATCTTTCCACTGCCGGTGAGCTTGAAGCGCTTCTTGGCACTGGATTTTGTCTTCATCTTGGGCATTTTCTCGCTTGTTAATTAATTTATGGATCCGCTTTCTCGCGCTTATTTTTTGTTGGCCTTGGGAGCCAGGAACATAGTCATGCGTTTGCCTTCCAGCTTGGGCATCTGCTCCACTTTTCCGTAGTCTTCCAGGTCCTGGGCCAGGCGGAGCAATAAAATCTCTCCCTGTTCCTTGTACACGATCGAGCGACCCTTGAAGAAAACGTAGGCCTTCAGCTTGGCGCCTTCCTTCAGGAACTTCTCGGCGTGCTTCTTTTTAAAATCGTAATCGTGGTCGTCAGTCTGCGGGCCAAACCGAATTTCCTTCACCACCACCTTGGTCGCCTTGGCCTTCATGACCTTCTCCCGCTTTTTCTGCTCGTACAGGAACTTCTTGTAGTCCATGATCTTGCAGACGGGTGGTTCGGCTGTGGGCGAAATCTCTACCAGATCCAGGCCGATCTCTTCAGCTTTCGCGAGGGCGTCGCGGGTACTGTATACTCCCATTTCCACATTATCCCCCACCAGGCGAACCTTCGCATCAACCAGGCTTTTCAGAAGGCCCTGGAC
>CAYWZF010000096.1:0-11525 GCA_964461555.1 uncultured Robiginitalea sp. | reverse complement strand
GGCTACCTGGCCGAGGATTTCAGCCTGAAAACGGTTTTCTGGGTGCTGCTGGGGTGTGCCAGCCTGGTGTTGCTCGCCACCGCGGCCCTGGCCCGTCGCCAGCGCCGCTGAGCCCTCAGCGCACGTCTATCCCGGTAAAGTAGAGTTTGAAATTGCCCTCGGCATTCTTGTGGACCGCGGCCAGCTTCAGCCCCATGGGCGACTGGTATTCTTCCCAGGTCGTCACCAGGGAGGGTTCGGCCTGGTTGCCCCGGCGGAATACCCATTCAGCGACGAGGGAATCCTTCCCTATGAAAAAATCATAGGCGTCCCCCGGGGTATAGCCGCCTTCCTGCCCGTAAACGATGGTGAGTTTGTCCATGGGCTGGCCGGAAATGGGGGCCGGCACCTGCCGGGTGAAGGTATGGGTCATGCTGTTGCGGTCCCACACCCATTGATAGGGCGCCAGAAACCAGTACTTGTCGTTGATGAAGGCCCCATCGGCAGCGGTCAGGGTAGAGTCTACCTGTGAGCGGAGGTAGGTGAGGGTGTCCCCGTTCTGGATGCGGGTCACCCGGTTTGCTTTGGGCTCCCAGACCCAGGAGCGCTCGAAGTGGGAGGTATCCCGGTCTACGTTGAAGGTAAAGCGGATCTGGCGCACGTTTTTCCAGTGGTCAAAGCCGTGGGCGGCTGCCAGGCTGTCGAGCAGATCGCGCTGGGCCGCCGGTGCCGCTTCGGGCGTGGCCTCTTTTTTGGGGGCCTCCTGGCAGGCGGTTGCTGCCAGGATGAGCAGTACGGGTATAAGGTAATATTTCATGGTTGCCGTTTTTTCAAAGATACAAGGATTTCATAAGGAAGAGGGGCGGGGCCCCCGCTTGTTTCTGATAAAATGATTATTTTTGACATCTAATCAAACAGGCACTATGAGCGCTAAAAAAGGAAAGGTTCAGGAAGAGATCGACGCCCGTCTGCTCGGGGAGCGCAAGGTATTCCTCTGGGGGCAGGTAGACGATGATTCGGCCAAGCATGTCATTGACCGTCTGCTGTACCTCGATTTGCAGAGCAACGACGAAATTCAGCTGATCATCAACAGCCCCGGGGGCTATGTGACTTCCGGGTTCGCCATTTACGATACCATTACCTCCCTGAAGAGCCCGGTCTCTACCATTTGCAGCGGCCTGGCGGCATCCATGGGGTCTATCCTGCTCTCCGTGGGCCAGAAAGGCCGGCGCTTTGTGCAGCCCCACGCCCGGGTGATGATCCACCAGCCCAGCGGCGGCGCCCGGGGGCAAGCTTCCAATATTGAGATCCAGGCCCGCGAGATCCTCAAGACCCGCGAACTGGGGGCGCGCATTCTGGCCGAAAATTGCGGGCAGCCCTTTGACAGGATCATGAAAGACATCAACCGCGATTACTGGATGGATGCCACCGAATCGGTGGAGTACGGCATTGTCGACGGCATTCTGGAATAACCGGACCCACATTCTGAAATCGAAAAGACCTTCCCGGCCCGTGGCCCGGAAGGTCTTTTCTTGTGGATATAGAGTCGCCGCAGCGTTATGGTCTGGAATATATACGACAGGATCAGGGCGTGCAGATGCCGACAGCCCCCCATTTTTTAAAAAGCCACCCGGTTCAGAAATCGTCGGGCCGCTCGAGGATGGCAGCAGCCCGCTGGCGCAGGGCCTCCCGCTCGCCGGGGTCTTTCCGGTCTAGCAGGCGGTACATCATGCCCATGCGCGGGTTCCCCGAGAGCCAGGGTCGTTTCTGCTCCAGAAAATTCCAGTAGAGGGCATTGAAGGGACAGGCGCCTTCCCCCGTGGCCCGGCGCGGGTCGTACCGGCACCCCCGGCAGTAATCGCTCATGGTGCGCAGGTAGTTGGCGCTGCTGATGTAGGGTTTGGTCGAGAGCAGCCCTCCGTCGGCATACTGGCTCATGCCCCGCGTGTTGGTGATTTCGACCCACTCCAGGGCATCGATGTAGATGCCCAGGTACCAGGCGTCTACCTGGTCGGGGTGTACCTGGGCCAGGAGGGCAAAATTCCCGGTCACCATCAACCGCTGGATGTGGTGGGCATAGGCGGTATCGAGGCTCTGCCCGATGGCGTGCCTCAGGCAGTTCATGTGGGTCTGTCCGGTCCAGTAGAAAGCCGGGAGGGGGCGGTGGTTCTCCAGGTGGTTCAGGGTGGCATAGCCGGGCATTTCTTTCCAGTACACCCCCCGCATGTACTCCCGCCACCCCAGGATCTGCCTGATAAACCCTTCGGCCTGTGAAAGGTGGATTTCCCCGGGGCGCGCATGGTATTCCCCCTCCACCCGTTCCACCACTTCCCGCGGGCTGAGCATCTTGCTGTTCAGGGCAAAGGAAAGGCGGGAATGGAACAGGTAGGGCTCGGCGTGGTGCATGGCATCCTGGTACGCCCCGAAATAGGGCAGCAGGTGGGTGCAGAAATGGTCGAGCAGGGCCAGGCATGCCGTGCGGGTGGTCGGCCAGGCAAAGGCGGCTGCGTCGACCCGGCCGATTGTCTCCACCCCGGCCAGGCGAATCTCGGCTTCAAGTGCCCGAAGGTCTTGCTGCTGGTCGGGGAGGGGCGGCACGGGCGGGCTTCCCGACCAGGCCCGGCGGTTTTGTTTGTCGAAGTTCCATTGCCCCCCTTCAGGCCCTTCCCCCTGCATCAGCACGCCGTGTTTGCGGCGCATCATCCGGTAGAACGATTCCATGAGCAACTGCTTCTTCCCCCTGAAGAAGTTTGCCAGTTCCCCCCGCCCGGTATAGAAGTGTTCGGTATCGGCAAACCCGCTTTCCGCCGGCAGGCTTTGGCATAGTTCACGCAGCTGCCGGTCGGGGCGGTACTCGTCGGGCAAAAGGTATTCAAAGCGTCCGGCCCCGGTTTCGGCCAGGGCCTGGCTTATGAGTTCGGGCAGGCGCTGGGGGTTATCGGGGTCGCTGATGCGGTAGTACCTTACCTGGTGCCCCGCGGCCGCAAGGGAGCCGGCAAAGCTGCGCATGGCGGCAAAAAACGCCATCACCTTCTGGATGTGGTGGCGGGCGTAGTCGGTCTCCTGCCGCATTTCTGCCATGAGGTAACAGACCTCGGGGCGCACCTGTGAAAACCAGGAGTGCCGGGAATTCAGCTGGTCGCCGAGGATGAGGCGGAGCGTTTTCACAGGGAGGGGTCGGTTTCAAAAAGGGTGGGTTGCAGCCAGAGCCGCCTGAACCGCCCATCGGCATCGTACCGGGCCGCCTGGGTGTCGGGGTTGAAGGTGCGGTCTCGGGGGTCGTTGCCCACCCCGCTGTTGTACATCCAGTTGCCCCAGTTGCTGTGCACGTCGTAATCGATCAGGAGGTATTCGAACCAGGCGGCCCCGATCCGCCAGTCCTGTCGCAGGTGCCGCGTCCAGTAGCTGGCGGCGTTTTGCCGCCCCCGGTTGCTCATCCAGCCGGTGCGGGAGAGCTCGACCATATTGGCATTGATGAAGTCGCTGGCCGTTTGCCCGGTGGTCCAGGCGCTAAGGGCCCGGGGGTCGGCTGGCGGGGCGGGCCCGCGGCCCAGTATCCCGCCGGGGTAAAAGATGCGGTTGCCGTGCTTGCGCGAGATGTACCTGAAATAATCGCGCCAGATCAGTTCGAAGATTAGCCAGTAGGTGTCCTGGTTGCGGACCACCTCCTGCTCGTATTTCCGGGTTTCCCAGTATACCTGCCGGGCCGAGAGCGAGCCGTTGGCGAGCCAGGGCGAAAGTTTGGTGCTGTATTCGGTATGGACCAGCCCGTTGCGGGTATGCTTGTAATACGAAAGGCGGCGGTTCTCCCAGAAGTACGACCGGATCCGGGCCTGGGCTGCCGTGGTCCCCCCGCGGAACGGGAAGGCCGAACGCGGGTCGCGCTGCGGGGGGTTGAACCCCAGGTCGGAAAGGCCGGGCAGAGGGGTTTGCGGGTCTTCCCAATGTGCGGCCGGCCGGGGTCGGGGCTCGGGCAGCAGGGGCCTCACAGAGGCTTCTTTTTCGCAGCGCCTGCGGAATGCCGTAAAGACTTCGGGTATCGCTTCCTTACCCCGGAAGGGCAGGTCCTCAGGATGGAAAAGGAAGCCTTCGTCGGTTTCCAGCAGGCGGGTCGTTGCCGGCAGTTTTTCCCGTACGGCCTCGCGCACCCGGCATTCGTCACGGGTCCATTCGCGCTGCAGGTGCACCTCGGTTACGCCCTGGGCACGGACCAGCCCGGGAAGGGCTTTTTCGGGGCGCTGGGAAAATACATAGAGGGGAATATTCAGGGCCCGGAGCTGCTCGCGCAGGTCTGCCACGGTTTCCAGCAAAAACCGGGCACGGAACGGCCCGGTCTTCGGGAAGCCGTACTGCCCGGGGCCGAACGCTGCGGGGTCGAAGCAGTAGGCCGCCAATACCCGGTCTGCCTGGCAGGCGGCCAGCAGGGCTTCATTGTCGGCGACCCTCAGGTCGCCCCGGAACCAGTGCAGGGCGGTTTTCATGGGCATTGTCTTTGTCGGGAGCTTTGCCGCGGCGGCTGCGGCAACGCCGGCTGCAGTACACCACGGAATCCCAGTTCCGTTCCCACTTCCTGCGCCAGCTGAAGGGGCGGTTGCAGACCGGGCAGGTCTTGGTGGGGGCGTTGGGGTTACCGGGCATAATGTTAATCAAAAATAGTAAAAGTTTAAACAAAAATACATTTGTATTCCTACCTTAGGGCATGCCGGGGCGTATCCCGTTGCGATTTCTTACCTTTATCGCCTAACCAATGTGGTTTCCATGAAGCAACGCCCAAAGCGGATGGCCATCGTCGGGTCTGGCCTGGTAGGTTCCCTCCTGGCCATCTACCTGCGAAAGGCCGGGCACGAAGTCACCGTTTTCGACCGCCGGCCCGACATCCGCAACGTGGAATTCTCGGGCCGTTCCATCAACCTGGCCATGAGCAACCGGGGCTGGAAGGCCCTGCGCGAGGTCGGGATCGAAGACGAGATCCGCAAGATCGGGATCCCCCTTTACCAGCGGGCCATGCACGTGGTGGGCAAGCCCATGTACTACCAGAAGTACGGGCAGCAGGGGCAGGCGATCTGGTCTATTTCCAGGGGGGTGCTCAACCGCCGCATGATTGACCTGGCCGAGGCGGCCGGGGCCCGGTTCCGCTTTGAGGAAAAGGTCTGGGACGTTGACTTGCCCACAGCCCGCCTCTATACGGGAGAAAGCGAGAAGAGCGCCTGGGAGGCCTATGAGTTTGACCATATCTTTGGTTGCGACGGGGCTTTTTCGCGGGTGAGGCACAAGATGCAGCGCCGCAGCCGCTTCAACTATTCCCAGGAATTCATCGAGGTGGGCTACAAGGAGCTCACCATCCGTCCCAACCCCGACGGCACCCACAAGCTCGACAAGCATTCCTTCCACATCTGGCCCCGGGGCAATTTCATGTTCATTGCCATGCCCAACCTCGACGGCAGCTTTACCTGCACCCTCTTTCTGCCGTTTGAGGGGGAGGTCTCTTTTGACAGCATCCGCACGGTCGAAGACGCCCGGGCGTTTTTCCGGACGCATTTCCCGACGGTGACCCCTGAGATCGAGAACCTGACCGGCGATTTCTTCAAAAACCCCACCTCGGCCCTGGTGACCATCAAGTGCTTCCCCTGGACCTACTGGGACAAGGTGGCCCTGATAGGCGACTCGGCCCATGCCATCGTGCCCTTTTTCGGGCAGGGGATGAATGCCGGGTTCGAAGACATCTCAGAGCTGTACGCCCTGATGGAGGCCCATGGCGACGACTGGGAAACCATCTTCAGGACCTACGAGCAGCTGCGCAAGCCCAATGCCGACGCCATTGCCGAGCTCAGCCTGCGCAATTTCCGGGAGATGAGCACCAAGACGGCCGACCCGCACTTCTTGCTGCAAAAGCAGATTGAAAAGCATTTTGCCTCCCAGTACCCGGAGAAATGGGTGCCCGCCTATTCGCGGGTGACCTTCTCAGACCACTCCTACGCCGAGGCCCTGGAGATGGGAGACCGGCAGGAAGCCATCATGCGGGAAGTGATGAAGATGCCCGGCATCGAATCGGGCTGGGACAGCCCGGAGGTCACCGCCCGCATTTTGGAGCTGCTTGACCATCTGCCTGCAGAAGCAGCCAAACCCCAATAAAAAAAGCCACCCGCCCGGGGCGGATGGCCTGCTCTTTCTAAACAAGGATTCCCTATTTGATCTGCTCGAACAGGGTGTGCATTTTTTCCTGTTCTTCCTCGGCCAGCACGGGGTCTACCAAAATGCGGCCGCTGTGCTCGTCAGTAATGATCTTCTTGCGGGAGGCGATCTCTACCTGCACCTGGGGCGGGATGGTGAAGAAGGACCCCCCTGAGGCACCCCGCTCGATCGGCACCACGGCCAGGCCGTTCTTCACGCTGCCGCGGATGCGCTTGTAGGCGTTGATCAGCCGCTCTTCGATCTGCTGTTCGAATTCCTCCGATTTGGCAGCCAGGGCCTTCTCCTCTTTTTCAGTCTCGGCCAGGATGGCGTCGAGCTCCCCTTTTTTGTGCTTCAGGTGGGCTTCCCGCTCGGCGAGCTTTTCCTTGGTCTCGGTAATGACCTCTTTCTTCTGCTCGATCTGGGCCTTGAATTCCCGGATGTGTTTTTCAGCCAGCTGGATTTCCAGTTCCTGGTATTCGATTTCTTTGGAGAGGGAATTGAACTCCCGGTTGTTGCGGACGTTTTTCTGCTGGTCCGCATATTTCTTGATCAGGGCCTTGGCGTCCTCGATCATGTTCTTTTTGGCGGTGATCTCGTAGTTGACGGTCTCCACGTCGGTCTTGAGTTTGTCTACCCGGGTTTTCAGACCCTGAACTTCATCTTCGAGGTCTTCCACCTCGAGCGGGAGCTCCCCGCGCACGTTCCGGATTTCATCAATCCGGGAATCGATCAGTTGCAGGTCGTACAGGGCCCTCAGCTTGTCCTCTACGGTTAATTCGGTCTTTGCAGCCATATTTAAAAATAATTGACGGGATTGGTTTGGGTCTCCGATAAATGGATGGCAAAATTAGGAAATTTTTCGGTAAGATAATCCAACAGCAGGTTTTTTGTAAACTGCTCACTTTCATAGTGCCCCACGTCGGCGATTACCATCTGGCCTTCGGCCTGGAAGAACTGGTGGTATTTCACGTCGGCGGTGACCAGCACGTCGGCCCCGGCAGCCCGGGCGGCCCCGATGGCAAAGGCCCCGCTGCCCCCGAGCACCGCCACCCGGCTCACCGGCTTTCCGGTCAGGGGCGAATGCCTGATACAGGGCGTGCGAAGCCGCTCCTTCAGGCGCTGCAGGAAGGCTTTTTCTTCCATGGGGGCTTCGAGCTCGCCCACCATGCCCATGCCCAGGTGCTGGTAGGCGTTTTCAAGGGTGCTGAGCTCATAGGCCACCTCTTCATACGGATGGTGTTGCTGAAGGGCCTGCAAGACGGCTTTTTCCCGCTCTGCCGTGAAGGTGAGGTGGAGCTGTTGCTCGGGTTCCAGTTGCAGGCTGCCCCGCTCCCCGATGGCCGGACTGGCCTGCTGGCCCGGCAAGAAGCTGCCTTCCCCGGGGGTGCTGAAGCTGCAGTGGGTATAGTTCCCCAGTTCCCCGGCCCCGGCTTCGAAGAGTTTTTCCAGCAGGGCCTGCCGCGCCCCTTCCGGCACGTAGGTCACCAGTTTTTTGATGATCCCCTTCCGGGGGATGAGGGTGCGGGCCCGCTCCAGGCCGAGCACCTCGCACAGCTTGCGGTTCACCCCCTCCCGCACGTTGTCAAGGGCCGTGTGCATGCTGTAGATAGCGATGCGCTGCCCGATGGCGCGGGCCACCACCCGTTCCACGTAAGTGGCGCCCGTGAGCCGCTTGAGCCCCTGGAAGAGGATGGGGTGGAAGCTCACCACCAGGTTGCAGCCTTTTGCGGTGGCTTCGGCCAAAACGTCTTCGAGGGTGTCGAGGGTGACCAGTACCCCGGTCACTTCCATCTGGGGGTCGCCGACCAGCAGGCCCACATTGTCGAAATCTTCTGCGAAGGGGAGGGGGGCCAGCTCTTCCAGCCCGGCTGCGATCTGCGCTACGGTCATACCTGGGAATTTTGGATGCTCTCAAAGATAATTAACTATTTTCGCTTCCATGAAAGCCCTGCGAAAACTCCTCTGGCCGTTCTCCCTGCTCTATGCGGCGGTGGTCTTTCTGCGCAACCTTTGCTACGACCTGGGCTGGTGCCCTTCAGTGGCCTTCGACACCCCTGTGCTCTGCGTCGGAAACCTGAGCGTGGGCGGAAGCGGCAAGACCCCCATGGTGGAATGGCTGTTGTCGCATTACGGGGGGCGCCGCCGGGTGGCGGTCCTCAGCCGGGGCTACCGGCGCAGCTCCCGGGGCTACCTGCAGGCCCGCCCCGACAGCACGGCGGCCGACCTTGGCGATGAGCCCCTGCAGCTGGCCAGGAAGTTCCCCGGGGCGATCGTGGCTGTCGATGCCAACCGCGTGCGGGGCATCACCCGCCTGCTCGAAACGGCCGGCCCGGACCTGATCATCCTCGACGACGGATTTCAGCACCGGCGCGTCAGGCCCCGCTGCAGCCTGCTGCTCACCGCCCGGGAGGCGCTCTATCCCGACCAGGGGTATCTGCCCAGCGGGGACCTGCGCGACCACAAATCACAGGCCAGGCGGGCCGACCTGATCATCGTGACCAAATGCCCCCAAGACCCGGGCCCGGAAGAACGGGCACGCATCCTTGGGAAGCTGAAACCCCTGCCCCACCAACAGGTGGTGTTTGCCACCCTGGCCTATGACCAGCCGCGTGATGCAGGCGGGCAGGCCGTATCGTGGGAATCCCTGGGCCAGGGGCCCCTGACCCTGGTTACCGGCATCGCCCGGCCACAGCCCCTGCTCGACTTTTTGCACCAAAAAGGAGTGGCCTTCACCCACCGTCGTTTTCCGGACCACCACCGCTTTACCCGGGCTGAAATCGAGGATTTAAGCCGCTCAGGCCCGGTGCTCACTACTGAGAAAGACGCCGTGCGCCTCGACGGGCGGGTGGCCGACTGCTATGTGCTGGGAGTGCGCCACCAGTTCGGGCCTGCAGACAGGGCCGTGCTGGAGGCTTTTCTCGAATCGGTTTAGGGAATGGTTTTCCGGAGCTTGTGCTCCACGATGTTCTCCCCGATCTTCAGGTAAAAGACTTCCGGTTTGAACGGCTTGGTCACCACGTCGTTGCATCCGGCCGCGTAGAAGGCCTCGAGGCTGTCGTCGAGGGAGATGGCCGTCAGGGCGATGATGGGGGTGTCGGGGTCAAAGGAACGAATCTGCTCGGTGGCCTCCACCCCGCTTATGCCGGGCATGTGGATATCCATCAGAATGCCGTCGTAGGTGTTCTCCCGGGCCAGTCCCACGGCTTCGGTCCCGTTGCTGGCAATATCGCAGCTGATCTCTTTTTTGGCCAGCATCTTGCGGGTAATGACCTGGTTGATCTTGTTGTCTTCCACCACCAGCAGGTGCAGCCCCTTGTAGTCGTACTCTTTTTGGGAGATTTCGAAGGGGATGTCGTCGATCAGGCCGTCTTTGCACTTGAATGACAGCTCAAAGAAGAAAGAGCTTCCCCTGCCCGGTTCACTCTCGAGCTGGATCTTGCTGCCGAACAGCCCCAGCAGGCTCTTCACGATAGACAGGCCCAGGCCGGTACCGCCGTACTCCCGGTTGATCTGGATGGAACCCTGCTCAAAGTTGTCGAAGATCTTCTCCTGCTGCTCCTTGGCGATGCCGATGCCGGTGTCGCGCACCTCGAAAAAGACCTGGGCCATGTCTTCTTCCTTCCGGATGAGCTTGGCCAATACCAGCACCTCCCCGTTCTTGGTAAATTTCAGGGCGTTGCCCACCAGGTTGATAAAGATCTGCGAGAGCTTGAGCGGATCGCTCATCAGCTGGGCCGGGATCTCGGGGTCGTAATCGAGGATCAGCTCGGTCTTGCTCTCTTTGGCTGTCTGCTGCAGGGAGTTCATCACCTCGGTGAGCACTTTTTTCAGGTTGAATTCAATCTCCAGGGGTTCGAGCTTGTCGGCATCGATCTTGTTGATCTGCAGAATATCGTTGATGAAGTTCAGCAGGTAGTCTCCTGAGAACTTAAGCGCTTTGAGGTGTTCTTTCTGGGCTTCGGTGGGGTTTTCCTCCATCAGCAGGTGGGTAAGCCCGGTTACCGCATAGAGCGGGGTGCGCAGTTCGTGGCTCACGGTAGAGAGGAAATTCGTCTTGGCTTCCATAGCCTGTACCGCCGCGTCACGGGCGGCCTGCAGCTCGCGGTTCTTGGTGTGCAGCAGGTCATTGGTCTTCAGTTTGATCTGGTTGTTCCGGTAGAGGGAAACAGCCAGCAGGGAGATGATGGTCAGAAAGGCCGAGGTGAGAATGGCTGTGAGCTCTGAGCGGTTGGCTGATTTTTTCAGGTTGTCGTTCTCCCCTTCGAGCTGGTCGATCGTCCGGGTCATATGCTCGATGGTGACCCGGTCAGAAGTCTGGGTTTCGGCCTGCATTTTCCCCAGGGTGTAGATGGAATCCCGCAGCTGCCCCAGGGCCCTCAGGTACACCAGAGACTCCTGGTACTGGCCGTTTTGTTCGTAGAGCTGCTGCAACAGTTCGTTGGTGCGGAAAAGCTCGCGCGAGAACTGGTTGGCGCGGGCCAGGGCCAGGGCATTTTTCGCATTGTCGATGCCTTCCTCGAGGCGGTCCTGGGTGATTTCCAGTTCGGCCAGGCCCAGGTAGGCCTGTGTTTTCAGGTATTCCGGTTCGTAGGGGTCGCTGTTGACCAGGAGGGAATTGTAATTGGTCTCGGCCTGCCCGAACTTCTGGATGCTCCTGAAAATATGCCCTTCCAGCAGGGTGATCCGGTTCAGCAGGTTCCTGTCGTTGGTTTGTTTCCGGGCCTCGGTGAGCTCCCAAAGGGCCTGGTAGGAATTCTCCCCCCGGTAAAGGAGCAGGGCATTCACAAAATGGTGCATGGCCAGGCCGAAAGGGTATTCGACTTTTTCGAGGATTTTTTCGGCCCTCCCCGAATTGAATTCTGCGAAGTCGGTTTTGCCCGACTCCACGTAAATCTGGGCGAAAAGGTGGTAACAGTCAATGAGCCTTTTCTCATTGAGCTGCTGTTCTGCCACTTCGGCGGCCCGGTCGAGGGTTTGCAGGGCCTGTTCCAGCTGGTCGCGGTTTTTCAGGACGAGGGCCTCCTGCCAAAGGGCATTGTAGTCCTGGTCGGGGGCATCGTTCTGCTGGGCCCCCAGCAACCCGGAGGCGAGCAGCGCGAACCCCAGAAGCAAGCGCAAAGCGATATGTGACCAGTGGCTTGTCAAATAAACCCTTTCTCTAACATCAGTTCGATCGTGTCGATGATCCGGCTGCTGTAGCCGGTTTCATTGTCGTACCACCCGATGACTTTCACCATGTTGCCAATTACCGAAGTCATCTGAGAATCAAACGTACAGGAGTACGAACTATTGTTTATATCGATGGAAACTATGGGGTCCGTGGTGTAAAAAAGGATGTTTTTCATGGGGCCGGCGGCCTGCTGTTCAAAGGC
>CAYWZF010000095.1:0-11570 GCA_964461555.1 uncultured Robiginitalea sp. | reverse complement strand
AGCTGCAGGCCTTTGACAAAATGGTCAACGAAGAGATCTCTGCCTTCAACAAGGCCTTCAACGACCTGAACCTAAACTACCTCTTCGTAGAAGAAGAGTAGTTGTTTTTTGAATTACACACCAAGAAAAACCCCGGAGCTAGCGCCCGGGGTTTTTCAATTAGCGAATTTGTCAATTAGCAAATTAGCTGATGGGCATTCGGAAATATTCCCATTGTCAAATTTGCTAATTCGCTAATTGGCTAATTCATTAACTCCTCGATCTCCTCCGCCTCCAGCGGAATGCTTTCCATCAGGTTAACAGGGGCCCCTTTTTCCTGGATCACCACATCGTCTTCGAGGCGCACCCCAAAGCCCTCGGCCGGGATGTAGATGCCCGGCTCGACGGTGAAGACCATGTTGGCCTTCATGGGGGTCTTGAGCGCCCCGTAGTCGTGGGTGTCGAGCCCGATATGGTGGCTGGTGCCGTGCATGAAGTACTTCTTGTAGGCCGGCCAGTCGGGGTTCTCGTTCTGCACGTCGGCCTTGTCGAGCAGGCCCAGGCCCAGCAGCTCAGAAGTCATGACCTTGCCCACCTCTTTGTGGTACTCGGCCCAGAGCGTGCCCGGCACGAGCATTTTTGTGGCCTCCTGCTTCACCCGCAACACGGCATCGTACACCTGCCGCTGGCGCTTGGTGAACCGGCCGCTCACCGGAATGGTGCGCGTCAGGTCACTCGAATAATTGGCGTACTCGGCCGCCACGTCTAACAAGAGCAGGTCACCGGCCTGGCACTGCTGGTTGTTCTCTATGTAATGGAGCACGTTGGCATTGGCCCCGGAGGCTATGATGGGGGTGTAGGCAAAGCCGCGGGACCGGTTGCGGACAAATTCGTGCAGGAGTTCGGCCTCCACCTCGTATTCCCATACCCCGGGCTTCACAAAGCCGAGCAGCCGTCGAAACCCCTTTTCGGTTATGTTGCAGGCGGTGCGCATGAGCTCGATTTCTTCCGGTTCTTTCACCCCGCGCAATTCGGTGAGGATGGGAAAGCTGCGGGCCACCTGGTGGGCCGGGAATTTTTCTTTGGTGGCCTTGATAAAGCGGGCGTCGCGGGTCTCGGTGACCACCGCCTGCCGGTAGTGCTCATTGGTGTTGAAATAAATGGTCTCAGCCTCGGTCATCAGGTCGAAAAAGACCTTGTCGAACTCGGTGAGCCAGTACACCGTCTCGATGCCCGAAACGGCCAGGGCCTGCTCTTTGGAAAGCTTGGCCCCTTCCCAGACCGCGATATGGTCATTGGTCTCGCGCAGGAACAATACCTCGCGGTGCTTGGGGTTCAACGCGTCGGGGAAGAGCAGTAGGATGGATTCTTCCTGGTCTACCCCCGAGAGGTAAAAGATATCCCGCTGCTGCTGGAAGGGCATGGTGCTGTCGGCCCCGATGGGATAGATGTCGTTGGAGTTGAACACAGCCAGGCTTTTGGGGGCCATGCGGGCGGTGAATTTCTTCCGGTTTTTGACAAAAAGGCCGGAGTCGATCGGGTGGTATTTCATAGGTTGGATGCGTTTCCCTCAAAGGTAGGCATTCGCGGGCCGGGCACAAAAAAAGGGGCTTAAAAAGCCCCCGTGGTTATAAAGGTTGGTTAGTTGCAACTAGCGTACGAACATGCTGCGCAGGCCCCCGATAACGGCAGTGGTAAGGCCCCCGCCCACCAGGCCTGCTGCCAGGCTGCCCAGCAGGGCCTCGAGCCCCGGCCCGTTTTCGGCACCCGCGGGCATCGAATTTCCAGGCCCCAGGCCCATCATGTCGAAGACCCATCCCCCGGCAGCCCCTCCTGCGAGGCCGGCCAGCGTATTGCCCAGGGCACCCATCGAAAATCCCTTCCAGATTTTGCCGGCGATGTGGCCGCCGGCGGCCCCGGAAATCAATTGGATGATCAGTGGCAAATACGCCTCCATTTTTGTAGATTGGTCCGTAAAGTTGATTAAATTAACAAAATCTTAAGGAATCGTGCAACATATTTGTGTGCGAACCACACAAATACCTGTTGGCTTACCAACCCATCCTGTCCATTATGAAACGTATTTCCTTCCTCCCGGCCCTGCTCGCATCTCTCGTCCTTTCGGCCCAGACCCCCCCAACTCCCGCCCAGGCGGTACAAAAAGCACTGGCTCTGAAAGAAGCCATGGCCAAGGCCTCCCTGGTCAAGAACCTGCCCCTTGAAAATGTGGGGCCAAGCGTGATGAGCGGCCGGGTGGTAGACCTGGCGGTGAACCCTGAGAACCCGACGGAATTTTTCGTGGCCTACGCCTCGGGGGGGCTCTGGCATACCTCCAACAACGGAACCAGCTTTGAACCGGTGATGGACCACACCCCCACCCAGAACCTGGGGGCGGTTGCCGTGCACTGGCCCAGCGGCACGGTATGGGCAGGCACAGGCGAAAACAACGCCTCCCGCTCGTCCTATGCGGGCATCGGCCTGTATAAATCGACCGACAAGGGCAAGACCTGGCAGTTTTCAGGCCTGCCAGATTCTCATCATATCGGCCGTATCGTAATCAATCCCGGCAATCCCGAGGTAGTGGTGGTGGCTGTTTCGGGCCACCTCTACTCCCCCAATGCCGAACGGGGCATTTACCGGACAGCCGACGGAGGGCAAACCTGGGAGCGCACCCTTTTTATTGACGACGACACGGGCTTTATCGACCTGGTGGCTGCCCCGAACAACCCCGAGGTGCTTTACGCTGCCTCGTGGGAGCGCGTCCGCAAGGCCTGGAACTTTACGGGCAATGGCATCGGCTCGGGGATCTACAAGAGCCTTGACGGGGGCATAACCTGGAACCACGTAAGCGAAGGCGGCTCAGGCTTCCCCACCGGCGACGGGGTGGGCCGCATTGGCCTGGCCGCTTTTGACCACAACACGGTCTACGCCGTGCTCGACAACCAGTACCGCCGCGATGGGGAGGCCGGCCCGGAATCGGGCGACGGCCTCAGCAAGGAAGATTTCAAAGGCATGTCGGTCAAAGACTTCCTGGCCCTCGACAACGGCAAGCTCAGCGCCTTTTTGAAGGAGAACCGATTCCCCGAGGAATATCGGGCCGCCACCGTGAAAGACCTGGTGCGCAAAGGGGAGGTGAAGCCGGCCGACCTCGCCCTCTACCTCGAAGACGCCAACGCCCAATTGTTCGATACCCCGGTGGTCGGGGCCCAGGTGTACCGCACCGACGACGGGGGCCGCACCTGGGTGAAAACCCATGAGGGCTTCATCGAAGACCTGTATTACAGTTATGGCTACTATTTCGGGCAGGTTTTTGTGGCCCCCTACGACCGGGACCAGATCTACCTCCCGGGGGTGCCCCTGATCCGCTCCACCGACGGCGGCAAGACCTTTGCGGCCATTGACGGCGACAACGTGCACTCCGACCACCACGCCCTCTGGATCAACCCGGCCCTGCCGGGCCACCTGATCAATGGGAACGACGGGGGCATCAACATCACCTACGACTACGGGGCCAACTGGATCAAGAACAACCAGCCGAGCGTGGGGCAGTTCTACGCCATCACAGTAGACAACCAGAAACCCTACAAGATCTACGGGGGGCTGCAAGACAACGGGGTGTGGCGCGGGCCGCACAACGCCGGGGAATCAGACGAATGGCACCAAAGCGGGCAATACCCCTGGGACATGATCTTGGGGGGCGACGGCATGCAGGTGCAGGTAGACCCCCGCGACCCGAACACGATCTACACCGGGTTCCAGTTCGGGAATTACTTCCGGCTCGAGGGCACCGACATCAAGCGCACGCCCATACAGCCCAGGCACTCCCTGGGCGAAGCCCCGTACCGCTTTAACTGGCAGAGCCCCATCCTGATTTCCCCCCACAACCCCGACATCCTGTATTTCGGGAGCAACAAGCTGCACCGCTCCATGAATCGCGGTGACGCATGGACGGCCATTTCAGGCGACCTTACCCAGGGCGGCAAGCCCGGGAACGTACCCTATGGCACCCTGGCCACCATCTCGGAATCACCCTTCCAGTTCGGCCTGCTCTACACCGGCAGCGACGACGGCCTGGTTCACGTGAGCACCGATGCCGGGGGCTCGTGGAAACGCATCTCCGATGCCTTCCCCAAAAACCTGTGGGTCAGCCGGGTGGCGGCTTCCAAACACAAGAAGGAACGGGTGTACGCCGCTCTGAACGGCTATCGCTGGGATGATTTCACCCCCTACCTCTATGTGAGCGAAGACTACGGCGCCACCTGGAAGAGCCTGGCGGAAGGCATCCCGGCCTCTCCGGTGAATGTCGTGCTCGAAGACCCCAAAAATGAAAACCTGCTCTTTGCGGGCACCGACAACGGCCTCTACGTGTCGCTCGACCGGGGGGCCACCTGGCAGCTTATGAACAACGGCATGCCCGACGTGGCGGTGCACGACCTGGCCATTCAGGCCGAAGCGGGCCACCTGCTGGTGGGCACCCACGGCCGGAGCATCTACAAGGCTGATATCGGGGCCCTGCAATCCCTTTCAGCCGACAAGCTGCAGGAAGACCTGGTGGTTTTCGAGCTCCCTGAGCTGCGGCATTCCCCCCGCTGGGGCAGCTCGTGGTACTCCTGGGGCAAACCCAATACCCCGGGCCTGGATGTTGCGTTCTTCGCCCGAAAAGGAGGCCCGGTCAGCGCCCGGGTCACCACGGCAGACGGCATTGTGGTCAGCGAGACCGAAATGACGGCCGACCCCGGCCTGAACATCCTCTCGTACGATGTGGCATTTTCCAAGGAAGGCAAGGCCGAATACCTGAAGAAATACAAAACGGAATTGAAGGAAGCCGGCGATGGGAAGACCTATTTGCCGCAGGGCAGCTACCAGGTCGAATTGCGACTGAATGGGGCTTCCAAATCACAGGGCTTCCAAATCAAATAAAGGGAAGGGCCGACCTGCTGAAATATCCGGCAACGCCCCAGTTTGCGGGTGCGGTTTCTTTGGAGGGGTGGCACCATCCGTCTCGTGATCAGACTTAGCAATGACCCTACAATCCTCCAGGCAAAAGCAGGCCCGTATACTGCGCCTTTTCCGCAAGGTCCACCGCCTGACCGGCGCCATGTTGTTCATCCTGTTCCTGTTTATCGCCCTCAGCGGGCTTGCCCTGGGGTGGAAAAAACATTCCGGAGACCTGATCCTCCCCAAAACCCGGACGGGCACCAGCCTTGACATGGGGCAATGGAAACCGCTCCCTGAACTGCAACAGATTGCGCTTTCCCATTACCGCGATGCCATTTACAACGGGGGCGATATCGTCGTCGACCGCATTGAGGCCGTTCCTGACAAAGGCATCGTGAAGTTCACGATCCTGCCCGGCTACTGGGGAATCCAGGTAGACGGGGCCAGTGGCCAAATCCTTCATGTGGGGCGCCGCTGGAGCGATTTCTTTGAAAAAATGCACGACGGATCACTGGTAGACAGCTGGCTGGGCATCTCCTCAGGGGCGTTCAAATTGTTCTACACCACCCTGGCAGGGCTGGCCCTGCTGGTGTTTACGATTACAGGATTCTGGCTCTGGTACGGGCCTATCCGCATGAGGCAGGTCAATCGGCCCTAAAGCCCTTTGAACCCACGCCTTGTGGGTTATTTCGTGTTCAGTCCGGTGCCTGCCGGGCCTGCTGCCCGTCTGGTGGCAGGCCCCCCGCAACAGGGCCTGTTTCCGGCCCTGGCCGCCCTGTGCCGCGCGAATTGACAGAACGGCTGAGGTTAAACAACTTAAAACGATTCTAAATGCAATTCTCCCAGCGACAAAGTTTGTTAAAAAGCCGACCGTAAAGTACTTTTGTAAGGCTTTAAAAAACCCAACTCTAATGAGCGGAATCGCTAAATCATCCATAGCCCGAAAGGTTGTCATGGCGCTTTCGGGCCTTTTTTTGGTGGTTTTCCTGGCCCTGCACGTCACCATCAATTTCAGCTCGGTGCTCAGTCCGGAAACTTTTAATACCTGGTCGCATTTCATGGGCTACAACCTGTTGGTGCAGTACCTGATGCAACCCATCCTGATCGCCGGGGTGATCGTCCATTTTGTGATGGGGATCGCCCTTGAAATCCAGAACCGCAAGGCGCGGGGCATTAGGTATGTCAAGTACAGCGGCAGCGCCAACGCCCCCTGGGTTTCGCGCAACATGATCCTCACCGGGCTGGTGGTGCTGGCCTTTTTGGGCCTGCACATGTACGATTTCTGGGTGCACGAGATGGCCTACAAATACATTGAAGCAAAGCCGGAAGACCCGACCCGGTACTACGCCGAAACGGTAGAGAAATTCAGGCCCATCTGGAGGACGGCCCTCTACGTGCTGTCTTTTGTGCTGCTGGCCCTGCACCTGTGGCATGGCTTTGCCTCCTCCTTCCAATCGATGGGCATCAACAACAAATACAGCCCGGCCATCCGGAGCTTTACGCGCCTTTACGCCATCGTGGTGCCGCTGTTGTTCATCATTGTCGCCCTCTACCATCATTTTAACCCGATAACGCACTAGAAGCATGGGAATTCTGGACTCCAAGGTCCCTTCCGGCCCGCTGGCTGAGAAATGGACCAAGCATAAGAACGAGATCAACCTGGTAAACCCCGCCAACAAGCGGAACATCGACATCATTGTTGTGGGAACCGGGCTGGCAGGCGGTGCCGCCGCGGCTACCCTGGCCGAGCTGGGGTACAACGTCAAGACATTCTGCTATCAGGATTCACCCCGGCGTGCCCACAGCATCGCCGCCCAGGGGGGCATCAATGCCGCCAAGAACTACCAGGGCGACGGCGACAGCCCCTACCGGCTTTTCTACGATACCATCAAGGGGGGCGACTACCGCTCTCGTGAAGCCAACGTTTACCGCCTGGCGGAAGAATCGGTGAACATCATCGACCAGTGCGTCGCCCAGGGGGTCCCCTTTGCCCGCGAGTACGGGGGCATGCTCGACAACCGCTCTTTCGGGGGGGTGCTGGTATCGCGCACCTTCTACGCCAAAGGGCAGACCGGGCAGCAATTGCTGCTGGGCGCCTATGCGGCCATGAACCGTCAGATCAACCGCGGGAAAATTCAGGCCTTCAACCGGCATGAGATGCTCGACCTGGTGCTGGTAGACGGCAAGGCCCGCGGCATCATCGCCCGCGACCTGGTCACCGGCGAGATCGAACGGCACGGGGCCCACGCCGTGGTGCTGGCCAGCGGGGGCTATGGCAACGTGTTCTACCTCTCCACCAACGCCATGGGCAGCAACGTGACCGCAGCCTGGCGTGCCCACCGGCGGGGGGCTTTCTTTGCCAACCCCTGCTTCACGCAGATCCACCCGACCTGCATCCCGGTTTCGGGCGACCATCAGTCGAAGCTTACCCTCATGTCTGAGTCGCTCCGGAACGACGGCCGCATCTGGGTGCCCAGACGGGCCGAAGATGCCCAGGCCATCCGGGAAGGCAAGCTGAAACCCACCCAGCTCAAAGAAGAAGACCGGGATTACTTTTTGGAGCGCCGCTACCCGGCCTTCGGGAACCTGGTGCCCCGCGACGTGGCATCGCGGGCCGCGAAGGAGCGCTGCGACGCAGGCTTTGGGGTCAACAAGACCGGAGAGGCTGTATACCTCGATTTTTCAGCTGCCATACAGCGCTACGGGCGCGAAAAAGCCCTCACTTCGGGCCTGAAAGACCCCGATGCGGAGACCATCACCCGCCTGGGCGAAGAGATCATCTCCGCCAAATACGGCAACCTCTTCCAGATGTATGAGAAAATCGTGGATGAAAATCCGTATAAGACGCCCATGAAGATCTACCCCGCGGTGCACTACACCATGGGCGGGCTCTGGGTTGATTACAACCTGCAGACCACCATCCCGGGCTGCTACTGCGCCGGGGAGGCCAACTTCAGCGACCACGGGGCCAACCGCCTGGGGGCTTCTGCGCTCATGCAGGGGCTGGCCGACGGGTATTTTGTGCTGCCCTACACCATTGGCGACTACCTGTCGAAAGATATCCGAACCGGCAAGATCTCAACTGAGACAGAAGCATTCGACAAGGCCGAAGCGGAGGTGCGTTCGCGCCTGCAAAAGCTGCTCGACGCCAAGGGCGACAAATCGGTCGATTACTTCCACAAGAAGCTCGGCAAGATCATGTGGAATAAGTGCGGCATGTCGCGCAATGCTGAGGGCCTGAAAGAGGCCATCGAAGAAATTGCGGCCCTGCGCAGGGAATTCTACGCCAGCGTGCGGGTACCCGGCAGTATGGACGAGATGAACCCGGAGCTCGAAAAGGCCTTCCGCGTGGCCGACTTCCTGGAGCTGGGCGAGCTCTTCGCCAAAGATGCCCTGCACCGCAATGAGTCGTGCGGCGGGCACTTCCGCGAGGAATACCAGACCGAAGACGGGGAAGCCCTGCGCGACGACAAGAATTTCCGGTACGTCGCCGCCTGGGAATACAAGGGCGAGCCCAAAGATGCCGTGCTGCACAAGGAAGACCTGGTATTTGAAAACATCGAACTGAAAACGAGAAGCTACAAATAGAACATACGCTATGAATCTATTACTGAAAATCTGGCGGCAGAAAAACGCCTCCTCCCCGGGAAAGCTCGTCGATTACCCGATCAGTGGCATTGAAGGCGACATGTCTTTCCTGGAAATGCTCGACGTGCTCAACCAGGAGCTGATCGAAAAGGGTGAAGAGCCGGTGGTCTTCGACCACGATTGCCGCGAAGGCATTTGCGGGTCCTGCTCGCTGCAGATCAATGGCGAACCCCACGGGCCCGACCGGCTGATCACCACCTGCCAGCTGCACATGCGCATGTTCAAAGACGGGGATACCATCGTGATCGAGCCCTTCCGGGCCACGGCCTTCCCGGTGATCAAAGACCTGATGGTAGACCGTTCGGCCTTTGACCGCATTCAGCAGGCGGGCGGGTATATCTCTGTCAACACTTCGGGCAATACCATCGACGCCAACACCATCCCCATTGAGAAGGACAAAGCCGACGCATCTTTCAACGCAGCCGCCTGCATCGGGTGCGGGGCCTGTGTAGCCGCCTGCAAAAATGCCAGCGCCATGCTCTTCACCTCTGCCAAGGTATCGCAGTTCGCCCTGCTGCCCCAGGGCCGGGTCGAGGCCACCCAGCGGGTGCTGAACATGGTGCGCCAAATGGACCTGGAAGGCTTCGGCAACTGCACCAACACCGGAGCCTGCGAGATCGAATGCCCCAAGGGCATCTCCCTGGAAAACATCGCCCGCATGAACCGGGAGTACCTCATGGCTTCCGTAAAGGGGTAACCCGCGTTTATCCGCATAAAACCCGGCCGTTTCCGGCCGGGTTTTCTTATTTTTAGGCAAACCTTATACCGCCTTGACCCCCGCCCTTACCTCCAAGCTCCCCGGGCTGCAGCCCTCAATTTTCAGTGAGATGAACCGCATCGCCCACCAGGCGGGCGCCCTGAACCTTGCCCAGGGCTTCCCCGATTTCGGGGTCGACCCCGAGCTGTTGCGCCTGTACCGGGAAGCCCTGGAGTCGGGATATAACCAATACGCCCCCATGCCGGGCATCCTTTCGTTGCGCGAGGCAATTGCCGCCAAAACGGAATCCCTCTACGGGGCAACCTACGACCCCGATACCGAGATCACGGTCACGGCCGGGGCTACCCAGGC
Organism: uncultured Robiginitalea sp.; assembly: GCA_964461555.1. GTDB lineage: Bacteria > Bacteroidota > Bacteroidia > Flavobacteriales > Flavobacteriaceae > Robiginitalea. Next base: position 1,936 of record CAYWZF010000095.1, on the reverse strand, counting down.
CATCTTTTCGGCCATCGCCGCAGCCATACGCCCGGGTGACGAGGTAATTGTCTTCAAGCCTGCCTACGACAGCTATGAGCCGAATGTGAAAATCCACGGGGGTGTTCCGGTGCCGATTGCCCTTAGCGGCCCCGATTTCCGGATTGACTGGGAGGCCTTTGACAGGGCCCTGGGCCCGAAGACCCGCATGGTGATCCTCAACACGCCCCACAACCCCAGCGGCACGGTGCTCGAAGCCGAAGACCTGCGAAAGCTGGAGGAGCGCCTCCGCCCGACCCAGACCCTGGTGCTGAGCGACGAAGTGTACGAACACCTCATCTTTGACGGACGGGCCCACCAGAGCATCTGCCGGTTCCCCGGTTTGAGCGAGCGGGCATTCGTCTGCGCTTCCTTCGGGAAGACCTTTCACGTCACCGGCTGGAAAATGGGGTATTGCCTGGCCCCGGAGGCCCTGATGCGGGAATTCCGGAAAATACATGAATTCGTGGTGTTCAGCGTGAACCACGCGGCCCAGAAGGCCCTGGCCCGCTACCTCGAAAACCCGGAGCGTTACCTGGAGCTGCCCGCGTTCTTCCAGCGCAAGCGCGACCTCTTCCTCTCGGGCCTGGAGGGATCCCGTTTCTCTTTTACCCCTTCTGCCGGCACCTATTTCCAGATCGTGGACTACTCCGCCATCAGTGACGAGGCCGACGTGGCCTTTGCCGAACGCCTGGCGCGGGAGCACAGGGTGGCCGGCATCCCGATCTCGGTCTTCAACCTGGGCAGGGCAGACCACAAACAGCTGCGGTTCTGCTTTGCCAAAAAGGACGAAACCCTGGTGCGGGCCGCTGAAATCCTGCAGTCGCTTTAACGCAGGGCCTGGTACACCCGGGCCACAAATGCTTCGATCTGGGAAGGCTCCAGCCAGCGCAGCACCATGACCAGTTCTTCCTGCGGGCAGACCACGATAAAATTGCCCCCGAAACCGGCCGCGTAGTAGATGTTTTCCGGCAGGCCTTTCCAGTGCCGGTCACCCGGGCGGTTGAGCCACCACATATACCCGTAGTTGGGGTTCGGGGCCGAAGGCAACACGGCCTCGTCAATCCATGCCGGGTCGAGCAGGGGCTGGCCGTCCCACTGCCCCCGAGACAGGAAAAGCAGGCCGAAACGGGCCATGTCTTCGGCGCTGATGAACAGCCCGCCCCCCGAATGGCCGCCCCCGGTCACCGATTGCATCTTGAGCCCGTCGATCACGCTCCAGGCGTGGTCGTACCCGTACCACCTCCAGGCCGGAGAGGCCCCGATGGGGTCCATGATGGCCTCCCTGAGCACCTGGGGCAGGGGCTGCCGCCATACCTGGGTCAGGGAATACGCCAGCACATTGACGCGCACGTCGTTGTACTCCATAACAGTTCCCGGCTCAACCAGGGTACGGTTTTTCCAGTCGTCGATGCCTCCTTCCCGCGGGGGGCGGTCGGCCCAGTCATGAACGCCCCACAGGTCGCCCGACCAGTCCGAATTCTGCTGCAACAGGTGTACCCAGTTAATCCGGGAGTTGTGTGCCCCGTCAAAAGTGCCATCCCATACATAATTGGCCACGGGCTCCTCCAGGTCAGTGATAAGCCCCTTTTGCCGGGCCAGGCCAGCCAGGGTAGACAGGAAGCTCTTCGTGACGCTGAAGGTCATGTCGACCCGGCGGGTGTCGCCCCAGCTGGCAACCAGGTAGCCCTTTTTGAGGATCATCCCGGCCGGGCCCCCGCGTTTCTTTACGGGCCCGAGCAACTGGTGGTAGGGCTCCTGCCGGAAGCCTTCCAAAATGGCCTGCCGCAGGTCGCGCGACCCGCTGTACTCATGGGCCCCGGCAAACTCCACGCCCTGTTGCAGGGCCGCGGCGTCCATGCCAAAATCACCGGGCTGGCGGGTTTCCCAAACAGCCACCCGAGGGGGGTAATACCAG
>CAYWZF010000094.1:0-11671 GCA_964461555.1 uncultured Robiginitalea sp. | reverse complement strand
GAAAGGTTTAAAGTTCAAGGTTCAAAGAGTATATTTTGCAGATGTGGTAGTTAAGGGAAAGGGGTAGTTAGCGAATTTGGCAATTAGCCAATGTGCAATTGGTTTGTTTAGATGAATAGCAGGAGGGATTTAAACGGAATTAGGCACTTTGCTAGTCAACCAGGAGTTTGTAAAATTTTCGGATATCATCATTGAGGACATTTGCATTTTTCACTGTCAGGGAATCAACGAAAGCCTCATTCACTCCAATACGATTCAGGAAGCATTTGTACTCCCTGAGGTTGGTTGAATCGTAGAAACCCGGTTCGGCACTAATGTTCCCGGCTTCCGTGAAAGGTCCCTGGTAAACATAGCCGTCGCAAAAATCGCCCAATGTGAAGTGCTGTTGCCCATAGCCGTAGAAGGTATTTCCGCCGGGCAGGCCGGCAAAAGGGCCATTTTTTACATCAAAGCCCAGGTGGGGTTTGCCCATGAGCTCGAAAACCGAATCAACGGCGCCCTGAGCCGGTCTAACATAATGCTCAAAATCCGGGGCTGGCCAGACGGCATGCAGGTAAATCGTGAAGGCCCGGTCTCCGACTACCTCATATATATAGTTCCCGGTGCGTTCGAAATAGCCTTTCAGGGAGTCCTTTTTCCGGTCGTACGAGGGGAAGCGGTATTTGGTGACGGCGTGATTGACACCCATAATGATCAGCGCCTTTTTTTCCCGGGCCACGATATCTTTCAGAATGGCCTGGGCCATATAGGCATCGGTGTCCAGTTCTTGCCAGGGGCTTTCCCCCTGCACGCAAGGCACATAGCTTTCGGTGAGCCCCACGATCCGGAAAGGCCGTTGCCCTTCCTGAAGGTCTTGGTTTACTTGCCAAACGGTCTCATAGATGTCGATATACTCCTTGTAATTAAAACCGGGGTTGGTCCTGAATAATAAACTTTGTGCCAGTTTTCGGTCAAATTCGGGTGCCACGACCAATGAATCGGCCTGTTCCTGCATTTCGTGGCACCCAAATTCAAAACCCAGGGTATAGACGCCGCGCTCATAAAGCCTGGGAATAAGTTTACGGTAGAGTTCCAGGTCATGTCGTATGCGGTGAAATTCCCCAAGAAATACATAGTCATGATTATCGAATTTTGATAGAATATACCCTTGCGGATCTTGCCCCTTTTTTTCGAGATAGCCCCGCAGATCATCTACCTTGACGGCTGGCTGGCAGGATGCGCCCAATAGTAGGCTCAGGATAATCAGGTATCGCATGGTCCTTCGAAGATACGCTACAAGGGCCGAAGGTGCAGCTGATATTTGTCACTTGTGATTAAAGTCGGAATGGATGTGAATTTCAATCCATTTTCACATTAGCACATTAGCACATTAGCACATTAGCACATTAGCACATTCGCCATTACTTTTCTTATTTTTGAAAAAACCCGTTCGCATGGAAGCCTACGCTACCGCCCTGTTGTACGCCATTCCCTTTTTCCTGCTGCTCATGGCCCTGGAGATCGGGTACGGCTCCCTGGTGAAGAACCAGAAATACCGGGTGATGGACACGGTGAGCAGCATCAGCTCGGGCCTGACCAATGTGGTGAAGGATTCCCTGGGGCTCGGGCTGGCTATCGTCACGTATCCCTATTTGCTCGAGCACCTGGCCCTGACCGAGATCAGGGCTACCTGGGCCGTTTGGCTCGTGGCCTTTTTCGCCATCGATTTTGCCGGGTACTGGAACCACCGGCTGAGCCACCGGGTCAACTTTTTCTGGAACCAGCATGTCATCCACCACAGCAGTGAGGAATTCAACCTGGCCTGCGCCCTGCGGCAGCCCATTTCGAACCTGCTGGGCTATTTTCCGCTCCTGCTTTTGCCGGCAGCCCTGCTGGGCGTACCCGAACAGGTGATTGCCATTCTGGCGCCCATCCACCTTTTCGGGCAATTCTGGTACCATACCCAGCATATCGGGAAGATGGGCTGGCTCGAATACGTGATCGTCACCCCGTCCCAGCACCGGGTGCACCACGCCATCAACCCCGAGTACATCGACAAGAACCTGGGCCAGATCCTGTGCATATGGGACCGCATGTTCGGCACCTTCCAGGAGGAGCTCGAGGAGGTCCCCCCTCAGTACGGGGTGCTCAAGCCCGCCGCCACCTGGAACCCGATCCACATCAATTTCCAGCACCTGTGGGGGCTCATCCTCGATGCCTGGCGCACGCGAAGCGTTTGGGACAAGTTGCGCATCTGGTTCATGCCCACCGGCTGGCGCCCGGCCGATGTGGCCTCGCGCTTCCCGCGCCCGGCCATAGAAGACGTCTACCACTTCGACCGGTACGATACCCCGGCCAGCCCCTTGCTCAAGGGGTACGCCATTTTCCAGATGTTCGCCACCCTGGGCCTGCTCATCTTCATGTTTTACCATTTCGGGCATATCCCGGCCAGCGGCCTTTTATTGTATGGGCTGTTCCTTTTTGGCGGGATTTACGGGTACACCAGCCTGATGGACCGCAAAGGCTATGCGGTCTGGATCGAGATCGTCCGCTCCCTGGCCGGCCTCTGGCTCATCTACCGCAGCGGCGACTGGTTCGGGCTCGATTCCCTCTGGGGCCATGGCAGCGCCCTGGTAGCCGCGTATTTTGGCCTGACCCTGCTCGGGGCCCTGTATTTCGGGCGCTTTGAGGGGTCCCACTCGGCGGCGGCCGAAGCCTCCTGATCCTGAAGCCAACCACCATGCTATGATACGACCTTACATCCTGGCCGAGACCAACTGGAAAGCCCTTAAAGACACGCGCTTTGAAGTGGCTGTGCTCCCCTGGGGGGCCACCGAGGCGCACAACTACCATTTGCCCTACGGCACCGACAATATCGAGGCCGATGCCCTGGCTGCCGCGGCCGCGGCCTATGCCTGGGAACGCGGGGGCAAGGTGGTGGTGCTGCCCGCCATCCCCTTTGGGGTCAATACGGGGCAATCCGACATATACCTCGATATCAACCTGAACCCGAGCACCCAGCTGGCCATCCTCGACGACATTGCGGCCACCCTCAGCCGGCAGGGCCTGCGCAAGTTAGTGGTTTTCAACAGCCACGGGGGGAACAACTTCCAGGCCCTGCTGCGCGAGCTGGGCCTTAGGTATCCCAACCTGCTGATCTGCCTGACCGAATGGTTCCGGGCCCTCGACCGGTCGCGGTACGACCTGGCCCCCGGAGACCACGCCGATGAGGCCGAGACCAGCCTGCTGCTGCACCTGCGCCCCGAACTGGTGCTCCCGCGCCCCGAGTGGGGGAGTGGTGCCTCCAGGCGATTTAAAATAAAGGCCTTGCGCGAGGGTTGGGCCTGGTCAGAGCGTAAATGGACGCAGGCCACTATCGATACCGGGGTGGGCGACCCGTCCCGGGCCACCGCCGAGAAGGGCCGGCTGATGACCGAGGCCCTGGCCGTCCAGATCGGGAGCTTCTTCCTGGACCTCTGCCAGGCCGATCCTGACGACCTGTACGAAGACCTTCCCTAGAGTTTGGGGATTTCCTTGTGCACCAGTTCAATGTAAGCCTCCATGGCCTGCTCGGGGGTAATGTCGCGGGCCTGGATCAGCGCGTTGGCCTTAAAGGCATTGATCAGCGGCTTTTTGCTGCCCGGATGGCTGAAGTCCTGGTTGGCGATCCGGTAGTAAGCGTAGAGTTTGAGCAACAAGTCGGCAGGGAATGGCTTGGTGTAGCTGTTGACGATTTCTACTGCCTTCAAAAATTCGTCACGCAATTCCTCATTCTTCATCATCTTTCGCTGGAAGGGTGGCCACACAGGTAACGGCCCCCTTCACTTTTTGGTCGAGTTTAACGGTAATCTGGCATTTCAGAGGAAGCAGCAGGTCTACCCGCGACCCGAACTTGATAAAGCCGGAATCGTCTCCCTGGTGTACGCTCTCGCCCTCCTCGGCGTAATTCACGATCCTCCGGGCCAGGGCCCCGGCGATTTGCCGGTAGAGGATTTCCCCGAACTGGGGGGTCCGCATCACCACGGTGGTGCGCTCATTTTCCTCGCTCGATTTCGGGTGCCAGGCCACGAGGAACTTGCCCGGGTGATACTTGGAATGGGTAATCACCCCGCTGGCAGGGTACCGGGTCACATGCACGTTCAGGGGAGACATGAAGATCGAAACCTGGATGCGCCGGTCCTTGAAATATTCCGTCTCCTCGACTTCCTCAATGGCTACCACCTTGCCGTCGACCGGTGCCATGATCTCATCAAACCGCATGGGGGCCACCCGGTTCGGGTTGCGGAAGAACTGCAAGATCATGACCAGGCCCAGCACCAGCAGCACCTGAAGGCCGATGCGCAGCCACTCCGGGTCGATGTAAAAATGCGCAGCCAGCGCCCCGGCACAAACCAGGAAGAAACTGATAAGGATAATGCTTTGTCCTTCTTTATGAAACATAGCTCAGTGCAATTAATGTCAAATATGCGAAAGGTGCGGCAAATACCAAACTGTCGAGCCGGTCAAGCATGCCGCCGTGCCCGGGCAGAATGGCCCCGCTGTCTTTGACCCCCGCTGCCCGCTTGAGTTTGGATTCGATCAGGTCGCCGTAGTTGCCCATGCTCACCAGCACCACGGCCAGGGCCAGCCATTCGGTGGTGCGGAGCACCGGGGTAATCCAGCCCAGTACCACGGCGGCCCCCAGGGTAAAGACCAGCCCGCCCAGGGTGCCCTCAATGGTCTTTTTTGGCGAAACGCTGGGGAAGAGCGGGTGCTTGCCCAGGGTCCTTCCGACCAGGTAGGCGAAGGAATCGTTGACCCAGATCATGATGAAGATGCCCATGATGAGGTATTTCGCAAAAAATGCGTCCTTGTACGGGATCATCGTCAGGAAGATGCACCCCCCGCCCAGGTAGAACAGGCCGATCAGGAATTTCTGGGAGGCGGTGAAGGGTCTTTTCCGTTCGCTGTACAGGAAGACGATCAGGGCCAGGTTCACCGCCAGGGTAAGCCCCAGCAGGGCGCGGATCAGCCAGGGGTCGCGGGTCAGGTAGATAAAGACCCACCACAATGCCAGGTAGGCGACAAAGATATAATAGCCCCTCAGCTTTACCAGCCGCTTGTATTCATAGAGGCAGGCCAGGCCAAAGACCATGAAAAGGAAGTCGAAGGCATCGGAGCTCAAAAAGATGGCCGACAGCAGCAGCAGAACGTATAGGGCGCCCGTGAGCAGGCGTCTGAATACTTCTTTCATATTACAGGTCTTCCAGTAACAGGAGGTACAGGTGTTTGGAACTACTCCCGTAGGTCAGGAAGTCCTTTGAATTCTCACTGGTGGGTTGAAAATGCTTCAGGGTGGTAATGCCTGCCGGAATCTGGTTTTTGTACTTTTTCTTGATGACCTTCAGGCCGTCGCTGATGGTGTCTACCAATTGGCTGGTCGTGGCATAGACGATGACGTTTTCAGGGATCTCGTGCAGCTTGAGCTCCTGCAGCTGGTTCGAGCTCACCAGGATGGAACCGTTCTGGGCCACCAGGTGCTCGCAGGTAGTGAAAAAGACCGCCGATCCCTGGGGCTGGTCCGAAAAGGCGATCTGCTCGGCCGAGAACCGCTGCCTGAGCATCGGGTTCAGGGTAAAGAAAGGCGCCTGCTGCCAGTTGTTTTCTTCCCGGATGTTGTGCAGGGCTACCAAGACTTCCTCGAAACGGTCGCAGTAGATGAACTTTCCCCCGTTCTTCTTGAACTGGATGGTGAACTTTTCATCGACGGGGATCTTCAGGTCGGGCATATGGACCCCCCGGGTCTGAACCGTCTCCTTGGAACGCTTGGCTTTCTTGCCTCCCCCGAAAAGTTTATCAAATAAGCCCATACCTTGAAATTAGTCCGATTGCGGGCCCCAGCGGGCCCCGGGTTCGGAAACCCGCTCAGCCTTTTTCCTCCACGGTGCTTTCCTCCGCTTCGCTTTGCGTCTCTGATCCGGGTGTTTCACCAGATTCAGCCGGCCCTGAGGCTGCAGCTGACCCTTCCGCCCCGGGAACGCTAATGGCTTTTTCCTGCCCTAATTTATCAAACTTTTCGAAAGGCCGGTTCCCGAAAATCTTTTCCAGGTCTTCCTTGAAGATCACTTCCTTTTCGAGCAGGCGTTCGGCCAGTTCGATCAGTTTGTCTTTGTTCTCTTCCAAAACAGACACGGCCCGGGCATACTGCTCCTCCACGATCTGGGAGATTTCCCGGTCGATCTTCTGGGCGGTCTCCTCGCTGTAGGGCTTGGTAAAGCCGTATTCGGTCTGCCCGGAAGAATCGTAATAGGTGATATTCCCGATTTCGTCGTTCAGGCCGTAAATGGTCACCATGGCGCGGGCCTGCTTGGTCACCTTCTCAAGGTCGCTCAGGGCGCCGGTGGAAATCTTGTTGAAGATCACCTTCTCGGCAGCCCGGCCCCCGAGGGTGGCGCACATCTCGTCTTTCATCTGTTCAGGCCGCACCAGCAGGCGCTCTTCGGGCAGGTACCAGGCGGCGCCCAGCGATTGTCCGCGGGGCACGATGGTCACTTTCACCAGGGGGGCGGCATGCTCGAGCATCCAGCTCACCGTGGCATGCCCGGCCTCATGGTAGGCGATGGTGCGTTTTTCTTCCGGGGTGATGATCTTGTTCTTTTTCTCCAGGCCGCCCACGATCCGGTCTACTGCATCCAGGAAATCCTGCTTGGTGACCGCCTTCTTCTCCTTCCGGGCGGCGATCAAAGCCGCTTCGTTGCAGACGTTGGCGATATCGGCCCCCGAAAACCCGGGGGTCTGCCGGGCCAGGAAATCCAGGTCGAGGGTCTCGGCCGTCTTGATGGGCCGCAGGTGCACCTCAAAGATCTCCTTGCGCTCGCGGATGTCGGGCAGGTCTACGTAGATCTGCCGGTCAAAACGACCGGCGCGCATCAGGGCCTTGTCGAGCACGTCGGCCCGGTTGGTGGCAGCCAGCACGATCACGTTGGTGTTGGTGCCAAAGCCGTCCATTTCGGTCAGCAGCTGGTTCAGGGTGTTCTCGCGCTCGTCGTTCGAGCCGGTAAAGTTGTTTTTGCCCCGGGCCCGGCCAATGGCGTCGATCTCGTCGATGAAGATGATGGAAGGTGATTTGTCCTTGGCCTGCTTGAACAGGTCGCGCACCCGTGAGGCCCCCACCCCCACGAACATCTCCACGAAGTCAGATCCCGAGAGCGAGAAGAAGGGCACTTTGGCTTCTCCCGCCACCGCTTTGGCCAGCAGGGTTTTCCCGGTGCCGGGAGGGCCCACCAGCAGGGCGCCTTTGGGGATCTTGCCCCCCAGGGAAGTGTATTTGTCAGGGTTTTTGAGGAACTCCACGATTTCCTCCACCTCTTCCTTGGCCCCTTCGAGGCCGGCTACGTCTTTGAAAGAGGTGCGGGTGTCGGTCTTTTCGTCGAAGAGCTTGGCCTTCGATTTACCGATGTTGAAGATCTGCCCGCCGGCGCCCCCGCCGGCCCCGCCCGACATGCGCCGCATCAGGTAGATCCAGATGCCGATGATCAGCACAAAGGGCAGAATGGTGAACAACAGCTCCATGAAGACATTCGATTCGGTGGTGTAGTCGACCACCGTGTCGAGGTTGTTCTCCTGCTTGATCTTCTTGATATCGTTCTCGAAATTCTGAAGGTCGCCGTAATCGAGCACATAATTCGGCGCATTGGCCGAGGTAAGTGAAAACGGCTGGTTGGCCACGTCTTTGTGCACGTCCTTCTTCAGCGCCTCTTCGGTCAGGAAAACCTTGGCCTGGCGCGTATTGGTGATGATCAGGATTTTATCGATATCCCCATTGCGCAAAAACTCCTGCAACTCAGAAGTGGTTGTCTTATGGGTAGGCGACAGGCTGTCGCTTCCAAAGAACTGGAAACCGATCAAAAAAAGGAAGATCAGCCCATAGATCCACCAGGAGCTGAAACGAGGCTTTTTTTGGGGGGTTTTATTCTCTTTTGACATGTGTGTGTTTACTGATTATAGCTGCTTTCCACCAGGGTAACCTTGGCATCTCCCCAAAGTCCCTCGATGTCATAATACTCCCGAATGTGTTTTTGAAAAACGTGGACCACCACATTGACGTAATCGATCAGCACCCATTCCGCGTTGTCGGAGCCTTCCACGTGCCAGGGTTTGTCATGAATCTCTTTGCTGACCGTTTTTTGGATGGAATTTACGATGGCATTGACATGGGTGTTGGAAGTGCCGCTGCAAATCACAAAATAGTCGCAAACTGTATTGTCAATGGCCCGTAAGTCGAGCAGGTTAATGTCTTGTCCTTTAACTTCTTCTATACCGTGTAAAATTAAGGCAATCAACTCATCAGCGCTGGCTTTCCTTTTCTGCATTCAAAAGTTTTAGTTTCTACAAAGTTATTATTTTTTTGTTCTTTTAAGTACGGTTTTTAACATAAGCTTGAGCCTTCAAACCGCCTCCATGCAAGTAATCAAACTTAGTGCCACGGATTCGACCAGCAACTGGATGCGGCGCAGGATGGCCGACCACCCGGTCGCCGACCTTACCGTGGCATGGGCCCTGGAGCAGACCGCCGGGCGCGGGCAGCCCGGACGCTTTTGGCAATCCGAAAAAGGTAAAAACCTTACGTTCAGCATATTAAAGAAATTTGAAGGCCTGCCGGCCTCCGAACACTTCCTGTTGAACATGGCCGTCTCCCGGGCCCTGTACGAGGGGCTGGAGGCCCTTTCAGTGCCCGACCTGCGCGTGAAATGGCCGAACGACATTCTGTCAGGCCGCCTCAAACTGGGCGGCATCCTCATCGAGAACCACCTGCAGGGCGCGTACCTGGTGCACAGCATTATCGGCATCGGGCTCAATGTGAACCAGGAAAATTTCGGGGAACTGGCCGGGGCGGCATCCCTGCTGGGGGTCACGGGCCGCACCTACGAATTGGAACCCCTGCTTGGGCGGCTCTGCCAGGGGGTGGCCGCGGCCCTTGCAAAACTCCCCCAAAGCCCCTTTGCAGCCGAGCAGGCGGCCTATGAAGCGCTGCTGTTCCGCAAGGACCGCCCGGCGACCTTCAGCGGCCCCGACGGGGCGACCTTTCCGGGCATCATCAGGGGCATCAGCCGCGAGGGCTTACTGGTCGTGGAAGTGGAAAAAGGGGTGCGCCGGGCCTTTGATTTCCGGTCGGTGCGCATGCACTACTGAAACGGCTCAGATTTCGGAGAGCTTCTGGCTCAGGGTCCCCAGAAAATTGGTGATGGGCCCTTTGATCATCATGGCCATCATGGCGTTGAATTCCCCTTCAAAGCTCAGCCCTACTTCGGTTTCCCCTTCCGACACCTCGCGCAGGTCGGCCTTCAGGGTAAAGGGCAGCTTGTCGCTGGCGGCCCCCAGCACGATCTGGTCATAGGGCGTTTGGGCTTTGCGCCTGAGCACGATCTCGGGCATCCCCTTCAGGGCAAACCGGAAGGTGTCTTCGTCAAGGACCTCAAAGGTCTGGATGTTGTCGGGCATGAGCTGCTTGAAATTGCCCAGCCGGGTCAGAAATTCGTAAACGTCTTGCCGGCTTTTCCCAAGCCGTACCACAGGTGATTCTATATGCATGTCAGGAGTTCCATTCCTGCGGTCTGGCGCGCCAGTCCCGCAAAGTTTCCAGGTGTTGAGTATCGATGTAGCCGCTCTCTGAGGCCGGGCCGATCAGGTGCTGGTAATCGCTCAGGGTGTGCAGGGCCACCCCGCTTTCCGAAAATCGCTGCCGGGCCAGGTCAAAGCCGTAACTGAAGATGGCCAGCATGCCTTTCACGTCGAGCCCCGCCTCGCGCAACGCCCGTACGGCATTCAGGCTGCTCATCCCCGTGCTGACCAGGTCTTCGATCACCACGACCGACTGCCCGGGCTCGGCCTGGCCTTCGATCTGGTTCTGCCGCCCGTGCGATTTGGGCTCGGGCCTGACATAGGCAAAGGGCAACCCCATTTTTTCAGCCACGAGCAAACCGATGCCGATTGCCCCGGTGGCCACCCCGACGATCAGGTCGGGCCTGCCGTAAAGGGCCTCTGCCTGTCGGGCGAGTTGCTCGCTCACGTATTGCCGTGCCATGGGGTGAGAAAGGATGATTCGGTTGTCGCAATAGATGGGCGATTTCCAACCGGAAGCCCATGTAAACGGATTTTCAGGTTTTAATTTAATTGCATTTATTTGCAAGAGTAGCTCTGCCGTTTTACGTGCCGTTTCGTCATTTAAAACCATGTGGTAAATGTATAAAGTTTTTGTGAATGATAGGCCCCTGATTTTGACCGACAAAATCCTGGAGGCGGGGGATGGCGAGTATTTTCCCCTTAATGAAGATGCGGTACATAAAGCCGTGGTGGCCCTTTACAAGAACAAGCTGTCACGGGCATTCATCTACCACCCGAACCTGGAAGACATCCTCAATAAGATCACCCAGTATATCCCCCTTGTGGTTGCGGCCGGGGGGGTCGTCACCAACTCCAAGGGAAAGGTGCTGTTCATATACAGGTTCGACAAATGGGACCTGCCCAAGGGCATCTGCAAAAAGAACGAACCCCTGGAGCAATGCGCCATACGCGAAGTGGAAGAAGAAACCGGGGTCAAGGGGCTTGAAATCGAGAACTTTTTACGGACCACCTACCACGTCTTCAAGCGAAATGGCAAATTCAAGCTCAAGGAGGTGCACTGGTATGCCATGAAGACCGGTTATGCCGGCAAATTGGTTGGCGAAAGCAGCGAGGGCATTGAAAAGGTCAAGTGGAAGGGGCCCGAAAAGATCAAGATTGCCCTGCAGAATTCCTATGTCAATATCCGCAGCCTGTTCGAACCCCACCAGGTATAGTCCTCACTTTTCAAGCCGGTATACCGGATAGCGCAGGTGGGCCGGCTCGTAGTACGGGCTGTGCCGGTAGATCCAGTCGAGCTGGGCATAGCTGCTGCCCGCCAGGCCTGCATCGGCTGCCTTCGCCTCTTCAAAGGCCTGCCTCAAAATACTGTCTGAGGCCAGCATGTTGGCCGCAATGTCTTCAAATACATAGGGCGAGAAGCCTTCCTTGCGCTGCAAGACGGTATCGAAGAAATTCCAGTTGAAAAAGGAATCGACCCCCTGGGGCTCCAGGGTTTCCACGATATAGCGAACCCCCGGCTGCCCGGTGGGCACCAGCAGGTCGCCTTCGCGGAACGCCAGCCGCAGGGTGTCGGCCTCGACCCGGGTCTGGTAATGCGGGTAATGCCCCTCATACGGGTTGGGATAGGTCTGGTACCCGGCTATGCGATAGGCGGTGACTTCCAGCACGGTATCGCGGTCGAGGACCTGGTAGCGGATTTGAGCGTTTTTGTTGGTGGCCATTTTGCTGTGCAGGATAGGTGCACAGTTAATTTAGACTTTTGTTGTCGAAGGAGCAAGTTCAATGTTGGATGTCCGGTAAATAAAGGAAAAATGTCAGATGATTCAGAAAAACTTGATGGTGATAAGGAGTTGATGTTTAAGGAGTTGGATGAACGCTTAAGTAGCTTGTTTGAAAAGGGAATCCACCTTTCTGATTTCATTGAATTTGTCAATGCTAATCATCTAAAGTTAGCATTAAGTTCAAGTGAAAAATTTGGCTATTACCTGATATTATCGATGGAAGAGGAATTTTGGGGATTTCAAATAGAAGGCTTCCTGATTTTTCCTGCGCCTTCGGCCCGGGGATGGTTTTCAAAGTATTCATCTTC
>CAYWZF010000093.1:0-11894 GCA_964461555.1 uncultured Robiginitalea sp. | reverse complement strand
ATCTGCATTTATGTGCATATAGCGCTGTGGGCGCCATTCTGAGAACCCATTGGTTTTTCTATTGCGAACGCAATTTTCTTGACATAAATCCGTACGATATACCGCCGTGGCGCTATATCTGGATTTATGTGCAAATAGCGCTATGCGCGCTATTACGAGAACTCGTTGGTTGTTCTATAGCCTAACGCAATTTTCTTGACATAAATCCGGACGATATACCGCTGGAGCGCTATATCTGGATTTATGTGCAAATAGCGCCTATGGCGCTATTACGAAAATTGCTTAGTTGTTCTATAATTTATATTATGTCAAATAGAAAATATCAAAACTGAAATACCTTATCGCAATGCTACAAAGCTTCCACCCTGCCTTCATACCGGATCGACTGCCGATGCGGGCTTTGCAACAAAAGGAAGGCCCTTTTGTCTTGTGTAATAACGAGTCGGAAATGGAAACGTTCTGTGTTCAGCGCCACATCGAATTCCAGCGCCAGGGTTCTCTGATCGGATGACCTGGCATAGGTTATATTTTGAAGCTTCTTGTCTTTCAGAATTATTTCGGGCTGTTCATACACATCACGAAATAAATCGCGCTGCCCGTAATATGGAAGATCTGCATTTACGGTATGATCTCTGAGTGTCATGTAGCCCTGCCCCCCGGTGCTCAACCGACCGGTTCTGGGCTGGGAAACATTGTCAAGATTCCAGAGTGCAACTCTTTGGGATGAAATTACCGTTACATAATCGGCCATGAAGGAAATTCTGAGGGGGTAGTTTTTGGCCCCCAGGCTCCCATCCGTTGTTTTTATAGAGGATTGGGCTGATTGGCAGGAGATCAGAATCCCCGACAACCCGATTGAAAGGAAAAGGGACCAAAAGTGTCTCACAAGCCGGCTTTTCCATGAAATTACGAATAAAATCCCAACAACTAACTGAATATCAACTCAATTAGCAAGATAAATCACTGTAATTGCGTCGTAGGAACTGTTCTCCCCTCGTACCGGATGGCGTCACGCTGGCCGCTGTAAATCACCATGTTCGATTTTCCGCCGGGAAAAAGATCCAAGGTAATCTGGAAGCGCTCGGTCTTCTTTCTGGCAAAAAAACGCATCTGATAGGCCCCGGAAGACTTTTTGTCTAGTTTTACGTCTTCCAGCTCCGACTCCAGCTCGATCCCTTCCGGGCGGCCATATTCCGAGAAATTGTCGCGCACCCCGTAATACGGCAAATGCGACGTGACCGAATCGCCTTTGATCCTGAGAAAATACCCCTCACCCCTTAAACTGATACGGCTTAAAGAATTCCCGCCGGCCTGGGCCACAGTGCGATTGGCTGCACTGACATAGGCCTGGGAGGTCTGTGGCAGGGCAAAATCGGCCTCAAAAGTGAAATTGCGGCCCTCTGCCAGTGTCTGCAGCTGAGCCAGTTGCTCTGGGGTGGCAGGCGTTTTGGACGAACCGCAACTCGCCAGCAGCAGGGCGATTGCCATGAAGCAGGCCCCATTCAACCTGAACCTTCTTTGATAAACTTTTTTCATGACGATTTCTTTCAGGCTAATGTACAACAAATTACAAACCTGTAAGGGAGGCAAAATTCAGGAAATCGGAGCAGTTCAAAGGTCTTTGTCCTGGATCGGATCATTTCCGGGCCAGGCTTGCAGCTTGTATTTTTCCAGCCAATGCACCTCCCTGCCGCGGTACAGATCGCGCATAATGCGATAGCGACGTGATTCGGGGATGTCAAGGGTGTCTAACTGCGCCTTTAAGGCGTTCAGGCGTTCGCGGCGACCTGCTTCCTGCTCTTCAAATGTCGGAGCATATTCGAGCAAGGCGGGGGCCGGATTGTTCAGGGCCGCCAGGCGGGCATCTAGTTGGGGCGTTTTCTGGCCCGATGCAACAAAAGAGCCGCACAAAAAGCCCGCCATGAAGAGTTGTTTCATTTTCCAGGTAATGTTCTCGCCGGAAAATTAGAAGTTTCAGGATCCCGGCGGGGAACATCCCGGATGAAATCCCGGAAAAAACGATCTTGCGCACTACCCGCCTGTCAAGGATTGCAGCAACTCAGAGGCACGCTTGCCGAAAGGCCCTTCCCGATCGATTGACACGGCCTTTTCCAAGGCGTCCCTTGCCTCGGGCATCTGCCCTTTTTTCAAAAGTACCTCCCCTTTCCGCAACCAAACCCGGGCCGATCCCGGGAAAAAGCCTGCATTCATGTCTGACACAAACAATGATTCATCTAAATGCTTGTTATTAAAGAGGTTTTCTGCGGTATTGTCAAGCTCTGCTTCAAAGTCAAAAAAACGATAATTCGGGTCGCTGATCATTCGCGCTGCCTCTGAGCGAACCTGCTCAACCTTCCCGCTGGTAAACAGCCGGGTCAGGTGGGCCATGGGGTCTGTGATGAAAGCTGAATCGCGGAAAGCCAGGGCGGCCTCCAGGGCCGGATCCTGATTGGTCCTGTATTGCTCAAAGGTCATGCCCGCAGCCAGGTGCGGTGCTTTCCAGGGGCGGTTTTCCCATTGGGGCTTGTCTTGCCACCAGGCGAAGGACAAGTAGGCGTTTATGCCTGAATTCGGCAAGGTAACCGGTCGGTTGTCTCCGTAGAAATTCACGTTTTCGCTCGTAGGTTCGCCCACGAATACGGCGTTGGTATAATTGTCGAGCTCGTTGACCAGGTTCATGCAGGCCGAAAAAGTGCGCCGGCCGAGGATAACCATGAACTTACCGGGCTGATCAATTTTTTGGGAACGAATAATCCCCGTTACGACAGGTTTGTTCTTGTAGTTGTTCCCGCCCCCGTTCAGCCGCAAATCGAGAACCAGTTTCTCGACATCGTTCTCTTCGATGAACCTGAAAACCCGCCCGTAGAAAGTGGGAATGTCTTCCCCTTCCTGGTCCAGCACCTGGCTTTGCCTTACATAGAGCACCTTGTGATCAGGCAGGTATTCCATGTGGTATTTTTTCTCCAACTGCTTAAGATACAAGGGCGTATCAGACACATCTCGCGATTCCACCCAATCTTCCCCCGGGATCACCATGCCGTATTGCCGGGGAAACCGCTGCGATGGGACCGCGGTCACCGGGGCGTCGAAAGACCTTCCCTCCTTTTCAAGCTGGAGGGTCAGGGTTGTTTTCAGTGCAGGGATAACCCGCTGCGCATGCAGGAATTCGGGAAACGTCAGGTAATGGATGCCGTAAGCTTTCACAAACATTTCGTTCTCGGCGGGAACCACCGGCCTGATGCGGGCCAAAACCGAGTCAATCGGGACGCCTTCAATGCCTGTGAGCCTGGCCCCCGCCAGGGCCTGATAATCACGGTGCACCCCCTGCAGGTAGACCCCGTCATCAAAATGATAAAGCACTAAAGGCAGTTCGTGCAAAGGCACTTTCCCCTCCCAGTAACCCAACACGGTGTGCCCGTATTCGAAGGAAGCAACCAGCCTGGCCATCCCCACCATGATTTCATGTGGCTCCAGCCCTGGGATGGAAGCGTACAGGTCCTCGACGGAGGCGTCGAAGGAGGCCTGATCGGTTTTCCTGAACAGGAACGGATACTCCTGGTGAATGGTTCGCTGCAAAAACCTCAGGTCATCCCGCCACTGATCCGGGGTGAGCGCCTGAGCCGGCAGGGCGTTGGGCAAACAGGAAAGCACCAGGAGACAAAGAATGCGCCAGTGTTTCATTTCGGGGAGATTTTGCGGATTATAATGGTATGACTCCGCAGGGGCCATTTTGTTACATCGTTTAAAAACCCCTTTGCAGGTGTATGCACCGCCTGCGTTACAGGATCGGGTTTAAATCGTATCTTCCGTCCGCATTCCAAACCGCCTATGAAAGGTTTCCTAGCCGCTCTCCTTCTGCTGGCAACCCCGGTCCTCTATGGCCAGGACTACCTGGACCTCATGACGGTGGCCTACGGGCGAACCCCCTCTACCGGGTACGATGCAGGAGAAGGGCAAACCACCCTGTCTACCCTGGATCTGAACGTGCTGTTGCCAATCCCGCTGACAGACCGTACGGCCTTAATGACCGGGGTGAATGGCCTGGTGAATCGCCTCGAGCTTGCTGCCCAGGACCCGGAAACCGGGTTGTATACCCTTGCCCTGCAATTGGGCATCAACCATGACTACGGGAATGGCTGGGCGTCTACGCATTTGGTTTTCCCGCGTATTTCTTCGGCATTTGACCAGGACAGGTCTGCATTCCAGATCGGAACCGCCCATATTCTCCAACGGAAGAAATCGCCCCTGCACAGCTGGGGGGTTGGCTTTTACCTCAATACTGAAGAACTCGGCCCGATGCTGGTGCCCCTCTTCACGTTTTTTTACCGCTCACCAAGTGGGAAATGGGAGTTCAACGCCCTGCTCCCCTCCCGGGCAGACCTGAATGTCCGATTATTCCCCAAAATCAGCGGCGGCCTGGCCTTCGACGGGCTCGGAAATACCTTTGCCATGGAGATGGAGCCTTATGGAAAATCCTATGTGCAGCGAACTTCAAATGAATTGGGGCTTTACCTCCAATACGCGGTTACACCTTCCTTTTTGTTATCGGTAAGAGGCGGGTATTCCTTTTTCCGGGGCTTCCGTGTTTACGATGCCGATGACACCGTGAGGTTTTCATTCACCAACTTCTTTATCAACGACCCGCGCACCCCCCTGAACGAATCCATTCGCGATGGGGCCTTCTTTAATTTCAGGGTGGTGTACCGTTTCTTCCTGCCTGGGGCTGAATCTCCCCGCAGCGGGAGTTGAGTGCTAACAGTCGGAAGGATTGTTATCCCCTGCCCGCTTTGGGATGGGGGTATTGGTCTTGCTGCCCGGCCAGGTCGCGATCGAGGCATACAAAATCCTTTTCGACAAGCAAGTGCAGCCCCTGGCTGCCCTCCACCGGCAGAATGGCCTCGAAGCCCACACGAGACTCCCCTGGCCAGGCCTTTCCCCACTTTTCCGGCAGGCTGACCGAAATACCTTCGGGGCCGAAATGGGCTTCCAGGTTCTCAAGCCCGGGCCGGAGCCTGAGCTGATAGCAGAATGGCCCCCCCGGCAAGTGGGTAGCCTCCCCTACCCGGCCCTGTTCGGCCAATTGGGCAACTTCCGATTGGCGGAGCCTCAGCCGGATCGAATTTCCTTCAATGCGGATCTTCATGGCACAATCACTTTTTTGGAAAGATACAACTTTGACTACATCTGTGCACGCCACCGGCCCACTCTTGCCTGCCTGGCCAGCAGTTTCGTGCAAACCGCATTTCATGTATCTTTCCCATAAATCCTGGCAAGCCATGAAAAACCTTGTACGTGCAGTGATTGCGGGCATTGGGGCCAAAAAGATAGGCGGGGGCAAATGTGGATGCATTGGCACCATCGTCGTATTTATCATCCTCTATTGGCTTCTGGGCTATGTGTTTGACGCATTTTGAAAGGGGATGAACCCTGTATTTCGCCTGGGGCCGCAACCTGAGTAAAGGAGAAACCGCTATTTTTGCCCGGTGAATCAGCAGCCCCAGAAACATACTGAGTTTATTGCCCTGATGGCGGCCCTGATGTCGATCGTGGCCCTGGCACTTGACGCCCTGTTGCCAGCCCTTGACATCATTGGGATCGCCGTGGGCAACCGCGACCCCGAAGCCAACCAACTGCTGATCATCATGTTTTTCCTGGGGATGGGTACCGGCCCCCTGCTTTTCGGTCCGGTATCTGACAGTGTGGGGCGAAAACCGGTGGTATATATCGGCTTTGCCCTGTTCATTGCAGCCAGCTTTCTGTGTGTTTCGGCCACGAGCATGGAGTGGATGGTGGTGGGGCGTATTTTGCAGGGCGCTTCCCTTTCAGCTCCGAGGACCATCAGCATCGCCATGATCAGGGATCGCTTCAGCGGAGACTACATGGCACGCATCATGTCCTTTGTTACCGTGGTCTTTATTCTGGTGCCCGTGGTGGCGCCCGCCATCGGGAAATTCATCCTCGACCAGTGGGACTGGAAGGCGATTTTTTATATACAGGTGCTTTTCAGCCTGCTGGTCTGCCTCTGGTTCTGGAGGCGACAGCCTGAAACCCTGCCCAGGGAGAAACGCAGCGGCTTTCGCGCCATCATGATCGTGCAGGGCTTCCGGGAAGTGATCGGCTACAGGCGCACCATGGTTTTTACCACGATCTGGGGGCTGATAACCGGATCCTTCCTGGTTTACCTGAGCACCTCCCAGCAAATCTTCGAACTGCAATACGGCCTGCCCGATCTTTTCCCGTACCTGTTTGCCGGCCTGGCTATCACCATCGGCTCAGCCACCTTCCTGAACGGCAGCCTGGTTCTGAAGCTCGGGATGCGCCGATTGATAACGTGGGCGCTTTTCGCCTTCACGGGAATCCCCCTGCTCTACGCCATGCTCTATGCCGGGGGTCAAAATCCGTCGGTATGGATTCTCATGGCTTTTCTGGGCCTCCAATTTTTCGCGGTGGGATTCCTGTTTGGCAACCTCAGGTCGATGGCCATGGAACCCCTGGGGCATATTGCCGGGATCGGGGCCGCCATAACCGGCTTTATCGCCACCATGATGTCGGTTCCCATCAGCGCCTGGATCGGGCATTTTGTCAAAGACTCGGCCCTGCCCCTCTTTTTGGGGTTTCTGGTCTGCGGGCTCGTTTCGCTCTCTTTGCTGGCCTACAGCAATTACCGGTTGGGCCGAAGGGGCCTCTCGAGGTAATTTGCAGAAGTATACCCAGGCCTTAAATAGTTTAGATGTTAAACATCTTCATGCAAGAAGCCATGCGAAAGAAGGTATTCTTATATTTGCGCCATATTACTGTTCCCCTATGTTGATTTGGGCTACGTTTATCGCCATCATCATTGTTTTCCTGGCTCTGGACCTGGGTGTTTTCCACAAGCATGAACACGAAATCCGTTCCAAAGAAGCCGCCACCTGGACTGCGATCTGGGTTTCGGTAGCCTTAGGGTTCAGCGGGGTTATCTACTGGTTATTTGAGTCGGGGCTCACCGAAAACCCGAACGGCCTGACCCCGGGCACGGCCACCCTTAAATACATAACCGGCTACCTGATCGCACTCTCCCTCAGTATCGATAATGTCTTTGTAATCGCTGTGATATTCAAGGCGTTCTCAATACCGCCTTTATACCAGCACCGCGTCTTGTTCTGGGGTATTCTTGGTGCTATCGTGTTCCGGGGGCTAATGATCCTGTTCGGCGTGGCCCTGATAACCCATTTTGACTGGATCATTTATGTGTTCGGGGTATTCCTGCTCTATACCGCGTACCGGATGTACCGGTCTGAGGAACATGAATTCAACCCACAGAATTCCTGGGTCTTCCGCCAGTTGAAGAAGGTGTTCCCCATAACGAGCCATATCGAAGGGCACGCCTTTTTCATCAAACAAATGGGGATCAAATCGGCAACCCCCCTCTTTGTGGCACTCATCGTGATCGAACTTACCGATATCCTGTTTGCCTTGGATAGCATTCCGGCCATTCTGGCCATTACGGCCGATCCGTTCATTGTATTCAGCTCGAACATCCTGGCGATTCTGGGGCTGCGCTCCATGTACTTTTTAATATCCAGAATGCTGCAGAAGTTTCGCTTTATCAATTACAGCCTGGTGGTAATACTGGCTTTCGTCGGGCTGAAGATGATCTTTTCCCATCATGTGGAAGTGGAGGAATGGATCTCCCTCACGGTAATCGTAGTCTCCCTTACCGCCGGCATTCTGCTCTCGGTCATGATCCCCGAGAAAACCGGTGGAGATTCAGAAGATAAGGCGGCAAAAGCCTGATCAGCTGCGGACTGCCTTCAGGTATTCCCAGGTTTCCCCTTCGAGGCGTGCAAATTCTTCATGCAGTTCCTGAGCTTTCGCCCCTGAGGGTTCCGCTGCCTCGCCTTCCCGAACGGGCCCCCGAAGTATTTGCCTGCATTGTCCTTCAAGGCTGTTGAGGTGTTCCCACAGCTTCTCTCGCTGGTTGAAAAACCTTTCGGTTGTGGGCTCATACCGGTACGAAATGAGCATTTTGCGCAGGTTGCCAGTCTCACTCAGCAACCTTTTGAGCCGTTCCATTGCCATGACCCGGCTACGCCTGAGGGTGTTTTCTTGTACCATGGCACTCGTGTTTTGGAAATCCAGGAGATCCTGTAAGTAATTTACGACTATTTTTGCATCATTAGACTTCTTAACCAACAGGTTTTCAAATTATAAGGATTATTTAACACTGGAAGTCCTTTCCAAATGAAGGATTCCGGCCTGCGCAATGAGCCGGATCATTTGGAATTTGCAGGGCCCGGCTGTATCTTTAAAAAAACGATTCTATCATGGATATCCAATTCGAATACGATGAGGTAAAAGCCAGCGAACGCCTGGAATCCCTCGCCACGCAGCGCCTGAACAAAATAGCTGACAAGTATGATTTTATTGTGCGGGCCGACGTGCTTATCAAGAAGGAAAACACCTCCAGCCCTGATACCGGGAGGATTTGTGCCATACGCCTGAGCATTCCAGGGCCCAACCTCTATTCAGAGGCCAGCCACGGCAATTTCGAGGCTTCCATCGCCGAAGCCACCGATGACCTGGAAAGACAACTCCGCAGGCGCAAGGAGAAAATGAAAAACAGGTCCTGAATCGGATTCATGCTCTGCAAAAATCCCGGCACATCCGGGATTTTTTATGCTGCACCCTCAGGAACGATACCTGGAGAATATTTTCAGGGAGTGCCATTTGGGGGCATGCGAATAATCCCTTTTAAATGCGTTGTTACCTACCACATGCGCTTAGATCCGGCAAGGCGTTTGTGCAGAGCCCCGAACTATTTAACATCTTTGTGGCCGGGCCTGTTATTCCCGAAATATTTCTGGTAAACATACCCCACCAACGCATTTCCTGCAGGAAAATACAAAGCAAAGAACAATGCCATGGCAAGCGAGAAATTCCGAATGCCGAAGTACCTGTCCAGCACATTATCAGGATACGCATAGGAAGTTTCCAGGGCGTATCCTCCAAACTCCAGCAAACCCATTGCCACCAGTCCATACGCGTACTGACTGTGAAACGGCAGGTTGCGCAGCAGGAGTGAAACCGGCACCATATACAAAATGTACACGGTGAAAATCTGCCACCCGTACTGGAACCTGGCTATTTGCAATTCCATGCCAATCTTGTTCATCAGAAAGCCGCAGCAGGCATAGATTCCCACGTAGATCACCCACATAGATAATGGAACCTTCCACTTTGGAAGAAGGCGGGTTCGCACAAATACCGAAAGTCCCATATGTTCGGTCAATTCCCCGTTAATTTGGCTTCAATAATCCTCAAGGCATCTTCAACGGTTTGCATTTGCTGCATCTCTGAATCTTCAAGGCGGATATCAAAGTGGTCCTCTATATCGAGCACCAGATCTACCAAATGAGAGGAATTTATATGCAGTTCTCTGATCAGGTGGCTTTCAGGCCTGAGACCCTCAAGGGAGACATCCTCGGGCAAATAGGGCTGTATCAGCCTTCTCAGGGACTGATAGCGTACATTCTCTTCCATAGGCAATTATATGGGGCTAAAAATAACACAAGAATTGACATCGCCGAAACCAAAACTGGCCTTTACGACAATCCCCGGCTCATGTCTTTTGCTCTTAAGCGGAATGCAATCAGCATCGACAAGGCGTTGGATTTCAGGGTGAAGGTCTGCCGCGTTGGTGTTGCCATAAACCCACCCTTCTGCAATTTGCAGCAATGCCGCGACACATTCCATACTCCCTGAGGCGGCCAGTCCATGACCCAGAACGTCTTTGAAGGAATTGATCAGCGGAAAATCGGTTCCCCTGCGCCCGAGCGACTCACACCAATTGCGGATCTCATCGGGGTCTCGTGCGGTTGCCGTCAAATGACCGTTTATAACATCAACTGCCGAGGCCGGAATGCCGGCATCAGTCAGGGCCCCCCTTATACAGTGCCGAATCCCGAGATCGCTGGCTGCCGTCATGCTTCCGCCGCTGCGCTGCCCGCCGCTGTTAACTGCGCCCCCCAGGACTTCGGCATAGACCCGTGCTCCCCGGTCTCTTGCACTTTCAAGGGATTCCAGCACAAGCGCCCCGGCCCCGCTTCCCGGAACAAAGCCGGTAGCAGAAGCAGAGAAAGGCCTGCAAGCCTCAGAGGGGAATTCCGGTGATGCCGAAGATAAGATCCGCATCGCGTCAAACCCGCCCCAGATATACGGACCGCTATCACTGCAACTACCTGCAAGCATGCGTTTGGCCTTTCCGTTCCGAATCCGTTCCATGGCCAGGTAAACCGCTTCTGTGCCCGTGCTGCAGGCAGATGAATTGGTGCTTACCTGGTTTCCGCACCCCAGCTTTCCGGCCAGCCAGGCACTGATGCCACTGGCCATGGTTTGCGGTACTGTGGAACTTCCCAGTCGCCTTGTATTTCCCTGGTCTACCAGGGCAATGGCCTCCCTGAATTTATCAACCCCGAGCATTCCGGTTCCAAACCAAATGCCCGAATCCCAGTCTGCCTTTCCTTCGGGAGCAGCCGTTAGCCCTGCATCTTTCCACGCCTGCATGCCCGCAATGACTCCGTAAACCAGGCCTGAGGCCTTCAGGCCGCGCTGCTCAAGGGGGCTGAAGTAGGCCCCCAGCAGGGTGTCTGGTATTTCCGGAAGGGCCCCGAGCTGGCACGAGAACCCGTGTTGGGCAAGTTCAGGAAGGTGGCAGATCCCGCTTTTCCCCTGCCGCATTGCCCGGGAAAAATCGTCGAGTCCAACCCCATTGGGGGCACAGATTCCCAATCCCGTAACTACGACCCGATTCTTCATGGCTGAAAGAGCCTGACCATTCCGGAGAGTTCTCCCCGACAGGCAAGTTCCCCGGTTTTGTTGTATAGCGCTACCCTTGATTTTAATTTTCCAAATCGGAAATATATTTTCTCTGCCCTGATCAGGACCTCTTCGCCCGGATATACGGGCGCCAGGAATTCCATGTGGCTTTCTGCAAGGGCCATCCCGATTGAATTCCCGGCAGGCCAGCCACCTGGCCCCAAAAGATACATCCCGAAACAAGCCAGGCCAAGCTGGGCACAGCATTCGGTAAGCAGCACCCCCGGCGTGACCGGACTGTCCTTGAAATGCCCCTGGTAAAACCAGCTGTCTTCCCTGAAACGGTACGACCCTTCCATGCTTTCCTCACTGGCTTTGAGGATGGCATCCACAAACAGGAAAGGCTCCCGGTAGGGCAAATTTTTCAATATGTATTGGTAATCCATTTTTTCAATCCTTGTGAATCTCGTGTCAGCACAAGCCTTCCCCTCCGTCAACACGGATAATGTTGCCATTGATCCAGGCAGCCTCAGGCAGACATAACAGGTACACGGCATTTGCCACATCTTCGGGCAGGGTTAGCCGACCACCCGGATTGCGCTTCAGGCTCCTTGCCAGGATCTTTTCGGACCCGGGAATCATCCGAAGCGATTCGGTATCGGTCACCCCTGCCTGCAGGCAATTTGCCCGTATGCCATAGGGCGCCCATTCTACGGCCATCTGACGGATCATGGCCTCCAGGCTGGCCTTGGCACAACTCACCGCCCCGTAATGCGGCAACACCCGCTTGCTGCCCTCGCTGGTAAAGGCTATTACACGGCAATCACCGGCCAGCAGCCCCGATTGCATCAAATCCTCCATCCATTCATACAGTGCAAAGGCCATCGCCTCGGCGGTCAACCGGAAATCTGTGATCCCCAGTCCGGATTCATTTGCGGGCACCTTAAGCGGCTGGAGGTTCCCTTTGGCAATGCTGTAAACTACCGCTCCGATCCGGGCATTCCCCAAAACTCCGGGTATATCCCTGATGAAGGCCTTTCGGGCGTCCCTGCTGAGGGCATCCATCTGAAAGGTATGCAAAATTCCACCGGAATTCC
>CAYWZF010000092.1:0-11967 GCA_964461555.1 uncultured Robiginitalea sp. | reverse complement strand
GCTGAAAAGGGAAAGCACGAGCACACGCAACCCATGGCCGGCGTACTCAGAAATTGGTTTTTTCTGCATGAGGAGTTGGTTGTTGAAGCAGGCGGGCAGGCAAGGGGCAGCAGAAATATACTAAAAAGTCGGATACCCAGAGCTTCCGGCCCCTGAATTTAAAAAGTTCTTTTTCGTAAGTTTGGTTTTTAAAGCTTTTGCATGGAATCCCTCTCCGCCTACATTGCCCAGCATCGGGAACGCTTTCTCCAGGAATTGATCGAATTGTTGAAACACCCTTCGGTGAGCGCCGATTCGGCGTTTTCGCAGGATGTGCTCGACACCGCTCAAGTGGTGGCCGGGGCGCTGCGCCAGGCCGGGTGCACCACGGTGGAGGTCTGCGAAACGAAGGGATACCCCATTGTATACGGGGAGCGGATGGTCTCGCCCGACCTGCCCACCGTGCTGGTGTACGGGCACTACGACGTGCAGCCGCCCGACCCGCTCGAGCTGTGGGAATCGGCCCCCTTTGAGCCGGTGATCCGGAAGACCGGCCTGCACCCCGAAGGGGCCATTTACGCCCGGGGCGCCAGCGACGATAAGGGGCAGATGTTCATGCACATCAAGGCCCTGGAATACATGGTAAGCCACAACTGCCTGCCCTGCAACGTGAAATTCATGATCGAGGGGGAAGAGGAAGTGGGCAGCAGCAGCCTGTCGGCCTTTGTGCGGGAAAACCGCGAAAAGCTGGCCAATGATGTCATACTGATCTCCGACACGGGCATGATCGCCAAAGACATACCCTCCATCACCACCGGCCTGCGGGGGCTCAGCTATGTGGAAGTGACCGTTACCGGGCCCAACCGCGACCTGCACTCAGGGCTTTACGGGGGCGCCGTGGCCAACCCAATCAACGTGCTGGCCAGGATGATCGCCTCCCTCCACGACGAAAACAACCATATCACCATCCCCGGCTTTTATGACAAGGTGGTGGAACTCAGTGCCGAAGAGCGGGAACTGATGGCCGAGGCCCCTTTTGACCTTGATGCATACAAAAAAGAGCTCGATATCGACGCCGTATATGGGGAAAAGGGATACGTGACCAACGAGCGGAACTCCATCAGGCCCACCCTTGACGTGAACGGCATCTGGGGCGGGTATACGGGCGAGGGCGCCAAAACGGTGATTGCCAGCAAGGCGCACGCCAAGATCTCGATGCGGCTGGTGCCCGACCAGGACTGGCACGAGATCACAGAGCTGTTTACCAGGCACTTCGAAAGCATCGCCCCTGCAGGCGTACGGGTAAAAGTGACCCCCCACCACGGGGGGCAGGCCTATGTGACCCCCATTGACCACATCGGGTACCAGGCGGCCAGCAAGGCGTATGAAACCACCTTTGGCACGCCCTCCATTCCCCACCGGGGCGGGGGCAGCATCCCCATCGTGCCGCTTTTCGAAAAGGAACTGGGCAGCAAGACCATTTTGATGGGCTTCGGGCTGAACAGCGATGCCATCCACTCCCCCAACGAGCACTTCGGCATCGGGAACTTTTTGAAGGGAATCGAAACGATCCCGCACTTCTACCAGTACTACACCGAGCTCTATCAAGCCACCTGAGGCAGGGCCGCAACGGGATAAAATACCCGAAGGCACGTAACAAATCCGGAAAGGCTGCGTTCTAATAGGTAGATCAAAAACGAACACTATTATGATACGCCGCTTTTTCATCCTCTGCTCGGGGGCTGACAGGGACCTTTTGGATTCCTGCTCCCGGGGGGAACAAATCAAGTATGCCGGCATTGGCGCCACGGTCTTTTTCACGGCCCTGATGGCATTCTTCGCCGCCTCCTACGCCCTCTACACCGTCTTCGACAATGTCTGGACCGCCCTGTTCTTCGGACTGGCCTGGGGTCTGCTCATCTTCAACCTCGACCGGTACATCGTCTCGACCCTGCGCAAGCGGGACGGATTCTGGAAGGAATGGCTGCAGGCCAGCCCCCGGATCTTGTTGGCGGTAATCATCGCCGTGGTCATTTCCAAGCCCCTCGAGCTGAAGATCTTTGAAAAGGAGATCAACCGGGTCTTGCTCGAGCAAAAAAACCAGATGACCCTCGACAACCAGCAACAGCTGGCGCAGCAGTTCAACCCGGCTATTGCCGAAAAGCAGGCCGAGATCGCGTCCCTGAAACAGGAGATTGCCGACAAAGAAGCCGAAACGGATGCCCTGTACGAGCGGTATATCTCCGAAGCCGAAGGGCGGGAAGGCACGGGCCTGCTCGGAAAAGGCACGGTCTACAAGGAAAAACGGGAAAAGCACGACGCCTCCCTGTCGGAATTGCAGGCACTCCGTACAGAAAATACAGACCGCATCGCCTCCATCGAGCAGGAGATCGCCCAGCTCGAATCGGGCCTTGAAAAAGCCGTGACCGATTCCCAGCCGGTGATCGACGGCTTTGACGGGCTGATGGCCCGCATCGAAGCCCTGGGGGAGCTGCCCTGGTTTCCGTCATTCTTTATCTTTTTGCTGTTTTTGGCTGTGGAAACGGCCCCAATTCTGGTAAAGCTGATGACCCCGAAAGGCCCGTACGACCTGAAGCTGGAAGACGAGGAGACTGCCGTGGCCGCCTGGGTGAAGCAAAAGGTCGACCAGCGCTTCAAGCTGGCCGATACCGACCGACTCCTCAATGAGAAGATCTACGGGGAAATTGCCGAAGAAGAAGCCGTATACGCCTACAAGAAACAGAAAGCAGAGGAACTTATGCGGCTGCAGGCCGACCGGTTCTATGACATGCAGGTGAAGAACATGTAGGGGGTTCTTTTGGGAGCCGGCTATCTCAGGGACATTTTTGGATCGTGGGGATATTTTCTGGGCCGGGGGATGGGAAGGTGCAGGGAAAAGGCGTTGTGGGTATATAAATGCCCACCTCCCCTTCGCCGGCAAGATAGGCGAATCCCCTGCAATCCCCTTGCGGCCTGTCACATGCCAACTGAATTCCCGGGTGATTGGAAGTTGCGGGGAAAATAGGTATGGGTTTAATTTCCCACCTCCCCTCGGCGAAAAAAATAACCCCCTGCCCTGCAACTCCCCAACAGTCGGGGTTATTCCATCCCCTCCCATTCCTGCCGCACCTTTTTGGGCAGGGAAGCCACAATGAGCTCGTAGGAATGGTCAGTCAGCTCCCTTATAAGCCGGGCTGGCAGCTGTTCCAGGTACACGGTATTCCAGTGCTCCTTGTTCATGTGGTAACCGGGAAGGATGCGCCCGTCCCACTGCTCGCGCAGCTCGGGCACGCGCTCCGGGTCGGCCTTCAGGTTGGCCTGCAACGGCAAACGCTCGAGGCTGACCAGGGCAAACATCTTGCCCATGACCTTAAATACGAGCACTTCAGGCCCGAACGGCAGGCCTTCGGTCACGCCCTTTTTGGAAAGGCAATATTCCCGGAATTCTTCGAGGTGCATGGCAGTGACCTATTTCCCCGAATCCAGGCCGATTGAATCATAGACGATCACCTTTTTCCAGAGGTGCTGCGACTCGGCTATAAAATCGAGGTGGGGCTGCTCTTTCTGGTAGGCTGCCTGGGCCTCGGCCGATTCGAAGGTGACGATCAGGGAATAGGTAAAGGAGCCATCGACCACATCGCGCGAGGCTACCGGCGGGGTGCCAATGAAATTCGTTTTGGCATAGGCCGAACGCGACAGGAACTTGCCGAGGGAGGCCTCAAAGGCCTGGCGGTCGGCCTGGTTGTCGGGGTTGTGCAGCCAGAAGTAAACCGTATGGGCAAAGGAAGGGTCGAATGTCTTCATGTCAAACGTCTTTTGGGCCCGGGCCTGCATCGGCAGCAGCGCCAGGGCGGCGGCTGTCATAAAAATAAATGTTTTCAAATTCATCGTTGCGGATTTTAGGATAAGGGGGTTCGATTTTAATTCAACCTGACCCGCTGGTCTTCCAGGAAGCGCAGCTCCCGCGAATCGAGCTTCAGTGCCTCATAGTCGAGCTTCCAGCCTATGGTCTCCACGATCTTTTCCATAAGCAGCACGGCCTCCAGGGCCTCGTGCCGGGCCGTTTCCATCAGGCCGCTCTGGGGGATCTTCTCACGGATATGGGCCTTGGCTTCCTTGTTCAGGGCGGTCAGGTCGTCGGGGGTAAAGGCGTTGAACAGGTCGTTGCGGATGTCGTAAAACTCCAGCTCGGGTTCGATGGACAAAATTTCCGGTTGGGGGAAATTCCGCAGGTACACGGTGCGGCGGTCGATGTCGGCCGAAACCTCCAGTTTTTTGAAGTCGTACCCGATATGGGCCTTGGCATTGACCACGATCAGGGCTTTCTTCTTGCTGCTGAACAGGTTGCCAAAATGCCCTTTGGTATTCTCATAGCGGTAGATCTCGGCAAAATCGCCTTCCACCGAGATGAGCTTGCACACTGCCCGGATCTTCTCGAGCAATACGGTCGACTGGTAGCTGGTGAGGTCTTTGCGCTTTTTGCGGTTGAAGAGGCTGTACATGCCGTACATGAGCAGCGCCCCCAGAAATAGCCCTATGAACAATTCAAGCATTTGGTTCCCGTTTTGGTCCGATGGTTGCCAGGTGTGTAAAGATAAAACCCTTTTCATATTTCAGGCCGTGCTCCATCATGCGGTCCAGGACCCTGTGGCAGAAGAGGAAAACCCCCGCGGCCTGCCAGGTGGGGTGGGCCAGCAAAATCCCCGTCAGGCCGATGCCATTGCCCAGGTGCAGGAGGCTTTTCATACGGCAGTTAATTTGAAAAGCACCGGCCGGCTCGGGCTGGCATCGTTCTCCAGGGCGGCCGTTTGCAGGTTGAGCAGGTACAGCCCGTCTGCAGCCGCCTCGGGCACAGCGATCAGTTCGGTAATGGTCGCCCCGTGTCGCGGATGGTGGGGCAGGCCCCAGAAAGCTTTATGAGCGGCCAGGGCCCCGCCGTCGTGCTCGGGGTCTACCGAGGGGAGGTCGAGCAGCAGGTGGCGCACCCCCTGCCCCGCCAGCCAGGCAGCTGCCTCTCCTTCCAGGTAGGGGGGGTTGGATGCCGTCCAGCACCGGGAGTGCAGTTCAGGGCCGGCAGCCTGGGTGCGCAAAACGACGGCCTCGCATACCCGTCCCTGCAACACTTCCCGAAGTTGTCTGGCACTTATGGCCCGACCCCCTTCGACCTCCATGGGTTCCAGGGTGACCAGCCTTGCTGGCATCAGGGGAGGCGGAGGGGCCGCATTGAGCGAAACCACCCTCTCGGTGATGTGCCCCAGGCATTCGGTGTGGGTGCCATGGGCATGGGGGTTGAAATGGACGTTGTTGAAATTCACGGTAGCCCCGGCAGTTACGCTCCCGGTAAAGCCCCCCTCCCGATGGGGCTCAATACGGGCAGGCCACAGGCCCCAGGCGGTGGCCCCGCTTGCCGAGACGGGCACCGAGCAATCGATCGGGTGCGCCAGGTCGGCCTGGTATTCGGTATCGCCAAGGGTAATATGCAGCTTCATCAGGATGCCCGGGAATTTATTTCAAATTAAGCATAAATAAATCGCTGGCGATCCCGTCTGCCAGAAATTTGCCCTTTTTGGAGAGAAAGAGCCGGCCTCCTTCCCGAAAGAGGAACTGCTGTGCCAGGTACGGGCCGGCCAGTTGTAGCAGGTACTCCTCAAACCGTGACCCGTATTCTTCCCGGATCCGCACCAGGGAAACCCCCCACTCGGTGCGCAGGCCCGTCATCACGGCTTCGTTGTAGCGGTCCTGCAGGCTGAGGGTCTCGGTCTCAAAATACGGTTCCCCAGCCTCCAGGGACCTGAGGTATTTCAGGTTGTGCGCCACGTTCCAGCGCCGGGTGCGCCCGTCAAAGGAATGGGCTGACGGGCCGATGCCGAGGTAAGGCTTGCCCTGCCAGTAGGCCGTGTTGTTGCGCGAATAGAAGCCCGGTTTGCCGAAGTTGGAAATCTCGTAATGGGCATACCCGGCTGCTTCGAGGGTATCGGCCAGGTGGCGGAAATCGGCTTCGGTGCGGTCTTCATCAGGCTGGTCTGAGAGCCCCCGGTCGATCTGCGATTGCAGGGCCGTGGCCGGTTCGACCGTCAGGGCATAGGCCGAGATGTGGGGCGGGTCAAAGCTAAGGGCGGTCTGCAGGGTCTGCTGCCAGGTTTCAGGCCGGCTGCCGGGAATGCCGTAGATAAGGTCGATGGAGTAGTTGCGGAAATGCCGGGCGGCCCCCTCCAGGCTCTGCAGGGCTTCTTCGGCCGAATGGGCCCGGTTCATCCAGCGTAGCTCTGCCTCTTCGAAGCTCTGTATGCCAATGCTCAGGCGGTTCACCGGGCCGGCGGCCAGTTCCCTCAGCCATGCCTCGGTCAGGTCGTCGGGGTTGGCCTCCAGGGTGACCTCGGCATCGGGGCTCAGGCGGTATTCGCGGGCAACCTGTTCCAGGAAGCCTTCGATCTCAGCCTGGGTGAGCAGGGAAGGCGTGCCGCCCCCGAAATAAACCGTTTCTACAGGGTTGTCGCCTACCTCTTCCCGACGCAGGGATAACTCGCGGCGCATGGCCTGCAACAGGGCCTGTTTGTGCTTCAGGGAGGTGGAAAAGTGGAAGTCGCAGTAGTGGCAGGCCTGCCGGCAGAAGGGGATATGGAGGTAGATGCCGCTCATCGCACGCGTATGCGGAGGCCTTTGGGGCTCCGATTCGTTTGCGAAGGTACGAAAATGGGAGCCTGCAAGGGCCGTGCAGCTTCACGGGCTATCTTACTTCCCGGGTGGGTAGGGGTTCTCCCTGACCTTATTCCACCAACGATCCTTCTATTGGAATTTGGAATTTGGAATTTGGCCCCGATAGTCATCGGGGTGGAATTTCCCTACCGGGTTCTGTCTGCATTCTGCTTCACAAAAGCCTCCCACCCGCTATACGACTTCCCCACTGTGGGGCTGCCCTGGTTGTAGAAGTGACAGACGGCAGCAGCCAGCCCGTCGGTGCTGTCGAGGTTTTTGGGCAGGGTCTTAAGCCCCAGCAGGGTTTGCAGCATGCCGGCCACCTGCTCCTTGCTGGCATTCCCGTTGCCGGTGATGGCCATCTTGATCTTCTTGGGGAGGTATTCGGTGATGGGTACCTGCCGCGAGAGGGCGGCGGCCATAGCCACCCCCTGGGCGCGCCCCAGCTTGAGCATGGATTGCACATTCTTGCCGTAGAAGGGCGCTTCAATGGCCACCTCGTCGGGGTGGTAGGTGTCGATCAGCTCTACCGTGCGGTCAAAAATCAGCTTCAGCTTGGTATAGGGGTCTTCGTATTTGCTCAGCAGCAGTTCGTTCATCTGCACAAAGTACATCTGCTTCCCCTCGATGCGGATGATGCCGAACCCCATCACCGTGGTGCCGGGGTCGATTCCGAGGATGATCTTTTCAACAGCCTTACTCATCGGTCTTCAGCACTAAGGGGAGCCTGAAACGGGCCGCCACGGGGATGCCGCGCTTCAGGGCGGGCTGCAGTCGGGGCAGGCTTCGCAGGCTCCGCGAAACGATGTTTTCAAACTCCGGGTTTTCGGCAGCCAGGGCCAGGTGTTCCTCAACCGACAAGACCGAAATCCCCCCCTGGTTGTCTACCAGGAAATCGACATACAGGGTATCGTGCAGGGCGGTTTCGGACCGGAAGTCAAAATCTTGCAGCGCCATCGACAGGTGCAGGGTGAGGGTTTTCTGGAAGCACTCCTGCTGGTCGGTTTTGGAGGCCGTCTCGTCGCAGGCGTCGAAGAGGGGGAACTGGTCGAGCTGGTTCCAGTCGATGCCCTGCATCTCGGCATCTACCAACTCCTGGGTGCGGTCCTGGCGCGAGGGGAACCACTCGCAGGAGCCCAGCCCCAATGCCAGCAACCAAAGCCCGCATACCGCCCAAATTTTCATAGCGTCCTCGAATCGGCGGGAAATTACGAATTTTTGGAGGAACGCGATCGCGATCTTTTGCCTCGTTTCACGGACCTCTTTCGCCCTGCCCACCATGGGCGAATATGCACTACCTTTGTAACACCCGCCACCGCGCAGCGACCCATATCCTGAAATAATCATGGACATCGCCCTCCTCATCCTCGGCCTGCTGTGCATGCTCATCGGCGTGTTAGGCAGTTTCCTGCCGGTGCTCCCGGGCCCCCCGGTCAGCTGGGTGGGCCTGCTGCTGCTGCAACTAACTTCGGCAGTGCCCGACCAGTGGTGGTTTCTGGGCATTACGGCGGTGGTGGCCCTGGTAGTTGTGGCCCTTGATTACTGGATCCCTGCCCTGGGAACCAAAAAGTTCGGGGGCAGCCGTGCCGGGATGATCGGCACCACCGTGGGCCTGCTGCTGGCCCTGGTCTTTCCGGTGCTGGGCCTGGCTGGCATCATCATCTGGCCCTTTGCCGGGGCCCTGGTGGGGGAACTCCTCAACAAGGCCGACCACAAACGCGCCCTGAAGGCGGCCTTCGGCTCCTTCGTGGGGTTCCTCACGGGCACCTTCCTGAAATTCGTGGTTACGATGGTGTACCTGGGGTTCTTCCTCTCCGATGCCTGGGCACACAGAGCGGCCCTGTTCCCCTGGTTCTCCTGAGCCAGGCTACAGCCAGGTGGTCTTTTCCGAAATGGGTTTGCGGGTTACCTCCGGTGGGGTTTCGTCGTAGTACCCCATGTAGAAGAACCCCAGGCAGCGTTCCCCCGGCTGCAGCTCGAAGAATTCCCCCATATGCTTTATCAGGCCAGGCGAGCTCCAGTAGGCCCCGATGCCCAGTGCGGCACAGGTGAGCCACATGTTCTGCACGGCCATGGCCACCGAGGCGACCTCCTCCCATTCCGGAAGGCTTTCCTGCGGGTCGCGCTGCATGCAGATGGCGATCACTGCAGCTGATTTTACCGGGTTGTTGTACAGTTTCTTCGCCGTGAACTGCTGGGGTTTCGGGTTGGTCTCCAGGTATTTGTCGCGCAAAAACGCCCCCAGTTTTTCGCGGCTCTCTGCACCGTGAATGACCTTAAACCGCCAGGGCTCGGTCTTTTTGTGGGTGGGTGCCCAGTTGGCTGCTTCCAGGAGTTGTTCCAGGGTTTCGCGCGCAATGGGGCGGTCGTTGTACTGGTCGGGGAAGACTGACCGCCGGGTGCGGATCACGTTTTGGATCATGTCGGGATTTTTTTGTAAAAATACGATTTACGAACCTTTCTTAAATGCCCTCAGGCGCCTAATGCAGTGGTCCAGGGCCCGGTTCTGGTGCTCTCGTTTCCACACCGCCGTGAGCACGGCCCGCTGCCGTACCCTTTTCAGCTCGATGAAGCGCACCCCCAGGTCGAAGCCCTGTTGCAAGGAGGTGGGCACAATGGCCACCCCCAGGCCGGCCTCCACCAGTTTGAAGATCGTATGGGCGTGCACCGACTTGTGCGAGATGCGCGGGTGGAACCCGGCATCTTCGCAAATGCTGAGCACGGTGCGGTAATAATCGGGGCTGTATTCGGGAGAGAAAAGGATAAAGGGCTCGCCAGCGAGCTGGGCCACCGATTTGAAGTTGGATGCGTTCACCGCGTGCGCCCCGGGCACCACCAGCGAAAATGTCTCCCGCACCACGGTGCAGCTCTCAAGTTCCGGGGGAATGTCAGACAGGCGCACAAAGCCCAGGTCGAGGCTTTCCTCCATCAGGGCGTGCACCTGTTCCTGGTTGGAGCGCTCTTCGAGGCTGGTGTGCAGGTCGGGATGGGACTCCTTCAGGCCGAGCAACAGGCCCGGGATCACCTCCTGCATGGCCGACCCCAAAAAGCCGATGCGGATCTCCCCGGCCCGGCCCTGCCCGATGCGGCGGGTCTGTTCATAGGTCATCGCCAACCGGTTCAGCTGGGGCACCAGCTGGTCGCGAAGGTAGCGGCCGGCCGCCGTGAGGGAAACGGAACGCCGATCGCGATTGAGCAAGGGGGTGCCCAGGTGGAACTCCAGCTGGGCGATCTGCCGGCTCAAGCCGGGTTGGGAAATATCCAGGTCCCCGGCGGCCCGGTGGAAGTTCAGGTGCCCCGCCACCGCCATAAAATAGCGCAGGTGGCGTAATTCGATTTGATTACTCATAGTTATCACTTATTGATATAATCGTATCAATATGTATCAAACATAATGCGTACTTTTAACTTAAACAACACCGACCGCACTATGTCTGAGCCTTCAACGGCCTTTTCATACGGGCAATCGCACCTTACCGCCGGCAAAGCCCTGGGGCTGGCCCGCGGAACCCTACGCGGCGCGCTGAGCCCGGAAACCCGCCAACGCATACGGGCCAGCCAGCAGATCGTGGCACAGATCGTGGAAAAAGGGGTGCCGGTATACGGCATCAATACCGGGTTCGGCCCCCTTTGCACCACCCGGATCTCGGCCTCGGATACCAGCCGCCTGCAACTCAATATCCTCAAAAGCCACAGCGTGGGGGTGGGCCCGCCCATCGACCCGGAGATCGCCCGCCTCATGCTCATTTTGAAGCTGCACGCCCTGGCCCGGGGGCATTCGGGGATCCGCGAGGCCACCCTCGACCGCATCCTCTGGCACCTGGAGCAGGATGCCATTCCGCAGGTGCCCTCCCAGGGTTCGGTAGGGGCCTCCGGGGACCTGGCCCCACTGGCCCATTTGTTTCTGCCCCTGATCGGGCTCGGGCAGGTGTACTACCAGGATTCCCTGATACCCGCCTCAGAACTGCTGGCTGCGCACGGGCTCGAGCCCCTGGAACTGGGCCCCAAAGAAGGGCTGGCCCTGATCAACGGCACCCAGTTCATCGCGGCCCACGCCGTAAAGGTGGTCGAGAAGATGCAGAGCTGCCTCTCCCAGGCAGACATCGTGGGGGCCATGATGATCGAGGGCCTGCAAGGTTCGCTGAAGCCCTTCCACGAGGCCCTGCATGCGCTGCGCCCTTTCAAGGGCAATTCGCATGTCGCCGAGCGCATCCGCAAGCTGCTGAAGGGTTCTGAAATTTTGGAAGACCACATCGACTGCGACCGGGTGCAGGACCCCTATTCCCTGCGCTGCATCCCCCAGGTGCACGGGGCCTCCCGCACGGCCTGGCTGCACCTGAAGGAATTGCTGGAGATTGAGCTGAACTCAGTGACCGACAACCCGGTGATCATCGACGCCGACCTCTCCATCAGCGGGGGGAACTTCCACGGCCAGCCCCTGGCCCTGGCCCTCGACTACGCCTGCCTGGCCGCCTCGGAGGTCGGGAATATCTCAGACCGTCGCATTTATCTCGCCCTGGAGGGCAACAATACCGACCTGCCCAAGCTCCTGATGAAAGATACCGGCCTGAATTCGGGCTATATGATGCTGCAATACACCTCGGCCGCCCTGGCCAGCGAGAACAAGAGCCTGTGCTTTCCGGCCAGCGCCGACAGCATCCCCACCTCCATGGGGCAGGAAGACCACGTGAGCATGGGCTCCATCAGCGCCCGCAAGGCGCTGCAGGTGCTCGAGAACGTGGAGAAGGTCCTGGCCATCGAGCTGCTTACCGCCGCCCAGGCCTTTGAATACCGCAAGCCCCTGAAATCGGGCTGGTTCCTGGAAAAAGCCCACGAGCTGGTGCGCAGCCGGGTGAGCTTTGCCGAAGAAGACCGGGTATTTGCAGACGACATACAGGCCGGCCTGGAACTAATCCGATCCGGGGCCCTGGTGCGCCTGCTCGATTCGGTATCGCGCCGCAAGGCCCTTTCCCTGAAAACGCCCCACGACCCCCTCTTTGAAACCTTCTGAAGCCCATGTCTGTACCCCCCGAAAACCCGTACCTGTTCCTGGGCCCCTTCACCCAATTGCTGCCCATGGGCGGCCTTCCGCTGAAAGGACCGCTGCGCGACGCAAATCTCGCGGTGGTTGAAAACGCCGGGTTGCTGGTACGCGCCGGAATGGTCCTGGAATGGGGTCCGCACAAAAGCCTGGAAGCAAAGGCCAGCGAACTAGGGGCCTCCCGCTATCGCCCCGAAGGCGATACGGTCTGCCTTCCCGGCCGTATCGATTCCCACACCCACAGCTGCTTT
>CAYWZF010000091.1:0-12006 GCA_964461555.1 uncultured Robiginitalea sp. | reverse complement strand
ATGTCTCCACCCACTGGCGGGGTTTGTCGAAAAGTCCAAAGATTGTTGTGAAAAGTTCAATGGGTTCCGCTCCCTTCGGCTTCTGCACAGATTGCCCTTGAAAAAGACTACCAAACCATGATTCCCCTTTGAGATGGATGCCGGGGCAAGGTCTGCCATAGGGTGATTTGTTAGCTTTTCCTAGCATTTATGCAGGAAAATCGATATTTTAAGGAAATTTTCCATGTTCCCCTCCCGGCATGAACGTGTCTTTGGCCTGCCCATGTCATCTTACAGACACACTGATTTTGATATTTTCAGGAGGCCAGAACCGGAAGCCACAGGCAGCAACCAAAAGGTGGCTGGCCTGTTGGTTCATCAATTACCAACCCAAAATGCCTGATAACATGACAACTCAAAATGGACCCACCGTAATCACCATAGAAGTTAAGGCTGCCGAACTATATAATGCCTTTGAACATTCGGCTCCAAGCGTTATTTCGCAATTGGCGAATTTGAGATCCTCCGATATCGATGCTTCAGGCATGCCCGACATCAAGGATTATTGTTGCGTTAAGGACAATCAGGAGCATACAGCCTATAAGTGCGGGGCAGCCATTAAAACCATGAAATCCACGATCCATCCTGACAGCCATGTGCTCTGGAAGGGAAAACTCGATGCAGGATCACGAGATGCGTACATCCTCCGTCTCGATCTGGCGATCATAGATCTGGAATCTTCTGTCTTTTTTGACAGGGTACTGTTTAATGGGAATGGGGCTCACATTATCGCGTTTACAAATGAAGAATTTGACAGTTCAGCCGAGGAACCCTATCTGATCCTTTTGACGGTTACCCCCAAAAAAGGGGGCTCAGGCGAAAAGACATTTGTTCTGGACCCGATCCTGAAGGGCATCTACAGATAGGTAAGCCGAATCCTGCCTTAAATGAGGACTTCCATCTTCCTTCCGGTGCTTTTTTTATTTTGGAGCGTGGCGGCACGAGCCCAGGTGCAGGAACTCCAGGACAGCCTGCGGGCCGTTTACGACGCAGACACCCTTCGGGGAGAAGCCAGGATGGACCTTCTCAACCAGCTCGCCTTTAATGAAGCCGAAAATCCGGAACTGGCCCTGAAGTATGCCAATGAATTGATCCATCTTGCCAAAACGGCCGGGAATAGTGAAAAACTGGGGGCAGGATACCTCCAGAAAGGAAATGCCCTGATCACCCAGCGCAACCTGAGCAAAGCACTGGAGGCCTATTTGATGAGTGCAGCAGCGTTCGATTCCATACAGGCGAAAAGAGGGCAGGGCACCGCCTATTACTCAATTGCATTTACCTATGTGGAATCGGGTGATACGGACAAAGCGGAGGAATGGTACCAGAAAAGTATTGCCATGCTTCGAAACCCGGAATTGCTGGCGACAGAAGAAGGCCCTATCCAGCTTGCCAGTGCCCTTTACAATGCCGGGGAATTATACATGAGGTTGGGCAATTATTCCAGGGCCCAGGAGCATTTTCAGGAAGCCCAGAATATCTTTGAGAAAGAGGATTATAAAACAGGTTATTACTATGCCCTGGGGAACCGCGGCGTCCTCTTTCTCAAATCGGGGGATTTGTATAATGCCGAACAAAACCTGAGAACAGCAATCGACTGGCTGGAACAGAACAATGATTATGCAGCGGCCTCCGACTTCCAGGCCTACATGGCAGAACTTTTCAGCAGGCGTGGCGCTTACCAGGAAGCGCATAAAATTGCCGAGCAGAGCCTCAGCCATGCCCTTCGCCTGGGCCTCAAGGACCAGATCAGCGAATCGAGCCTCATACTGGCCAGGCTCGATTCGATTACCGGAAATTTTGACAAAGCATACCAACACCTCAATCTTCATATGAGGTACAAGGATTCCATGGATGTGGAAACCGTGGACCTGACCCGCCTGGAAAGGGAAAAGGCTGAACTGATTGCGGCTCAGTCGCAAACGGAATTAGAGCTGCAATCTCAGAAGCAAGACCGGCAGCGGGCCGCCCTTTGGGCAGTGAGCGCAACCGCACTGCTCCTGATACTCATTGCCGGGGGAAGCTACGGCAGGTATCGCTACATGCGCAAAACCAATAAAATCATCTCCCACGAACGGGACCGGTCAGAAAGCCTGTTGCTCAACATCCTGCCGAAGGAAACAGCCCGCGAACTCAAGGTAAATGGCCGCGTCAGGGCACAGCGCTTCGAAAGCGTCACCATTCTTTTTTCTGATTTCAGGGGCTTTACCCACCATGCCGAAAACATGGACCCGGAAGACCTGGTTGAGAGCATCGACTTCTATTTTTCGCATTTCGATACCATTATGGACAAATACGGGCTCGAGAAAATCAAAACCGTGGGAGATGCGTATATGTGCGCCGGTGGCCTGCCGAACCCGGTTGAAAATCACGCCGTACGGGTGGTGGAAGCCGCGCTTGAAATGATGGAATTTGTCGAAGCCACTAAAAATAATGGCGCAAAGGGCCACACGCCCTTTGATATGCGGATCGGCATCAACACAGGCCCTGTGGTGGCCGGGGTAGTCGGCATCAAGAAATTCGTATACGATATCTGGGGAGACGCCGTCAACGTGGCTTCGCGGATGGAATCGGCTTCTGAAGCCGGTAAGATCAACATTTCTGAAGAAACCCACCGGCTTATCAGGGACATTTACGACTGCGAGTCGCGTGGAAGCCAGGCCGTCAAAAATCACGGCGAAATGAATATGTACTTCGTGAAAGGCAAAAAAGAAACGCATACTATTCAGGAGAAGTCAGGCATCCCGCTGAGAGCTTAGGACTTCCGGGGAAGCTTGCCTTCAAGATATATACCCGTTTGCCTCCCCTTCCCTATTGATATTCCAGCAGGTAAAAAGAGACAGGAAGATCGGGGAAAATGAAAAAGCCAACCCCCGCCAGTGGCGGGGGTTGGCTATTCGGTGCCGACAGCCGCAGGCCGTTATGGCTTCGACCTTTGACTGTCGGCTGCTGCTAATCCCACAAAGCAACTGTTGCCGTCACGACGCCATATTGAGCGCCCTCAATTTTTCCAGAGCCTCCGATTTCGAATTGACATCGAGCTTCAGGTAGATGTTCTGGATGTGAAAATTCACGGTACTGGGGGTCACGAACAATTTGTCGGCTATGTCTTTGTAAGTCATCCCCTGCCCCAGGTATTCGATAATTTCGTTTTCACGATCTGAAAAATTCTGGTACGACTTCCGGCGGAACATGGAAATCACCTGTCGGGCGATATCATTGCTCAGGGCTGCACCCTCGTACTTTACAGAATCAAGGGCCTGGTGCAGGCGGGTCATGTCAATGGGCTTGGTCAGATAGCCGGTAGCGCCCAGCTTGAAAGACTTTTTGATGCTTTCGAAGTCATTCTCATTGCTGATCATCAGAATCTTGGCCTGCGGATTCCGTTTCCGGATCTCGGCAATGGCATCGATGCCAGACCCGTCGGGCAGGTGCACCTCAGAGAGGATGATGTCGGGAGCAATTCGCTGGTACTGGTCAAGGGCTTCGCAAACCGA
The DNA here is from genome assembly GCA_964461555.1 of uncultured Robiginitalea sp. Classification (GTDB taxonomy): domain Bacteria; phylum Bacteroidota; class Bacteroidia; order Flavobacteriales; family Flavobacteriaceae; genus Robiginitalea. The sequence goes on along the minus strand of CAYWZF010000091.1, from coordinate 8,473 downwards.
GGTATAGATGCCCGCCAGGGCATATTCCCGGTAGGTGCTGAAGTAATAGGGGTAGGCTTCCAGAAAGCGGGAGTCGCTGTCTATGGCCATCACTTTGAGCGTAGTAGTTTTCATAAGCACAGAATTTGGGTTGTATCATTTGGGTTGTATTCTTTGCTGGCTTTCGGGAAGGGTTGCCCCGGGCCCGGGCCGTATGGCGCAGTCCCTGTAGTCAGAAAATTCTTCAGGCTCATGCCCGGGAAAGGGTGCGGCATCCCTGTGCCTCCCGGGTTGGGAGGGCACCCCGGTTGGGGAATCTGAATGGTTTCTGGGTGGGCGATCCCTGTTTTAGGACCTGTCTGCTGGAACAGCTACTGGCCCCGGCGCGGATCGGTTTTGAGGTTCGTAGACTCATGCCGCATCAGGGGCGGACCGGTTCTTGGGATGCGGGTCGGAGTGGCTTTGGCTCCTGGAGGGCCTGAAGCCATGCCGTGCTTTCGGGGGTAAAAGTACGTCATCATTGGTATGTTGGGATTTGGGTTGTAAAACAGGTTGTATTGTTTTGCATGGAAAAAGTACGAATTCCACCGTGGCCTGCCCACAAAATGCAGGAATTTTCGACATACTGCACCCAAAGCATGTATTTCATCGGAAATCAGGCCGAAAACAGACTGATCAGTCTGTAAATCAAGTCCTTTAAAAGGAATGAGCCACCTGCGTTTCAAGGCAGGCGGCTCATTCGAAAAGGCAGCTTCGGGGCCCACTCCGGATGGAGCCCGCCACGGCGGCGGGCGGTGCAGGCATTTTCTGGGGCGTACCCGGCACCGGCCCGAATTGGCGGTCCGGAGTGGCGATCCCGAAGCTGGCAGAAGGTTACTGGTCCTGATACGACACCTCGGCGGTAGCTACGGGGTTGTAGACCTGCATGATCCACTTTTCATCCCCGTACTGCCCGCCCAGGTCAGACACAAAGGCGTTGTCTGCATCCTTCTTGGTATTAAAATCGGCCAGATATACGTAATACAACCCGTTCTCTGTGTTATAGAATTGCTTCGCATCCAACCCTTTCTCTTTCAGCTTTTTCATGAAAGCGTTCAGATACGACTTGTTTTTGTAAACATTCGCAATCAAGTAATAACCAGATGATACCCCAACGACATCCGACCGATTTTTTGCTCTAATGGGTAATTCTTTGAACTCCCGTTTTGCAACGGGCTTATAGGTTTCCGGCTCAACCGGCTTGCGGGTTTCAGCCGTGGCCACCGCTGTCTCGGCTGCCCTGCGGCCCAGGGCAGGTGAGGGAATGGCAGGTTCATGCTGCTGGCGCATCTCGCTCCGGATGGTACGCACCAGGTTTTCGAACTTCTGTTCAAACATGGCGGTACGGGCCTGCTCCAAGGAATCCTGGCGGTAAAGGAGCTCGTCCAGGATCAGGCGGTTCTCATACGCCAGGGACTGCTCGCTCAGGGCCCGGTCTGCATCCTTTTCGGCGCGCAATTCCAGGATCTGTTCCTCGTAATTGCGCACGATGTCATCGATCTGCTTGTCGTGGCTGTTGGATGCCACCCGGTAGATGGTACCGTTTTCCTCCTTGAAGGTGTAGGCCAGCGACAGCTCGTGGTTCCATCCGAGGTTGGAACCATTTTGGGACAGGTCCTTCTCCATCAGGTAACCCAGGGAAAGCTTCTGGCTCAGGTTGAAACCGAGCCCCATCGACAGCCCGTAGGTATCGTCGTACGTGGTCTGGAGCCACCCGTAGCTGGGCAGGTCGAGCAAGAGGGAACCTATATAGGTAAAGCGGTCTTGCGCGTCTTTCCCAACCTGCACCAGGGGCATGAGCCGCCCGTCTTCAAAGAACCCGGAGGTGGCCGCCAGCTCATGGGTATACTGGAGGGCCGCCTGCAGGTTCTGGGTATTGAACCCGGTGATCAGCTCGTTGGTGGTCTGATTGTATTTGATCAGATCACGACCGTAAAGGGCAATGTCAAAACGGCCGAGCGACAGGGCTACCCCGGGCTGGACGGCAATCTGGCTCTGCTTGCCGGCTTGTTCAAGGGTCGGGTCGGTCTCCGGGGTTACGATCCGGTTCCGGTCCAGCCCCTGGCTGATATAAGTGATGTTGGTGCCGAAGGTAAGCTTGCTCTTATCGCCCAGGCGCACGGCCGTGGCGTAGTTTGCATTGAAGCCGAACTCCTGCATGACCCCTTCCCACTGGCCGTACAGCCCAATCCCCAGGGCTGTGCGCTCATTGAGCTTATTGCTGAAGCCCAGGAAATAGTTCTGGACGTTATCCTCAAAGGCCGCATACTGGTTGCGGTGCAGGATGTTCAGGTACGACTTGTTCTCCCGTACCAGTGAGAACGTGGGGTTGATCAGGAAGCGGTTGAAGAACAACTGGTTGTGGAACGGGCTTTTCACACGGTAGGGTTCCCGGGCCGGGGCCTCCTGGCCCTGCACGGGCGCCGTGGCGGCCAAAAGGGCCAGCAGCAGCGCAAGCACTGAGATTCTGATGGTAGGTGCGTAGGCTTTCATGGGGTTGTATCTTGGGGTTGTATCTTGGGTTTCGCTGCGGGAAACCCGCAGGTACGAACAGCATACGACAGGGTTCGGGCTTGCACGTCAATCGTCAAACAGGGTGTTGGCATAGGAAGACTCGGGCTGTACCGACAGAATCTCCATAAATCCGTACCTGTTTTCGGCCACCCTGTTTTTCTCCGAATCGTAATAGGAGAATACCAACTCCTGTACGTTTTGGCGCGGGGCGCCCCGGTTTGACATCACATAGGCGACACCCTTGTCAGTCTGCAGGTTGAGGGCAAATTCATCCCCGCCGCTGTTGAAGGGGCTGCCGATATTGATCGCCAGTCCAACGCTCCGGCTGGCCACCCGGGCAGCGTACAGATCGAGCCCGCCATACCCCTCGCGTCCGTCGGAGGCAAAGAACAGGATATCGTTGCCCACCAGGCTGGGGTACAGGTCATTCTTGCGGGTATTGATCTTCTCGCCCAGGTTGCGGGCTACCCCAGGCGAGCCGTCGGCCCGGATATCGGCCACATACAGGTCAAACTTGCCGAAAGTGCCCGGCATGTCAGAGGCAAAGTAGAGGCGCCTGCCGTCGGCCGAGATGGCGGGGTGCATGGCTGAGGCGTGCTTGGGGGCCACGGCCACCTCCTGGATGCGCGACCATTCGCCGTTTACCTTTTCGGCTTTGTAGATCTTGTGGACCAGCTGTTTTTTGGAGAACAAGCCGTAGAGGGGCTGAACCAGCACCGCTTTGCTGAAATAGGCGGTACGCCCGTCGGCCGTAACAGCCACCGCAGGGACATAGGCATTCTGGACGGCACTCCTTTCGGATTGCATCTGTACCAGATCAGCCTCGGACAAGGCCCGTAGGGCATCTAGGCCTCCCGAATCCCCCGAGTGGCCGGAACGGCCGAAATCGGGCATATGATAATTTTCCGCCAACGACCGGGTAAGCTCCACGGCATGGGAACTGCGGTCGATTTGATAGTCTTCACGGATCTTCGAAACCCAGTCGCGATGGGCCACAACTTCGGTATTGCTTACAATGCCGGCTTTGTGCAGGGCGTACTGGTACCTTTCCTGGTAACTCGCAGGAACCTGTTCGTCCCCGTTCAGGTCTATCAGCTTCTGGTACCAAAAGGCTGCAGTCTGATAATTCTCTGTCAGGAAGTTTACATTTCCGAGATCTTCATATATTTCACGTTCCGAGTACCCGAGCCTGACCAGCTTCAGGTAATCTTCAATTCGCTTGTCGGCTTCGAGCCGTGTGGCCTGCTCTGCATCGGCAGCCGCCTGCCTTTGCGCCTGCAATGAAAGAGACGCCATCAGGCACAGGCTTCCGAGGATCGATTTTAAGGGGATCAACTTTTTCATAACACACAGATTTGGGGTTTGCTGAGGTCAAATTTCAAAAGAGATCGCAGGCATTCATTGATAATTATTCATAGGTTTTCCCATTTTACTGGTGATTTTTTGTTAAAATTTGGATTTTAGCCTATTAATTTTTAATAGTTTCGGGTAACGGGGGGAATTACCCGCCGAACGGAACGCAAAAAAGCCCACCGATGGAATACCCCGATTTCAGGTTTGTTGTTCATCTGAAAAACTGAGCCTTTGGGCGAATTAAAATTGATTTGGCAGTGCATAAAAATCCCACCGGCCACCCTCCTGACCCAGGTCATTGCCCTTGATGTAAGTGCTGTCTTACTTTGTTGGAAAAGCAAAATGGATACCCATTCCATCCTCCACGCAGGCAGCCGGGATACCCGTTCCCTCCTTCGGGCCATTGGCCTGTTCCTTGTATATCTGCTGATGATGCTGCTTGCCAGCTGCAGCCCTGTGGTCATTACCTCCCGGCCGGGGCCACCCCCGCCTCCCTGGTTTTACCCGCATCGGATCGAGGTGGTGCGCTATGTGTACTTTCCGGAACTGACCGTTTATTTTGACCTCAGGACCCATACCTATCTGTATCGGGATGGCAATACCTGGATCAGGCGTGAACAACTCCCGCCCCGCTACCGCAACTACGACCTGAGCCGTCAGCGGTATGAGCGCATCAGGGGGTACGAAAATGACGATATCAACCCTTATCACCAGCAGTACCGGAGCAATAGCGGCCGAAGCAACCGTTCCCGCTCAGACGGGCGCATGCCACAATAGGATCCGGAGAGAGCCAGACCACTTCGAAACGCAAATCTCTTAAGCATGGACCTGTTCCGTTTCATAAGCCATCCGTGGGCCTTAGGCAGTTGCCTGGCCGGGGCGCTGGTCCTGTTTGCTTTTTGTCAACCGGGCCCAAAGAGAGGGGGGGCTGCGGAAGAAACCATCGCCCCATCAAACCTGCGGATTGAAATACCCAGGCCGGTAACCATCGAACGTTATTTCCGGTTTATGGATTCCGTGGTGGCCGCTTACCAGCCCAGGGTATCCTATCCCCTCTCAGAACACCTGCTGGTCCACGCCAATCCATGGATTCTGGACACGCTGGCAGCCACGGATTATTACCGGCGCATGGCACGCGATTCCTTTGTCTATGACCAGCGGCAACAGATTGCGCTGCCGCAGGGCTATATGATCGAAGTCCCCGACAGTGCCGGGGGTGCCCGCATCAACGAGCGCCTGCGCGCCTTGCACCTCGACATCAACATCCCGGAATTCCGGCTGAGGATCCTGGAGGATTCCGTCGAACGCCACGCTTTTCCCATCCGGGTCGGACAGAACAGGACGCGGTACCTGAAGATGGGCGATCGGGAAACCGACCTGCGCACCCTCCCCGGGCAGGGAAAGATTGTCAGGCACGAGCGAAACCCGGTCTTTTACAACCCGGTAGACGGAACGCGCTATTACAGCACCCTGCGTGACGATAATAAGCGGACCCTGATGCCCCGCATCCCCTGGCTGGAAACCGAGATCAACGGCCGGCGGAACGGGCAGCTAATCCACCCGACCACCAATCCCGAAACCCTGGGCAGGGCCTACTCGAACGGATGCATCGGCACGGGCGAAGCGGCGGCCTGGATCATTTACTACCACGCCCCCCTGGGCACCCCTGTAAGCATCCGGTATGACCTGGAGGTGGCAGCAGGCCCGGAAGGGACCAAAGCACTGAAGGATATTTACGGGTGGGGTGCGAATGGCCCGGGCAACAGGCAGTAGCCCGGTGCCGGATGGGATTTGGGTATTTCCCGGAATAAGATCAAGAGATCCGGCCGCCAGGGGCCAAGTTTTCCGGTCGGCATCGCCTGCCGGTGATTTGGCGTACAGCAGGCCGGGGAAACAAGACTGACATGTGTCAGGGTATGAATCGCGGGGTTATGCGTCCTTTGCAGAAACCGTGCAGCATTGTTAACCTAACAACCCATTATTATGGAATACTACTTCAGCAAAAAGCTCCGTGAACCGTTCGACACCGTGGTCGAAAAAGTGACCGAGGAACTGAAAAAGGAACAATTTGGGGTTCTGACCCAAATCAACGTGAAAGAAACCCTCAAAAAGAAAATTGATGTAGACTTCAAACCCTACCTCATTTTGGGCGCCTGCAACCCGCAGTACGCTTACAAGGCCCTGACGGCCGAAGACAAGATCGGCACCATGCTGCCCTGCAATGTAATCGTCCAACAGTTAGACAAAGACACGGTAGAAGTGGCCGCCATCAACCCGATCGCGTCCATGCAGGCGGTTCAGAATGAGGCCCTGGGGGGTATTGCCCTGGATGTTACGGAGAAGCTCAAAAGGGTCGTGGATAGCCTGTAGGAAGGATGATCATTCGGTGATGGCCTCCTCAAAAACGCTTTGCAATCGGCGGTTGATCACTCGTTGAGGAATAGTCGATGTATCGCAATACAATTCCGAGAACGCGACGATATCATTATAGGCGATAAACACCTCGTTATCCTTTTCGAATACCAGGAGTTTCTGGCAGAAGGCGTCGAGGCCCAGCTTCGGGCATTTGAACATGGCTTTACCCCCGGGTTCAGGGGCTCCAAAAAGAATGAGGGTCGTTGGGCTCACTTCTATGTCATAGCGGCTTGCCTCATTTTTGAAGTCAATTTCACCAAAGATTTCGGTATCGCCCTGGCCCTTGATCCCGTTCAGAAGATTTTGGAGCGTAGAGCGGAAATCAAAGGCAGATCTTTTAAGAATGAGTCCAAAATCCTTGTTTACCTGGCTGAGGTCGGTTCCTGAAAGGAGTTCCTTTGGAAAAGCACTTAGTACGGCATTCAACTCTGCGGCATAGCCTTCAAGATCGCTCAGCGATAACCCATGGCGCTGGCTTAAGAACGCGACAGAGGTGTAGGCAATACTCGCTTTTATCAGATCAGGTTCTGAATAGCAAAGTATCCTGTAGGGCAAATCCAATCCAGCCAGTTGATTGGTTTTAATCAACCTGGCATTGACTTCCGGATTGGAAAAAATAGTCACAATAGAGGGCGGTGTATAAACCCCCTCCCCTTCGGCCAGCCTGGAGTGATCAATGCGAGTGACCACGTCGAAGCCTTGCAAGGCACCATCCAGAACTTTTACAGCCTGATCAACCTGGCTTCTGCTGCGCAAACCCTCTTCGGTTTCAAAGACTTTGGGGGAGGTATTGCACGACTGGGACAGACTCGCCAGTATGATCAAGAAACATACAAATGAATTCTTCATGTGCCCGATTATTATTAGTACGCAAGGATACATCCGATCTGTGGATTGGTTCTGCTCCTCGAACAAATTTAATCAATAAACTCGATCGCACGGATTTGCAATCCATGCAGGCAGTTTTCCGAGCCCTCACTAATGCCCCTAAAACCTATGACGGGATCACCCAATACAGCACATGATTCTGAAAGCAGCGGTCATGCAACCCTTACTCCGTACCCGGCTTGGCGCGGCAGAGGCAAGGTCATTTCCTTGAACTTTAACCATAGATGGCAACCACTTGATTGATTTTGTTTACATTGCCTCAAAACATACCATTATGCGCAGCTCTGCTTTCGTCCCCCTGCTACTGGGTCTAACTGTACTGGCCTGTAAAGTCGACAAAAAAGAGGACAGGGAGTCAGACCGCAAGGTCGTGAATGTTGAACCTGAAACGGAACACAATACCCTCACAGAAGCTGAAAAGGCCGAAGGCTGGGCATTGCTTTTTGATGGGAAAGGCCTGGATGGGTGGCATTTGTACAACGACCCGGATAACAAGCCAATCTGGGAAGTGCAAGACGGCGTGCTGGTCTGCGATCCGCTTAACGGAACGGGAAAACACGGTGACCTGGTTACGGATAAAGCCTTTAGAAATTACGAGCTGGTTTTTGACTGGGACCTCCCGGATACCGGCAATAGCGGCGTCTTTATCAATGTACAGGAAAGCCCCGATTTCAGGGCCACTTATTCCACCGGCCCTGAATACCAACTCCTGGGGGAAAAGCACCTCGATTATGCAATTAGCAGCAAACGTTCGGGTTGCCTTTACAGTTTCGCCCCACAGGCTACAGAAACAAAGACCCAACCCTCCGGAGCATGGAACCACTCCCGGATCGTGCAGCAAGGCGGAAAAGTGGAATTTTATCTGAATGGCAATCTCACGGGCCAGGCAGATTTCAATTCCGCACAGTGGAAAGACTGGGTTGCCACATCCGGGTTTAAGGACGCTCCCGAATTTGCCAAACGTACCGAAGGGCATATCGGCCTGCAACTCTGGACTTCGGCCGTCCGGTTCCGCAATATCAAGATTCGCGAATTCTGATGTCTAATATCACAGGCCCCGAGGTATGGTCCTGCCACCCTTTATCCCAAACCTTATGGAATTTGGCCCCGATAGTTATCGGGGTGGTGCCTGGAATTTCAGGGATTACGCGGCATCCGCCGCGTGATCCCTGACGGGGGAGCCCTGCAATCCCTGAACCCTGAACACGCTGCCGCAGGGTATACAAATAGACCGATCGCGCGGATTTGCAATCCGTGCGGATCATAATCTGAATGCTCCGAATTG
>CAYWZF010000090.1:0-12056 GCA_964461555.1 uncultured Robiginitalea sp. | reverse complement strand
GCGGCAACGGCGCCAGATTGGTGATGACAGTACTGTTGATATTGCATTTATTGAGTGCACGAAGAGTTTCCGATGGTTCAAAGCCCAGAAGGATATCTGCTTCCCCGTCTGAAATAATGTTGCTTTGAGCGTTTCCGAAAACGATGCCATCTGGTATGGGAAAAGCGTGCCTGAACTGGCCGAGCATTTTAAAGAAGCGATCACAGACTCCCTGCTCCTTGCAAAAGAGGAGCGCAGCGTGTTGCGGCTTAGCCTCAGAATTGGTTTGGTATTGCTGGTTCTGGCGCTTTCGTGGGTCATTGCCTGGTCGATCGGCAAAGGGTATTCGAGGCTTTTATCGGCCATTGAGGCCAACAAAGGCAAATGGCTGCGTGATTTTTCATACAAGGACTATACCTTTCTGAGCGCCGAGCAGGAATTGCGGGTAATCCTCTTTTTGGCAAAGGTTTTCCGCTGGGTTATCTACGCGTTATTGCTATATATTTCCCTGCCCATCCTCTTCAGCATCTTCCCTTTCTCGCGCGACTGGGCCGATGCGCTTTTCCAGCTGATCTGGTCGCCCTTCAAGGGCGTGCTGATCGCCATCTGGGATTACCTGCCCAACCTGTTTACCATACTGGTTATCTTATTTGTGATGCGGTACGTGATCCGGTTTGTAGGGTACATCTTCCGCGAAATCGAAGCCGAAAAGCTTAATATATCGGGGTTTCACGCCGATTGGGCCTTGCCGACCTACAGCATCGTGCGTTTTTTGCTGTACGCTTTTATGTTTGTGCTGATTTTCCCCTATTTGCCCGGGTCTGATTCCAATATTTTTAAAGGGGTCTCCGTATTTATCGGGGTGCTTTTCTCCTTCGGCTCCTCTTCGGCCATTGCCAATATGATTGCCGGCCTGGTGATCACCTACATGCGGCCGTTCAAAATCGGCGACCGCATTAAACTAGGGGATGTGACCGGGGATGTCGTCGAAAAGACCCTGCTGGTAACCCGGGTGAAGACTACCAAGAATGAAGTGATCACCATTCCGAATTCGGCCATCCTCAACGGCAATACGACCAATTACTCCAGCCAGGCCAATGAAAATGGCCTGATCATCCACACCACCGTCACCATCGGCTATGACGTTCCCTGGAAAAATATGCACCAGGCCCTGATCGATGCCGCCCTGCGAACCGACATGATATTGAAGGAACCCGGGCCGTTCGTTTTGCAGACCAGCCTCGATGATTTTTACGTCTCCTACCAGATCAACGCCTATACCCGGGAAGCCGGAAGGCAGGCCCTTATCTACTCGAACCTGCACCAGAATATCCAGGATGTATGCAACGAAAGGGGCATAGAAATCCTTTCCCCCCATTACCGGGCCGCCCGGGATGGGAACATGACAACCATCCCGGCCGGATACCTGCCCAAGGACTATACGGCACCCTCTTTTCAGGTGAACATCAAAAAGGATCCCGGTGCGTCAGACTGATTGGCCTGCCGTGTGTGGCAGCTTCAAGAATCCCGGTGAGGAGGGAACCAAAACCCTGGTAACATGACTATGACCCCTACCGACTGGATTGGATCTTTGGGCGTTGCCCTGCTGCTGGCAGCCTTCTTCCTGAACCTGCTGGGCCTGCTGCACAAAGACAGCCCGGTGTACCTGCTTATGAACCTGACAGGCGCCGCCATCGCCTGTCTGGCTTCGGTGCTTCTGGAGTACCTGCCGTTTGTGATTTTGGAGGGATGCTGGACCCTGGTTTCTGCCTACGGGCTCCTGAAACTTCGCAGGGCAACAAACGGCTGATCGTTAAGTCCAATGGGAAAAGTTGCGGAAGCCGCGACAGGGGCATAGGCGGGGAGCCAAAGGAGATTTTTCCTAACTTGGATTGGCCTCAACCCAGCTGAGCTGATTTGCAGCAGGGCCACATCCCAATAGCCTGAACTATGAGAGCAGTCGTTTACGAAGCATTCAGGGGTGCCCTAAAAATAAGGGAGGTACCCTCCCCTGCCCCTGAGCCCCATGGGGTGGTTGTGAAAATCAGGGCGACCGGCATGTGCCTGAGCGACTGGCACGGCTGGCAGGGCCACGACCCCGACATTGTGCTGCCCCATGTGCCCGGGCATGAACTGGCCGGGGAGATCGTGGAGCTCGGAAGGGATGTGAAAAACTTTAAGGTCGGCGACCGGGTAACCGTGCCCTTCGTGGCAGGATGCGGAAGTTGCGGGGAATGCCTTTCGGGGAACCAGCAGGTGTGCGACCACCAGTCGCAGCCCGGGTTTACCCATTGGGGGTCTTTTGCAGAGTACGCCAGACTCGATTACGCCGACGTGAACCTGGTTAAACTGCCCGAGGAAATCACCGATGAAACGGCCTGTCTGCTTGGGTGCCGCTTTATTACCTCCTTTCGCGCGGTGGTGGCACAGGGCAACGTGAAAGGGGGTGAATTTGTGGCGGTGCACGGCTGCGGGGGCGTGGGTTTGTCGGCCGTCATGATTGCCAGTGCCCTCGGGGCCCATGTCATTGCCATCGACATCAATGATGCTGCCTTAAAGCGGGCCCGGGAACTAGGTGCCATTGCCGTGGTGAACAGCCGGCATTCGGCCGGCGTGGTGGGCGAAATCAGGGAGCTGACACGGGGAGGCGCCCATGTTTCCCTCGATGCCCTGGGCCACCCGGAAACCTGCTTCAATTCAATTGCCAACCTCCGCAAACGCGGCAGGCATGTGCAGGTGGGGCTGATGACGGGCGCCGACAAATACCCGCAGATCCCCATGGACCAGGTAATCGCCCGCGAACTCGAAATCAGGGGCAGCCACGGCATGCAGGCTTATAAGTACCCTGAAATTTTTGAGATGATACGGGCAGGCAAATTAGCCCCGGAAAAGCTGCTGGAAAAAACCGTCTCCCTCGAAGCGTCGGTAGACCTGCTGCCTGAAATGCATGCCTTTAAGGGGAGCGGGGTGACGGTGATTAATTCCTTTTAAGGTGGGGCATCTCCCGGGCAGCAGGCCCGGGGGACTTGAATGAGCCACTACGTGTCAAAAGTGTAACTATGATGAAGGTACTACTATTCGGATTATGCGTGGTTTTGCAAACCCTGGCCTTTGGCCAGAAACCCAGGGCCCGCGATATTGGCATTCCCTTTGACGGGCTTCCGGGAAAAAACAATGCCGTTACCGATGTGCCAGGTGTGGAAGTAGGTTACAGCACCCTCATCGAAGGGGAAGGCAAATTGGTTCAGGGAAAGGGCCCGGTGCGAACCGGGGTAACGGTCATTCTGCCCAAGGGAAAAACGGGGCAGCCCTATGCGGCGGCCTGGCACAGCCTGAATGGGGATGGGGAGCTTACCGGCATCCCGTACGTGGAAGATTACGGGTTCGGCTACAATGCCATTGGCATTACCAATACCTTCAGCGTGGGTGTGGTGCGCGATGCGATTGGCGCGTGGAGCCACCTTAAATTCTCGCAGGGAGAGGCCGTCGATTACAGCTTTGGGTTGCCCATTGTGGGCGAAACCTGGGATGGGGTGCTCAATGATATAAACGGGTACCACGTAAAGAAAGAGCACGTCTGGGAAGCACTGGAAGGTGCTCATGGCGGCAAAATTCAGGAAGGAAATGTCGGGGGGGGCACCGGTATGGCCCTCTATGAGTTCAAAGGCGGCAGCGGCACGGCCTCCCGGGTCTTTGAGATCGATTCCGTTCAATATACCCTGGGTGTTTTCATACAGGCCAACTTTGGCAGCCGGGAGGAACTGACCATTGCCGGGGTCCCGGTCGGGAAAGAAATCGGGGACCTGCAATGCATCTTCGACGAAACCCGGAGAAAGGATGGCTCGGCCATCGTGGTTGTCATTACCGATGCCCCCCTGTTGCCGAACCAGCTGAAACTGGTTGCGAAACGCGTCACGCATGGCATTGCCCGAACAGGCACCTATTCGCGCGACGGCTCGGGCGAGATTTTCCTGGCCATCAGCACGGCAGCGCCCCAGTACAATGCCACGGAAACCCGGGAATCGTGGGAGGTGATCCCCAAATGGCACCTGAACCCTGTTTTCAAGGCAACGGTCGAAGCCACGGAAGAAGCCATTATCAATGTGCTGCTGGCAGCCGACGATATGGTGGGCATCAACGGGAACACCTGTTTTGCCCTGCCTGCCGACCGGCTTATCCCTGTTATGAAAAAATTCAACCGCCTGAAGGAATAAGGCCGAAGGAATTAAAGACGGTGGTCTTGTAGTACATGCAGTAACAAAGAAAAACCTGAAACTTGGCAGACCCAACCCTCATTCGCCTGCGGCAGGAACTGCATAAACATGCGGAACTGTCGGGCATGGAATACGAAACGGCCCGAATTTTGGGCCGGTTCATAAAGCGGCACCATCCGACCGCCGTTCTGGAAGGCATCGGCGGAACGGGCCTGGCAGCCATTTACGAGTTTCCAAACCCGGGAAAGACCATTACCATCCGCTGTGAATTGGACGCCCTGCCGATTGAGGAAGCAAACCCATTCGGGTACCGGTCCAAAACAAGCGGGGTGTCGCATAAATGCGGCCACGACGGGCATATGGCCATCGTCTCGGGGTTGCTGGGATGGCTGGAGACCCAGCCCTTTGCCTCAGGGAAAGTCATACTGCTGTACCAACCGGCTGAAGAAGACGGGAAGGGGGCCTATCGGGTGCTGCACGATGAAAGATTCAGGGCGCAGCAGACCGATTATGTATTTGCCCTTCACAACATACCCGGAGAGCCCCTGCACAGCATCCTGTTGATGACCCAGGGGTTCTCGGCCGAGGTCCAGAGTTTTATAGTGCGCCTGAAAGGGAAGGAATCGCATGCCTCTGAGCCCGAAAACGGCCTTAACCCCGCCACGGGCATTGCCGAAATAATCTCAGGCCTCTCGGGCCTGAACGCGACAGACCCCAAAGATCCCAATTTTGCGGTACTAACCCCCGTACATATCCGCATGGGGCAGATCTCTTATGGCATTTCCCCCCCGGATGGAGAGCTGCATTATACCGTCAGAACCTGGACCAGCGAAAAAATGGCCGCCTTGTCAGCTCGTATAACATCTCTAATAGAAGAGAGCTGTCAAAAAAATGGCCTTGAGCTCGAACTGGAATGGCTCGAATATTTCCCGGCCAGCGCCAATGACCCCATGTGCAATGCATTCATAGAAAGGGCAGCCAGGGAGAACAAACTAAAGGTAAAGGAGAGCCCCTGCCCCTTCCGGTTCGGGGAAGATTTCGGGTGGTATTCCAGGGAATACAAAACGGCCATGTTTGGCCTGGGGGCAGGCACAGCCACCCCGGCCCTGCACCGTGCCGACTACGACTTCCCGGATGCCCTGATCGAGACGGGGGTTTCCATGTTCAAAGCCATTATTTCTTCCATACTACAGGAAACTAGCGGCCAGCCAGAGAACAGGCCCTGAAAGCCGGAGCGGTAATGATGAAAACGGTATTTATAATCAACAACAAAAACAACCGCCTCGCCAGCCTGCTCCCCAGGCTTGAGGGGTTGAGCCGGCACCCCGGGCTGGGAAGGGTGCAGCTGGTTTCGACCCTCTGGAAGCAGCACGCCGTGGAACTGGCCCGAAATGCCACGAAAAATGGTTGCGATGCCCTGATCGCGGTCGGGGGCGACGGCACTCTGCACGAGGTGGTCAATGGGGTTTTGCAAAGCAACATCCCCGCCAATGCCTTCCCGGCCATCGGGCTGCTCCCCTATGGCTCGGCCAATGACTTTGCCCGCACGGCGGGCATTTCCCGATCACCGGAAGTGCTGGTCGCCCTGCTCGAATCGCGATCCACCCAACGGGTCGACCTGGGGAAGATCGTGTTGGAACAGACCGGGGAAACCCGGTATTTCATCAATATCGCGGGCCTTGGGCTGAGCCCCGAAGTGGCCCGGAAGGTCGCGCAAACCTCCAGTGTGCTGGGCCCGGGCTTCAATTACTTTAAGCAAATCCTCTCGGGGTTCGCGGGCTATGAGAAAAAGCAGGTGCGATGCAACGGCGGCTCCTGGCAATGGACGGGCAAGCTGCTGCAAATGGCCGTGGCCAACGGGCGCTATTTCGGGAACGCCCTCTGCATTGCCCCCGGGGCCCGGGTAGCAGACGGGCAGTTTGAGGTGGCCATTTTCGGGGATTTGAGCCTATGGGATTATCTGAAGAACCTGGGCAACCTCAAAAAGGGAGCAAAGATCAACCACGCGCAGGTGCACTACCACCCCGCTGCGAACCTGCGGATCGAAAGCAGCGAGGCCTGCGGCATCGAGGCCGACGGGGAATATGTGGGCCTGGCCCCGGCTACCCTGAGTGTACTGCCCAAGGTGATCCAATTTTTGATGCCAGCGGCAAACCGGGAACCGAGTTAACCCGGGAGAATGGCACGTAGGGCCTGAATATTCAATGCATTCCTCCCAAGGCGGCTGGCTAATGCGCTGTATATCGTCCGCCAAAAAGGAACCACCCCGGAGATTCGATCCCCGGGGTGGTTTGCCAATGCATCCTGAAGGCCTGACTGGAAGGGCGCAGGCATTGTGTTTTATCGCACCTTATTGGCCGGGATTTTGTAAATAACCGTTGCCCCGCTGCCCGAAATGTAGATGTCTCCTGACGGGCCCACGGCTACCCCGTCAAAGCCCCAGGTGGGGGGTTCGCCCAGACCCTGGCCAAAAAGGTCCAGATTCTCCGTGAGTACCGTAATATCTCCGGTAGACAAGTCGATCCGGGAAAGGCGGGAAGCCAATGACTCGACCACCAGCAACCTTCCTTCAGGATCTAATGCCAGTCCCTCCGGGCCCTGGAGTCCGGATGCGACCTTCCCTACCGTGACGGGAGAACCACCGCTGAAATCAATCTCCCAAATATCCCCTTCAAAGTCGGCCGCCCACAAGGTGCTACCATCGGTGACCAGACCACTGGCTTCCCCTAAGGGTTGTATCACGGCATTGCCATCACTTGCATTGACCACCCCGCCCAGAAAATAATCGGAAACGATGATCTCATCATTGATTAAAACGGCATCTATAGGTACGGGCATGGCATAGGTGTTCCCGGGAACGACTGTGGCCGGATTTGTCGTAAGATCCCAAAGCTGAACAGCCCCGCTAAACCAGGATGAAACCACGAGTTTATCCCCGGAAGCTGAAATGTTCATAGGCAATACGGGCAATTCAAAGGTTGGATTGACCAAAAATCCCTTATAGATATTCTCCTGTTTACCGCTGGTACCGTTGAATTGCCTTAACCTGAAGAGGTCTGCTTCAAACAGCATATCCTGATTGTTGGGCCCGGCCATAACGGCCAGCCCCTGAGGCAAGATCATCCCTCCGGGGCTGAGGTAGCGCACCTGCCCGTTTTTAAGGATTTCGGCCACCCAACCCTCATCGTTGTTGGTCATGTAAAGCTTTCCATTATCATCAAAAGCCATGTTGTCAAGGCCCGGTTGCAGGGTAGTGAACAAGGTTTTCTCATCGGCTCCGTCGGGATTTACTTTAAAAAGCTTTCCAGCCTGATCCAGTACATAAAGCATCCCATCAGGTCCAAACTTTGCAGCGGCCGGATTAAATAAATCAGATGCCTCAGGGGCAAGCTTACCCGCTACAAGACGGATCCTGCCATCGCCTAATCCCGTCGTTAAAGCCTCGATAAAACCTGGGAATTCAGATCCCGTGCCAAAGGCATCAATGTCTATGGCTATGACCACATCTAAGGCAAAGAGCGGGCCATACAACCACAGCTTACCATCCTCCCACCGGGTGTCGAAGGAGTTGAAGAAACCCAGGCAGAAACCATTGGGACATACAATTATAGGCCTCGGCGCAAGGGTCTCCGGGTCTAATTCGTAAATGCCGTCTCCCAGGAAGTCCAGGCCCACAAAAAGGCGGTGCACACTTTCTGGATCATCTGGGTTTGGCTCAGAGAAGCGAACCGGGTTTACCCCAGGGGCAACTAGTTGATAACCCAACTGTTGCCCATCGGTCGTTAACCGTCCTACAAATCCGGTCAGGATATCGGTATAATAAAGGGTCCCATCCGGCCCAAAGGTCAGATCATCAGGCCCGAGAACCCCATTTGCCGGTCCAAAGCGCTTGATGATTTTACCGCTGTTCTTATTCATCACGGCAATCTCCTGCCCGTTCACACTGGCAATGTACAGGTTGCCATCGGGCCCTACGTCAATGCCATTGGCCGCATTCAGGTTTGCGCCCTTGACCAGGGTCTTTAAAATAGATTTACTCGATTTGGCATTTACGGCTGCCAGGTTTTCCTGCGCTTCCGGCACCGGGTCGGTGCTGCAGGAAAAGGATACCAACAATGCGGCCGAAGCAGCCGCCTTTAACAAGTTTTTCATTTTAAGAAGTGATAAATGGTTGTAAGGGGTGCCCTCTTGAGCACGCGATGAAAGAGGATGGCTGCATCCTGCCCCGGGGGTGGGAAGAAGGGTAATAAGACTGCCGTTGTCGCCAATCAATCCTAAAAGATGCCGGATGTGGTTGGTCTCAGTAGAAGGCTTAGTGGTCATTGAAAAGATAGCTAAAATTTAGTTACCCACATTAACTTAAATGGTAAGAAAACGACTATATTTAACTGCATGTCAGCGCGTCAGATTCACGTAGGAATCCTTACAGGAATGGAATCTTTCGGGCAGCAACCGGGAATGAATATCCGAAACTTTATGTGCCCATGAAGCGAAGAACCTTTGTAAAAAATTCCGGTGCCCTGGGTGCCTCCCTGGCCGTTCCCCTCCCCTTTTCTGCCCGCCTTTTCAAGGCTCATCTCCCAACGGATATCACCGAGTTGAGTGCGGCAGACCTGTCTGCGGCTATTAAGGAAAGACAGGTTAGTTGTGTGGAAGTGATGCAGGCCTACCTGGAACGCATCCACCGGTACAACCCGGTTTACAATGCCATCGTGAGCCTGGTCGACGACGAGACCCTTTTGCAGCAGGCGGCAGAAGCAGACGCAGCCCTGGCCCGGGGCGAATACCGGGGCTGGATGCACGGCATGCCGCATGCGATCAAGGATCTGGAGCCTGTAAAGGGGTTGCCCTACACCCTGGGCTCGCCCATGTTCAAAGACCGGGTGGCCGTGCTGGATGGAGACATTGCCGCCAAGATCCGCGGGCAGGGAGCGATTTTTATCGGCAAGACCAACACCCCCGAATTCGGCCTGGGTTCCCAGTCGTACAACCCGGTATTCGGGGCTACGGGCAGTGCTTATAACCCCGCCCTGACGGCGGGGGGAAGCAGCGGCGGCGCTGCCTGTGGCCTGGCTACCCATATGCTGCCCGCCGCCGATGGAGGCGACATGATGGGCTCCCTGCGCAACCCGGGGGCCTTTAACAATGTGATCGGCTTTCGGCCCAGCACCCATGTGGTGGAGGAAGGCAGCAGCCCCGAAAACCGACTGCTATCCACGGCCGGCCCTATGGGCCGCAATACCCGCGACACCATACAGTTGCTGCAAACCATCGCCCGCACCCCTGTTTTTGAGGGCCTGATGCCCCTGAACCTCAAAGATTTGAAAATTGGCTGGCTGGGCGACCTGGAGCATTACCTGCCCATGGAGGCGGGCATTTTGGAGCTGTGCCAGAACAACCTTAAAAGGCTTGGCGATACCGGTGTAAACGTAGAAACCGTGCAGCCCCGGGTACTGCCTGCCGATTTGTGGGAGAGCTGGACCACCCTGCGCCACCACGGTCGCCTCGGCATGCTGGAATACTATGAAGTACCCGCCACGCGGGCCCTGCTCAAGCCCGAGCTGGTCTGGGAAATCGAACGGGGCCTGGCCATCACGCCCGGGCAGGTCACGCGGGCCAATGCCATCAGGGCCCGATGGTACGCCGAACTCGACCGCTTGTTCGATACTTTTGATTTCCTGGTGCTCCCCTCGGCCCAGGTTTTCCCCTACCCGAAGGAAACCCACTGGCCCACAGCGATCAACGGCCGCCCCATGGATGCCTACCACCGCTGGATGGAGGTGGTGGTGCCGGGAAGCCTGGGGGGCATCCCGGTGCTGAACGTGCCGGCGGGCTTTGACGCCCGGGGCAGGCCCATGGGCATGCAAATCATGGGGAAACTGGGAGATGACCGGAGGGTACTCGAATTCGG
Source organism: uncultured Robiginitalea sp. (assembly GCA_964461555.1). Classification (GTDB taxonomy): domain Bacteria; phylum Bacteroidota; class Bacteroidia; order Flavobacteriales; family Flavobacteriaceae; genus Robiginitalea. Next base: position 1,952 of record CAYWZF010000090.1, on the reverse strand, counting down.
GCTGGCATATGAAGGGATCACCGACCATTTAAGCGTACGGCCGAAAATGGCGGGGTAGCCCGAAAAAGAATAAAACAGACCGTCTTAACAATGAAAAATACACCCAAGGAGGCTGATTCGCTGAAAGTAGCCCTGGCGCAGATTGCCCCGGTATGGCTCGACAAGGAAAAAACACTCGGGAAAATAGAGGCTTCGATGCGCGAAGCGGGCTCAAATGCCTGCGAGCTGGTTGTATTCGGAGAGGCTTTGGTGCCCGGGTATCCGTTCTGGTTGTCGCTTACCCAAGGCAGTGCATTCGATTCCCCTGTGCAGAAAGAGCTCTATGCGCATTATGCCCGCAATGCGGTGCAAATAGAAAAGGGCGACCTCGACGGGATTTGCTCCCTGGCCCGTGACTATAAGATGGCCGTTTACCTGGGTACCATCGAAAGGCCCCTGGACCGGGGTGGCCACAGCCTGTATTGTTCCCTGGTCTACATCGATGCGCAGGGAGCAATACGATCGGTACACCGAAAACTGCAGCCGACCTACGAAGAACGCCTGGCCTGGTCTCCCGGAGACGGGAACGGCCTGCAGACGCACAGCCTTAAAAAGTTCACTATGGGGGGCCTGAACTGCTGGGAAAACTGGATGCCCCTGGCCCGGGCCACCCTTTACGGCCTGGGGGAAGACCTGCATGTAGCCGTTTGGCCAGGCACCGACCGCAACACCTCTGATATTACGCGTTTCATCGCCCGCGAATCGCGCTCCTATGTCATTTCAGTCTCCGGCCTGATGCGCAGGCAGGATTTTCCACCGGGTACGCCCCATTTGGCGGGCATCCTTGAAAATGCCCCGGAAACCCTGGCCAATGGGGGTTCATGTATTGCAGGGCCCGACGGGGAATGGGTACTGCCCCCCGTAGTGGACAGGGAAGGGCTCATTTACCACACCCTCGATTTTAACCGGGTGCTGGAAGAACGGCAGAATTTTGACCCGTCAGGGCATTATTCCCGCCCTGACGTCACCCGCCTGTCTGTGAACCGGGCCCGGCAGTCTGTTCTGGATCTGGAAAATACCCGGAGTGATTTTGGCGACTGAATAAAAGCCAAAAAGAAAACCGCCCTTTTGAGGCGGTTTCGGACCTGACATGCAGGAGTACTATTGCGGCATAACCACCGTATCGATGATGTGTATCACCCCGTTCGACGCGGCCACATCAGTGGCAGTCACCTTGCTGGAATTCCCGGCAACGTCTGTCAGCACCACGGATCCGTCTTGCAGGCTAAGGGTGAGCATCTCCCCCGCCACGGTTTTTACCCTGAAGGCATTGTTGTTATCCTGAATGGCCCTGACGACATCAGCAGCCCTGAATTCCCCTGAAACCACGTGGTAGGTGAGAATTTTGGTCAGGGTCGGGATATTCTGGCTTTCCAGCAGAGAGGCCACGGTTCCTTCGGGCAATTTCGCAAAAGCGTCATTGGTGGGGGCAAATACGGTGAAAGGACCCTTCCCGTCGAGGGTGGTGACCAGGTCTGCTGCTTTCAGCGCAGCTACCAGGGTAGAAAAGGCCTCATTCCGGCTGGCTATGCCCGCGATTGTCGGTTCGGTTTCTGTCTTTCCCAGTGCGGGAGACTCCATTTTTGTGTTCGCGGCCACATCTTGCATGTCTTGCTGGCCATAGGCCATGCTCAGGCAGCCCATTACTGATAAAATGAGTGTTGATTTGTAGAGTTTCATTGTTTATGTTTTTAAATTCCTACCAAAAGTAGGGGTTGGATCAAGGCCGAATTCCCAATTAATGTTTAAATATTTTTTAAAAACGTTAAACATTTTAAAAGATTCCTGAAAACCTCATAAAAAGGGTTCAGACGGATCGAAAACCTTTCAGAAAAAGCCGAAATTTTTTACATTCAGTCAAGAAGAAGAAGAAGAAGAAGAAGAAGAAGAAGAAGAAGAAGAAGAAGAAGAAG
>CAYWZF010000089.1:0-12112 GCA_964461555.1 uncultured Robiginitalea sp. | reverse complement strand
GACGCCGTACTGGTGATACAATCCCTCCGTTTTGAATAAGGTGGTGGGCATATTGGGCTGTGGTTGGCTGGGCGAGCCCCTGGCCCGGGAACTCGTGGCCTCGGGCTACCGGGTTCGCGGCAGCAGCACCCGGGCCGAAAGGCTTCCGGCCTTAAAGGCCCAGGGCATCGAAGCCTTCGAAATCGAACTTATCCCCTCAGGGTTCCGGGGTGAGATGGCAGCCTTCCTGCAGGGCCTCGACGTGTTGGTCTTCAACATTCCGCCCGGGCTCAGGAGAGACCCCGGGGCCGATTATGCGGGCCGGATTGGCCACCTGGTCGACGCCCTGCGACAAGCGCAGCTCCCGCGCCTGATCTACGCGAGCAGCACTTCCGTATACGGCCGCTTGCAGGGAGTGGTAGACGAGACCACGCTGCCCCTGCCCGATACGGAGGGCGGCCGGCAGCTGCTGGAGGCCGAAGCCCGGGTATGGCACGACCACATCCGCCGGTCTACCCTTATCATCCGGCTGGGCGGGCTGTTGGGGCCCGGCAGGCACCCGGCAGAAATGCTCTCGGGTCGTACGGGCCTGACCGGGGGCTCCGACCCGGTCAACCTCATCCGCCTGCACGAAGCCCTGCAGATCTTCAGGCTGGCCCTGGAGCGTTCTGACTGGGAAGGGGTGGTCAATGCCGTTCATCCCGAACATCCTGCCAAAGCGGACTTCTACGTACAGGAAGCCAAACGCCTGGGGCTGTTGCCTCCCTCGTACCACTTCGAACAGCCCGAAAGGCGTGCCAAAAAAGTGATGAGCCGCTACGCGCGGGAGTTCCGCCCGGTATTCGATACGTCCATTTTCGGCTGAGCCCTCGGCCCGTATCGGAAAAATAATGTAGTTTTGCGCTCTGATAAAACCATGACGATGAGAAAACTAGGATGGCTGGCCTTGCTGCTGGCAGGCACTGCGCTGCAGGCGCAAACCCAGGATGTACTGAAAAGCCATTACGAGGCCTATTACCGCCAAATGCGGCTGCAAGGCGATGTTCAGGGGGTGATCAACGCCCTTACGCACCTGAATATCCTGGAGCCATCCATAGCCCGGCGCGATACCCTGGCCTATATCTATGCCAACAACGAAGAGCACCTGCAGGCCCTGAACCTGCTGGGCATCGATGTGAACCCCGATGATTCTGACCTGGCCCTTCGGGTAAAAGCCCTGTCTTTGAAGACCCTGAACCAGCCCAAGAGGGCGCTGGACCAGTTCCAGGAACTCTTTAAGCGCGAGCCCAATGCTTATCTGGCCTATGAAATGGCCGACCTGAAAATACAGCTGGGGGAAAATGCCGGGGCCATGCTCGATATCGAGTACGGGATTGAAAACGCCGCGCCCGAGATGCAATACGCCTTCTACGAAAGGCAACAACCCTACGAGGTGCCCCTCAAGGCCGCCCTGATCCACCTGCGCGGGCTGGCCCAGTACGGGATGAACCGGAACAATATCGACAAGGCCATCGCCAGCTTTGACGAGGCCCTGGCCCTGGCGCCCAATTTCAACCTGTGCAGCCTGAGCAAACAGGCGCTGGTCAGCCGCAAGGAATCTCCGGAAAACCCCGACCAGAACTAAGCCCGTTTACTCCACCCCCCTGGGGGCATCCTCCGGGCTGCGCAGCAGTTCCCTGAAGCCCACGGCCACCCCGTTGCTCCAGCCAAAACCGTCCTGGGTTGGGTATTCCCCTCCCCCTGAAAGCAGGGTGGTGTCCTGAACGTTGTATTTTTCGAGCATTTTCCCGGTATCGCGATAGACCTTGCGGTTCAGGGAAATCCATCGATTCATGATCTCCCGGGCCTCTTGCGTATACCCGTAGCGGAGCAGCCCGCCCACGGCCATCCACTGCAGGGGCGCCCACCCGTTGGGGGCATCCCACTGCTGCCCGGACGCCTTCAGGGTGGTCACCAGGCCCCCGGGGCTCAGGAAATCTTCCATGAGGCGTTGCCGCACTGCCGAAGCCTGCTCTGGGGTAGCCATCCCAAAGTAGAGGGGAAAGACCCCGGCCAGCGTAATTTGATGGGTGGGCATCCGGTCGCGGAAATCGTAATCGACATAGAAGCCGGCTTCGGCATCCCAGAGCCTGCCGTTGATCACGGCCTGCCGGTGCGATGCCCTCCGGGCCATCTCATCGGCCTTCCCTTCCTCTCCCCTTGCACGATAGCCTTCGGCCAGCATGTTTTCCATGAAGAACAGGAGGGAATTCAGGTCAACCGGCAGCAGTTCGGTGGTTTGGGTAGAGGCGAACTCCCCCTCCTCGGCGTACCACCGGCTGCTGAAATCCCAGCCCGAAGCCGCCGCGGCCCGCAGGTTGGCGTACAGGTCTTCCTTAGCGGCCGGTGTGGGCAGGCCAGCGGCCAGCTCCACATCTTCGCGGTACGATTCCGGGCGCGGGCTGCGCCCGCTGTCCCAGTACCGGTTCATCAGCGTGTCTCCTTCCAAATGCACCACGCGTTTTTCTGCCTGCCAGGAATCCAGGCCGTCGGCCCCTTCCATCCAGTAGGCGTACTCTTTTTCAAGCTGGGGGAAGTAGCGCTCGCGCGCACTGGGGTCCTGCCCGGCCAGCAGGTCGACCATCAGGCTGAAAAATGGCGGCTGGGAACGGGTCAGGTAGTAATCGCGCGTGCCGTTCGGGATAAACCCGATGGAATCGATCAGGTGGGCGAAATTCCCCAGCATGCCCTCGACCAGGTCGGTGCGCCCGTCAGCCACCAGGCCGAGCATGGTGAAGTAGCTGTCCCAGTAGTAGATTTCGCGGAAGCGCCCTCCGGGCACGATGTATTCGCGCGTGAGCGGGAGGTTTGACGCCCCGGCTGTGGCCGGTTGGGGCTCCCGCTTCAGGACGTCCCACATGACATTGATGTGGTCGAAGATGGTACGGGTGGTATCGGTGACAAAATCGGCGTGATAGGCCGGGAGGGGCTTGAAATGCGCCTCCACGAAAGCCCTGAGGTCAAAATCGGACGCCTCCCGCTGCTCCAGGTACATCTGTTCGAGCTCAGGGAAAGGGCGGTCTCGCTCCATGTCGACAAAGGTCTTGGAGTCGGCAAACATGCCCGAAAGCTGCACCTCGCGAAACAGTTCAGTGTCGTAGAACGTTCCGGCAACGGTCTGGGGCGCCGGTTCGGTGCGGCATTGAAAGAACAGCAATGCCGTGGCGACAAGCAGGGTAAGCCCTGTCGTTTTTCTCATGCGATCAGTGCTTTACGGGTTCAGAGCGAAGCAGCGACTGCCGCATCAGGCTGTCGCTTTCCTTCTTCATGGCAATGGCCTCCTGGATGGTCTCGTTGGGCACGGTGAGCGAAAGCACGTAATGGGCGATCTTCCACCCCCCGGGGGTTTTGACTGCCACCCCCGACCCCCGGCACAATTGCATCCAGGTGTCGAGCAATTCGTCAAACCAGGCCATCTGCCCGTCCCCGCTCAGGTAGATATGCCGCTGAAGGGCCTTGAAATCCCAGGCTTTCCCCTGGTCGAAGTACGGCTTGGAGAATGCCATGAAGGCATCCCGGCCCCAATGCTCCCCGGCATCGGTCCCTATGAAGACGGCATCGGGGGCCATGGCCCCGAAATAGGCGTCGAAATCGGCCCGCGCAGCCGCCTGGTGCCAGGCTGTGAGCAGGGCGTCGATCGCCTCCTTTTCAGTTTCCTGCGCCTGTACCCCAACCGACAGGGCGCTAATTACCAGCAGTAGTATCTTTTTCATGGGTGAAGATTGACGGATCAAGGTCTCCGACGGCTACCCGGTTGAGTTGGTCGCGGAGGGCGTTGTAGGCCTCGAGGGCCTGGACCAGGGATTCCTGCAGGTCGACCCGGTAATGCAGGTCGGCCTGGGTTTTCTGGAGGAAGGTGCGGAAGACTTTCTCACGGCTGCGCACCGAAGGCTTGTCAAAGGGCTCTGGGTATTCTGAGACCTCCAGCTCCCTGCAGGCCTCCACCAGTTCTTCCAGCAGCAGTTCCATGTCTTCTGTCCCCCGGGTGCGGTACACCGATTCCATGCGTTGCTGGAGCGTATTGAACGTCGCCCACCCCTCGGCCACGGCCCGGGCCTCCGGGCTGAGGGCAATGGTCGGGGGGAGTCGGAGCGAATCCTTCGCGGCCTCGGGAAGGGCATCGGCCACAGGGGGGGCATCCCCCTGCCGGCATGCCGCAAGCAGGAGCATCCACAAGATCAAACCAGACAAAATCCGCATAAGGCGAATGTACAAATTTTACAAAGAGTTATCTTTACCCCCATGTGGAATTAAAGCGAGCTCTGATGCCCAAAAACATACTGATAGTGGGTGCCTGCGGACAAATCGGCACCGAACTGACCCTGAAATTGCGCTCCCTCTACGGCAACGACCGGGTGATCGCCAGCGACATCCGTCACGGCGGGAGCGAATTGATGGAATCGGGGCCCTTTGAAACCCTCGACGCCACAGACCCCAACGCCGTGGAAGAGGCGGTGGTGCACCACGAGGTAGACGAAATCTACCTGATGGCCGCCATGCTCAGCGCCACAGCCGAAAAGTTTCCCGACCGCGCCTGGAACCTGAACATGAATTCCCTGTTTAATGTGCTTCGGCTCGCCCGCGACCGGAAGATCTCGCGCCTGTTCTGGCCCTCCAGCATCGCCGTGTTCGGCAAGACCACGCCCCGCGAAAACACCCCCCAGTCGACCATCATGGAGCCCGGCACGGTATACGGCATCAGCAAGCAGGCCGGCGAACGCTGGTGCGAATACTACTTCCACAAATTCGGGGTTGACGTCCGCAGCCTGAGGTATCCGGGGCTGATCAGCTGGAAGACCCAGCCGGGAGGGGGCACCACCGATTACGCCGTGGAGATTTTTCACGAAGCCCTCAAAAACAATGCGTATACCTGTTACCTGAAGGAAGACACCCGCCTGCCCATGATGTACATGGACGACGCCATCCGGGCCACCATCGAGCTCATGCAGGCAGACAGCAAACACCTGCGGGTGCGTTCGTCGTACAACCTGAGCGCCATGAGTTTCACCCCGGCAGAGCTGGCCATGGCCATACGAGTTCATCAACCCGGGTTCGGGATCAGCTACGCCCCTGACTTCAGACAAAACATTGCCGATTCCTGGCCGGGCAGCATCGACGATTCAGAGGCGCGCGCCGACTGGGGCTGGAAGCCTCAGTTCGATCTCGAACGGACCACTGCCGTCATGCTCGAAAACCTGAAAAACCGGGTTTAAAGCGCCAGTTCGCCGGGTTGGGGGTGGTATTTGAGCTTGCGCTCGATGGCCCTTATCATGTGGTCGGCAATGTCCTTTCCGGTTGCGTTCTCGATGCCCTCCAGGCCGGGGGAGGAATTGACCTCGAGCAAGAGGGGCCCTTTGTTCGACCTGATGATATCAACCCCGGCCACCACCAGGTTCAGCACCTTGGCGGCCTTGATGGCCAGTTTGCGCTCTTCAGAAGTTATCTTGATCCTGGAAGCCCGACCGCCCTGGTGGAGGTTGGCCCGGAATTCCCCTTTTTCGGCCTGCCGTTGCATCGAAGCCACGACCTTGCCGTCGACCACAAAGCAACGGATGTCTTGCCCGTTGGCTTCCTTGATGAATTCCTGCACCAGAATGTTGGTCTGCACGCTCTTAAAGGCGTTGATCACGCTTTCGGCAGCCTTGTTGGTCTCGGCCAGCACCACCCCTTTGCCCTGGGTGCTTTCGAGCAGCTTGATGATCAGCGGGGCCCCGTTGACCATCTTGATCAGGTCGCGGGTGTCGTTGGGCGACTTGGCAAAGCCGGTGATGGGGATGTGGATGTCGTGGCGCGCAAACAACTGGGAGGCGTAGAGCTTGTCGCGCGACTGGGTGATGGCCTCTGCCGAATTCAGGCAGTAGACCCCCAGGTAGTCGAACTGCCTGATCAGGGCGCAACCGTAAAAGGTCACGGCTGGCTTGATCCGGGGGATGATGGCATCAAATTCGTTCAGGATGTTGCCCCCGCGGTAGCGGACTTCCGGGGAATTGGCATCGAGCTTCATATAGGCCAGTTCCACATTCAGGAACACGATCTCGTGGCCCCGGGCTTCAGCGGCTTCCATGATCCGCTTGTTGCTGTAAAGGTTTGGGTTGCTGGCCAGCAGGGCGATGCGCAGCCCGGTCTTTTCGTGGATGAAGGGGGCGTACTTATGGGCGATCTCGGCATCGCTGAAATAGCTCTGGGCGAAGCTCTTCGCCGGGTCGACCAGGAACCGCCCCGAGAGGGCCTCGCGGCCAAGCAGCATCCGGTACTCCATGGTATCACGGTTGGCCAGGGTGAGCTCGATGTCGAAGTTTTCCTTTCCCAGCCGTACGGGGGTTTTGATAACCAGCCGCTCTTCGGAGATGCCCGATGAACTTTTCACGGTGCGCCGGGCCACCAGGCGCGCCTCACAGCGGAGGGCGATGCTCCGGTTGTCTTGCAGGGGAAAAACCTCGAACTGCACCCATTCCTCCCCGTGCTTCATCACGATCTTGAGGTTGGTAGCCTGAATAGAAGAGGTTTTGGCCCCGGAATCTACCCGGGCCTTGATGGCAGGGATGCCGAGCGTTTCAAAAACGCACCATTCCTCGCTGCCGATAACTTTTAATGGTTCCATATGAAACGGGTTTGTGGGGATCAGGGCCCTGCTTCCCGACACCGGGAACCGGCGTTCAATCCCTGCGGAAAACGTCCGCCGGCTCGAGGAAGTGCTTGAATTCCACCATATAGCCGTTGGGATCCTCCACAAAGAAGGATCGGTGGGCACCTGCCTTATCCTGGAGGAAAAGGGAATTCACGGGCAACTCCAGCGACAGTCCCTGCAGGCGGCCGAGCAATTCTTCCCACTGGGGCCCGTTCACCAGCACGCCGAAATGAAAGGCAGGCAGCACCGCCTCCTCGAATTTATAGGACTTATACTGAAAATTGAACGTGCCCGATTTGATAAAGGTAATCTGGTTGCCGAACAAATCCACATCTACCCATTGCGTTGACATGCGCCCGAGGGAGGCCCCCAGGATTTCCGAATAGAACGCCTTGGTAGTCGATACGCTCACACAGGGCAGGGACAGGTGGAAGGATGCTCTTGGCATAACTGGTTCAAAGGGGTTTTACATATCCGATTCTTCGTCTTCCTCCATCTCGATATCGGGCATTTCCTCAGGGTCTTCATTCTGGAAATCCTCGAAATCGTCCTCTTCATAATTGGCCATCGTTTTCTCGAGCTTGGCGCTGATCTTCACGAGGTACTTGGTGTCGTCTGTAGACACCTCCACCGCCTCGATCCGCTCTCCCTGGGCATTGCGAAAAGTAATGATCTGGTCTTCGTCATAGCCGTCGGGGTACTTCTCCACCAGAAGCTTCAAAACTTCGGGGGTAAGCTTTTTAAAATCTACAATGACACGCTTCTTGTTATCCATACTTACATGTTCAAAAGATACGCAAAAATTAAAGGGGCAACAATAGTGGCATCGCTCTCGATGATAAATTTCGGGGTGTCGATACCGAGTTTCCCCCAGGTGATTTTCTCGTTCGGCACGGCCCCGGAATACGACCCGTAACTGGTGGTGCTGTCGCTGATCTGGCAGAAGTAGCTCCAGAAGGGCGTATCGGTGCGCTCCATATCCTGATACAGCATGGGCACCACGCAGATCGGGAAATCGCCGGCAATGCCTCCCCCGATCTGGAAGAAGCCGATCCCCTTCCCGGAATTCGCGGTATACCAGTCGGCCAGGTAGGTCATGTATTCAATCCCCGACTTCATGGTGGAAGCCTTGAGCTCGCCCTTCAAAACATAGGAGGCAAAGATGTTCCCCATGGTGCTGTCTTCCCACCCCGGGCATACCAGGGGCAGGTTGCGCTGGGCAGCCGCGTACATCCAGGAGTTCTTGATGTCTATTTCATAGTAGGGCTCCAGCACCCCGGAAAGGAGCAGCTTGTACATGTACTCATGCGGAAAGTACCGCTCCCCGGCGTCATCGGCTGCCTTCCAGAGATCAAAGATGTGCTTTTGCAAACGGCGGAACGCCTCCTCTTCGGGGATGCAGGTATCGGTGACCCGGTTGAGGCCCTTTTCGAGCAGCTCCCACTCGTCCTGGGGGGTAAGGTCGCGGTAATTCGGGATGCGCTTGTAGTGGCTGTGGGCCACCAGGTTCATGAGGTCTTCTTCCAGGTTGGCCCCGGTGCACGAAATGATATGCACCTTCTCCTGGCGGATCACCTCAGCGAAAATGCGCCCCAGCTCGGCCGTACTCATGGCACCCGCCAGGGATACCAGCATTTTGGCCCCTCCGCTGAGCTGCTCCTCATAGGCCTTGGCGGCATCGACAAGGGCAGCGGCGTTGAAGTGCCGGTAGTAATGGGTGATGAAATCTGAAATCGGTCCTTTCCTGGAATTCATTTTATGTCAGTTAATGCTGTTTATTGCTATGGTGTTCTACTGCCGCCCCTTCGTGCGATTCTCCGGTATCGTAGCCCAGGATGCGCAGGTGGTCTTCAGCCCGCTGCTGCTCGCTGAAAACCGTGACATGCAGGGCCCCGGAAGCATCCCTGTCGATGAGCAGGTGCTTCGGATGCGGGATCAGGCAATGCTGCAGCCCGCCGAACCCGCCAATGGTCTCCTGATAGGCCCCTGTGTTGAAAAACCCGATATACAGGGGTTTGGCCGAATGGAATTTAGGCAGGTAAATTGCGTTCATGTCTTGCTGGCTGTTGTAATAATCGTCGCTGTCGCAGGTAAGCCCGCCCAGCAGCACCCGTTCATACGGATCGTTCCACCGGTTGACGGGCAGCATGATGAAGCGCTTGTTGATGGCCCAGGAATCGGGCAGGGTGGTGATAAACGAACTGTCGATCATATTCCACTTCTCCCGGTCGTTCTGTTGCTTCTGGTACAGCACCTGGTAAAGGGCGCCCCCGCTTTCCCCCACGGTAAAGCTCCCGAACTCGGTGAAGATATGCGGCACCGGGATGTCTCCTTCCTCGCAGGCGATCTTGACCTGGTTGATGATCTCGTCAACCATGTATTCGTAGTCGTACTCGAAGGTGAGGGAATTCTTGGTCGGGAACCCGCCGCCAATATTCAGGCTGTCGAGGCTCGGGCAGAGCTTCTTGAGCCGCACGTACACCTTGAGGCACTTGATGAGCTCGTTCCAGTAATAGGCGTTGTCGCGTATGCCGGTATTGATGAAAAAATGCAACATCTTCAGCTCCACCTTGTCGTTGTCGCGAATCTGGTTCTCGTAAAAGGGGATGATGTCTTTGTAGCCGATCCCCAGGCGCGAGGTATAGAATTCAAACTTGGGTTCTTCCTCTGAGGCAATGCGGATCCCCACCTTGAAAGGGACGTCGATGCTTTCGTCGAGCAGGGAGAGCTCCTCGTAATTGTCGATGATGGGGATGCAGCGGTGGTGGCCCGAGTTGATCAGGCGGGCTATGTTGTCGATGTAGGCCGCCCTCTTGAAGCCATTGCAGATCACATAGGTATCGTTGTCGATCAGCCCCTCTACCTTGAGCCGGTTCACGATATCGATGTCGAATGCCGAGGAGGTCTCGATATGGATGTCGTTCTTGAGGGCCTCCTGAAAAACGTAATGGAAATGGGAGCTCTTGGTGCAATACGCGTAGAAATACCTGCCCGAATAGTCGTGCTTTTCCATGGCCCTTTCGAACCACATCTTGGCCTTTTGTATATTCTCGGAAATCTTGGGCAGGTAGGTGAATTTAAGCGGGCTGCCGAATTTCTCGATGAGTTGCATCAGGGGTACGCCGTGGAAGCGAAGCCCGGTATCGTCCAGGTCGAATTCCTCAGTCGGGAAATAATATGTTTGATCGATCAGATCACGGTACCGAATATTCATGCTGAAAGTGCTTGTAAGTTACAATGTGACAATGACCACGAGCCGAAACCCGGCTTCTCATAGGCCCTATGACGTCCGAAGACGGAGGTTCTGTTCCCAGGGGCCCGGGACGGGAATGGCGCCCCGATTCCCGACGCCCTGAACAAAGAAATTCGTATCATTCCAAACAACCATGCCGGCCGGGCCCGTTGACCCTTTCGGCGGGTGCAAATGAAATTAAAAATATCAATAAAAAAACCAAATCCAACATTTTTTTTGACCCCGGGTCCTACAGGGCTTCAGGCCCCTGTTTGCAAGGTCACGGTCGCCCCTACAGGCTTGAGGAAAAATATCGTATTTTAGGGAAGTCTAAAGCATTTCCATATTATGAAATCAATAAACCTCCTGACCTGTGCCTGCCTGGCCATCTGCACCCTTGCCGGCAGCTCGTTGAGGGCCCAGCCGGAAACCGGGGTTTACCTGGCCTCTGAAAAATTGGAGGCGGGAACCCGGCATTTCCTGCTGATGGTTACCGAAAACTACATGATCCATTCGGTATACGAATCGGGCCCGGCCCATTTTGTGGGCACCATGGGCGGCTTTTACCAAACGGAAGGCGACAGCCTGCACCTCGCCCTGGAGTTTGACACATCCTTTGCCGAAACCGGGAAGAAACAACACGATATGGCCTTCAGCTATGTCGGGGGCAACCTGATTTTAAACGGAAATGGAAGCCGGCCCTATACCCGGGAACCTTCCCTGAGCCAGCCCCTTGACGGGCAGTGGCTCTTTGCCACCCGGGGCCCCGACACGGGCCAGGAACGCAGGGGTGACGAGAACCCCCGCAAGACCCTGAAATTTTTGATGGACGGGCATTTTCAATGGATCGCCTACAATACCGAAAGCATGGAATTCTTCGGTACCGGGGGCGGGCGGTATGCGGCTGAAAACGGTACGTACACAGAGGTTATCCAATTTTTCTCGCGAGATGATTCCCGGGTGGGGGCCGAACTGAGCTTCGGGTTCGAGCGGCTTGGCAACGACTGGCACCACAAGGGCAGCAACAGCCGGGGCGAACCCATGTACGAGATCTGGGCCATTCGGCAATAAGGGCCCGTTACCTAACTGAACGCTTTATTGGCGAGAGATGTCTGATTTCCCGCCCCGCTTTTCCACCAGCCTGATCGAGCGGATCTCGATTTCTTTGTCTAGGGGCTTGAGCATGTCATAGAGGTTGAGGGCCACCACGCTGGCCCCGTGCATGGCCTCTACCTCGACGCCTGTTTTATAAACGGTCTTAACCGTGACCCGTATCCGGATCTGCAGGCCTTCGATCTGGTAGGCGATCGCGGTGGCTTCAATGGGGATCGGATGGCAGTCGGGCAGCAGGTCGGGCGTCTTCTTTACCCCCAGCAGCCCGGCGGCCTTGCTCATCTCAAAAACGTCTCCCTTTGGCACGCGGCCTTCCTCAATGGCCCGGATGGTCTCAGGGCTGCCCACCACCACCAGGGCCTCGGCGATGGCTGTGCGAAGGGTATGCTCTTTGTGGGTGATGTCTACCATCTTATCGGTTTACTTTCCAGCTGTACGATTGATCGCCGAACAATTCGCGCCCGAAGACCGGCAATTCCTTCTTGATGCGCTCGACTACCTCGCGCAGGCCTTCAAAGGCCGCCTGCCGGTGGGGGGCCGACACAAAGACGAACAGGCATATCCCTCCCACGGGCACTTCGCCCAGGCTGTGGTAGATATGCATGCAGCTCAGGTCGAATCTGGCAAAGGTTTCCTCGCGTATCTCGGTAATTTTCTCGATGGCCATCTCCTCATAGGCCGTATAATCAATGCCGGTGACCGTCTTGCCGTCGATCACATCGGCCCGCACCTGCCCCAGAAAGATATCATGCGCCCCAATGCCCGTCTTCGACTGGTGCTTGGCAATGGAGTCAGCGATGAATTCTGGCGCAATGGCCCCGGGCACAAACAGGGTTTTTTTCTTGGTTTCGCTCATGTTCAAAAGCTGTTCCCGCTAAGGTACGCAAGAATTTGCACAATTCCCGGAAGGTGCCCCTGCCAACAAATCCCTTCGGCAGCCCCCCAATTTTAAAAAGTATTCATAAATTCGCAGACCCTTTCAGGCCCCGTAGTTCAATGGATAGCCCCGATAGTTATCGGGGGAAGTTTCCTAAACCAACGGGAAATTAAGGCCCCGTAGTTCAATGGATAGAATAGAAGTTTCCTAAACTTTAGATCCAAGTTCGATTCTTGGCGAGGCT
>CAYWZF010000088.1:0-12305 GCA_964461555.1 uncultured Robiginitalea sp. | reverse complement strand
TCAATCCGGAATGTTCAGCATCAGCCCCGCGCTGAAAAATATCCGGAAGCGCTGTTCCCCGTTAACAAAACTCATGTCGAGGTGCACGGGCCCGAGAAGCGAATCATAGGAGAGGGTGCCGCCCCCCGATACCAGGAAACTGCTTTCCCCGGTTCCTTCCCAGTCACCTCCCGGGAAGAATGGTTTACTGGCAAAGTCTTCAAAGTCAGAAAAGCCCACAGTGGCCAAGTTAAAGTGCGGGCTCAGGTAGATATCCTTCAAGGGATTTAACTGCAGGGCTGCATTCGCCATGATGAACTGGGTGACCAGCAATTCGGAGTCGTCCAGTCCCGGAAAGGGAACTGAGCCGCGCTTGGGTTGACGGAGGTTGCCCCCCAGGAAAAAATAGGAACCAACCCCCACTGCATCATAAGATGGCGCTCCATCTGACGGCTGCGCGAAAAAGGTCAGTCCTATCGAGCCCCCCACTATCAGCGTAGCCTCCGGAGACAGGCGCCAACGCTGGTCGAGGTCGAACATGAACCTCGAAAACCCTTCAAGGGAGCCGTTGAAGTCCAGGTCCGTATTTTCATTGAAGGCCACATCATATTGGTTTGAAAGGGAGGTGGCAAACCGCGCCCCGAGCAAGGTGCCCCGGGTCGCGAAAAAAACGCGGTCTTGTGTATTCTGGCTGTAATGGGCGCTTACTTCGAGGTTCCGCATGCTGTAGCGCTCCAGGTCGTAAACGTTGTTGCTAACCTCAATCCCGGTCCGGGGCCGGGTCCTGAAGTACTCATAATAGAGGTCTATGCCTACATAGTCCCGAAAAGTGTGGAGGTTCCGGTTGAATTCAAGATTGGTCTTGAAGTACAGGTTATTGAGATCCTCGCCTTTCGTTCCCTGGTAGAAGTAGTTTTGGACGAACTTCTCCCCGAATGCCTCAGCCCGTACCCACCAGTTCCGATTCTCTGAAAAGTTGAGTTGGTATTGCATGCGAAACTTGGGCTCCTCGGCGACGTCGAGGCCCAGGAGTAACCTGTCGGCTGTAGTCAGCAGATTCCGCCCCGTGTAGTTGGCAATCACCCCCACCCCGCGGTTGGTGTCAAAGTGAATCGAACCGCTGAACAGATTTTTGGCGCGCTCGGTGCCATTCAGGTGCAGGATGGATGCACCCCCTTCCTGCTCCAGGCGATAGCTGACGCTGTGGAAGCGGCGGGTTCCCATGATCCGGTCTTCGGCCCCGATAATGTCTTCGAGGCGGTAGGCGACTCCTGCAGACAGGCCTGAACGCGCGCGCACCAGGGAGCGGTTGCCTTCGCTTATCCCGGTATAGGCAATGCTGTCAAAAACCAGGAACTCCGGCCTCGGAGGCAGGGCGGGGCGCCGCTGGGGGTAGCCTTTCAGCACGGCTGCCAGGGAGTCGAGGGAATGCTTTTTTTCCTTCAGTCCGATGGTTCCTTCCTGGTACATGGTGGCGGTGCGGGCAAAGTCTGATGTGGAATAGGTCAGGTGGGGGATGTGGTCAACCAAAATATCGCAGGCAGCCCGATTCGCCTCATTTTTTACGTTGCTGTTCATCATGGAGGTCTGAAACAGGATCGTCCCAATCGAATTCAGCTTTTCCTTTGGCAGCAGTCCGCCTCCCACATCACTGCCGATAACGATATCCGCGCCCAGGTTGCGGGCGACATCCACGGGAAAATTGTTCTGTACCCCCCCATCTACCAGCAGGGCGTCATCGTATTCCACCGGCTCGAAAATGCTGGGGATCGACATGGTGGCGCGCATGGCCCGGCTCAGTGACCCCTGGCTCAACACCATTTCGCGGCCCTGGAGGAGGTCGGTGGCGACGGCCCGGAAGGGAATGGGCAGCCTATCGAAATCTTCGGTTTCGCGAACCGGGAATGTAAGGTTGTTGATATACTCCCGCAGGTTCTGGTCGTTGAGCAGGGCCAAAGTGGGCCGCAGGCTGCGGCCCACCACATCGAAATTAACCTGGTACCGGCCGTACTCGCTTTTCTCTTCCACGGCCACTTCCGAAAGGCCCACGTCGCCCCCCAGTAAATAGTCCCAGTCGGCCGATTCGGCAATGCGGGCAATGCTATCGCCCGAATACCCCATGGCGTAAAGCCCGCCGACCACGCCCCCCATGCTCGTACCCACGATCAGGTCAGGCACGATGCCCAGGCTGTCCAGGGCCTGCAGCAGTGGGATATGGGCAATGCCCTTGGCCCCTCCCCCGCTGAGCACCAGGGCTACTTTGGGCTTCCGATCCTGGGCACAGGCCTGTTGCGGAAACAAACCGGTCACAGCAAGGATCAGGCACAAGTTGCCTACAAGGGCAAGTCGCGTAAAAAGGCCCGGAAAGCGCCGGTGGTTTATTCGGACCATGGGGGTCATTTAGATCGTATTATGCCGCAAATTACAGAAATTCCGCTCTCCTGCAGCGGCGTTCTATTTTGGCAATCCGCGAATTAGCCTGTACGGGCGGCCGCCCCCGCAACAAAAAACGCCCCGGTAGTACCAGGGCGTATGAACTCGTAAAACAGGCAGATCCTATTTCATGCTTTCGGCGAAAGGCTTGTATTCAAATTTCTGGCCGCCCACCGAGGCTTCAGCCATCAGTCCACCCTTGGCATGGGTGAAGACGGCTACCCCGTCCCTGTACTTGGCATCAAGGCTCGCGCCCGATTTCAGGGCGGTAGCCGAAACGCCGGCATCAAACTGGAATTTTCCCTCCTTAAATTTATCGATGTCGGCCTTGGTCTCAAAGAAGATGACTTCGATTAAGGCCTGTCCGCCGAATTCGAGCCCGAAATTCACTTCCTTCAGGCTGGCCATTCCTTTTTTGATCCCGTATTCATACAGGACCCCATTCCCGGAGGCCCCTCCTATAAAGAATCCGCCCTTGCCCACATTGGGGAAAATCACGCATCCGGCCGATTTGTCGAAAAAGTCACGCAGGCCCGGGTGCTCCTTCAGGAGGGTAGCCACTGCCTTGTCGGCTTCGCGGATTACTTTTTTATCTTTTTTGCTCTGCGCGGCAGCCGGCAGGGCAAGTGCCAGCATGCAAACTAAAATCAGGGTGTTTCTCAGTGTTTTCATTTTCTGTGTGTTTTCTAAAAGAGCCTACAAGGTAAGCATTTGCAGCCCACTTTTATCAAAGTGAAATCAATATTTTTCGGCAGCCCGGATAGTGATATTTGGGCCAGCAAATATCCCTGCACCTGCACCGCCATAACGCCTTAATCGGCTTCTGGGTTTACATGCCGGCCTGGCTTGCATGCCCTTCGAAGCAGCCGGACTGTAACCTGGTTTGAGGGTTGCCTGGCCGAAAAGGATCAGCCTCCCTCCCAGCCCCGGCTTCAAATATTTTATTTCAGCATCTTTAGGGAAGTTAGTAAACGCCATGTTCGACTTTATCCGTGCTGTCCGCCAGGGCCTGCCGGCGAGAACCGGCTGGTTGCCGTTGGAGCCTTTTTTTGGCCGAACCACAGGCCACTTCAAAAAAACGCCGGGAGCGTTTTAACATACTCCGGCTGGCCCATGGAACCTCGTTGCCCTATTTTTACGCCACGAAAGGCCGGCCCTGCTGGTGCGGGGCGGCGCTAACCGGCAAATACCACTTTATGAAAATCGCCTTATTCTCCTATAAGTCATACGACAAGGAATGGTTTGACGCCAACCTGGAAGGGACAGGCTTTGAAATCAACTATTTCAGGGTCGAGCTCGATAAAAGTACCGCCGAATACGCCCGGGGCAGCGAGGTGGTCTGTGCCTTTGTCAACGATGACCTGAGCCGCCCGGTCATTGAAAAACTGGCAGGGATCGGCATACGGATGATTGCCCTGCGATGCGCGGGGTTCAACAACGTGGATCTGGAGGCGGCCGCAGAATTCGGCATCCCGGTGTACCGGGTGCCCGAGTACTCCCCCCATGCGGTGGCCGAGCATGCAGTGGCGCTCATTTTGGGTTTGAACCGGAAGACCCACAAGGCCTACAACCGGGTGCGCGACGGGAACTTCTCCCTCTCGCGCCTGATCGGCTTCAACCTGCAGGGGAAGACCGTGGGGGTGCTGGGCACCGGAAAGATAGGACGGGTGTTCGCCGACCTGATGCACGGCTTCGGGTGCGACATTTTGTTGTACGATAAATTCCCGAACCCTGCCCTCGAAGAAAGGGGGTACAAATACGTGGATCTGGGCTCCCTGCTGAAACACTCCGACATCCTCTCCCTCCACCTGCCCCTGATGCCCGAAACCGCTCACATCATCAACCGGGCCACCCTGGCCATGATGAAAGACAACGCCATGCTGATCAACACCAGCCGGGGCGGGCTGATCAACACCGAACACGCCATCGAGGCCCTGAAAAAGAAGAAGCTGGGCTACCTGGGCATCGATGTGTACGAACAGGAAGAGGGGGTGTTCTTCCACAACCGGCAGGAAGAGATCATCGACGACGAAACCCTGGCCATATTGATGTCGTTCCCCAACGTGCTGGTCACGGCCCACCAGGCCTTCCTGACCCGCGAGGCCCTCGATGAGATCACCCGCATCACCCTGAAGAATATCAGGGACTTTGCCAGGGGGGTGCTCAATGAGAACGTGGTGACAGCCACCCGGTAACCCGGCTGGGGCTTACCCGCACTTGGAGGAACCGCAGTCCTGGCAGGTCAGGCACCCCTCCTGGAATACCAGGTTTTCGCTCTGGCACTGCTCGCACTGCTGCCCTTTCACGGCGGTACCGTCTTCGATGTAGCGTTTCAGGGCGCGCACCACCCCATTCTTCCAGGTATTGATCTGCTCCGAATCGAGGTGCAGGCTCTGGATCAGGTCTACCAGCTTCAAAATCGGCATGCCGTGCCGCATGGTGCCCGAGATGAGCTTGGCGTAGTTCCAGTACTCGGGGTTGAATTTGTGCGAGAGCCCCTCGATGGTGGTCTTATACCCCCGACTGTTCTCATACTGGAAATCGTAGCGTGAGGGCCCTTTCGGCTGGGGGTTTTTGATGATCAGGCCCTTCTCTACCCACCGGGGCAGCAAAATGCCGTCTTCGTCGTCTTCCAGGCCGGTGAATATTTCGTAGGGCTGCCCCCCGATCAGGCCGATAAAGGCGATCCACTTCTCCCGGTTGTTCTGGAACCGCACCACATCGGCCTCGAGCACTTCGGGCCGGGTGGTCGGAAAGGGGGTAAGGGTTTCTGCCTGCCTGGGTTCCTGGTCGGAAACCAGCACCCCCGAACGGGAACCGTCGCGGTACACGGTGACCCCCTTGCAGCCCGATTTCCAGGCTTCCAGGTAGAGGGTGCCCACCAGTTCCTCCGAAACGTCGTTCGGCAGGTTGATGGTCACGCTGATGGAATGGTCTACCCATTTTTGCACGGCCCCCTGCAGGCGCACCTTGTTGAGCCAGTCGACATCGTTCGAGGTGGCTTTGTGGTAGGGCGACTGGGCCACCAGCACGTCGATCTGCTCCGGGGTGTACTCGGCCGCCGGGTCGTGGCCGTTGGCCGCCATCCAGGTTTTGAACGAATGGTGGAACACCCGGTATTCTTCCCAGGCGTCTCCCACCTCGTCGGTGTAATCGATACGCACTCCCTTGTCGGAGGGGTTCACCTTGCGCCGGCGCTTGTATACCGGCAGAAAAACCGGCTCGATGCCCGAGGTGGTCTGGGTCATCAGGCTGGTGGTGCCGGTCGGGGCGATGGTGAGCAGGGCGATGTTACGGCGACCGTGTTCCTGCATCTCGTAATACAGCTTTTCATCGGCCTCCTTCAGCCGCTTCACAAAGGGGTTGTCTTGTTCGCGCCTGGCATCGTACAGCGGAAAGGCGCCGCGCTCCCGGGCCGTGGTCACCGAGCCCCGGTAGGCTTCCAGGGCGAGGGTTTTGTGCACTTTTACCGAGAAATCCCTTGCCTGGGGCGTGCCATAGCGCAGGCCCAGGGCCGCCAGCATGTCGCCTTCGGCCGTAATGCCGATGCCGGTGCGCCGTCCTTCGGTGGCCTTGGTGCGGATCTTCTGCCACAGCTGCAGCTCTACCCGCTTGGTTTCGTCCTGCTCCGGATCTGAGTTGATTTTCCCGAGGATGGCATCGACCTTCTCGAGCTCCAGGTCGATGATATCGTCCATGAGCCGCTGGGCCAGGGCCACATGCTCCCTGAAGCGCCGGAAGTCGAAATGGGCCTCGGGGGTAAACGGTGCCTCTACATACGAAAGCAGGTTGATGGCCAGCAGCCGGCACGAATCGTACGGGCAGAGCGGGATCTCCCCGCAGGGGTTGGTCGAAAGGGTCTGGTAGCCCAGGTCGGCGTAGCAATCGGGCAGGGATTCGCGCAAAATGGTATCCCAGAAAAGGATACCCGGCTCGGCCGATTTCCAGGCGTTGTGCACAATGGTATCCCAGAGCTCACGGGCCCGGATGGTCCGGGTAAATTGCGGGGCGGGGCTGTCGATGGGGAACTGCTGGGTGTAGGGGGTGTCGTTCACCACGGCCTGCATAAAGGCGTCGTCGATGCGCACCGAGATATTGGCCCCGGTGACCTTCCCTTCCTCGAGCTTGGCATTGATGAAATCGGCCGCGTCAGGGTGCCTGATGGAGACCGACAGCATGAGCGCCCCCCGACGGCCGTCCTGGGCCACCTCGCGGGTTGAATTCGAATAGCGTTCCATGAAGGGCACCAGCCCCGTGGAGGAAAGGGCCGAATTCTTGACTGGGGACCCCTTGGGCCGTATATGGGAAAGGTCATGGCCCACCCCGCCCCGACGCTTCATCAGCTGTACCTGTTCCTGGTCGATCTTCAGGATGGCCCCGTACGAATCGGCCCCGCCTGCAGTGCCGATCACGAAACAGTTCGACAGGGAGGCTACCTGAAAGGGGTTGCCAATGCCCGCCATCGGGCTGCCCTGGGGCACCAGGTAGCGGAAGTCGCGCAGCAATTCGAAGATCTCTTCCCCCGAGACCGGGTTCGGGTAGCGGGCTTCGATGCGGGCCAGCTCCGAGGCGATGCGCCGGTGCATGTCGTCAGGGGTTTTTTCGTAGAGGTTCCCCTCCGAATCTTTCAGGGCGTATTTGTTCAGCCAGACGCTGGCGGCCAGGTCATCTCCCCTGAAATAAGCACGCGAAGCCGCAAGGGCTTCTTCGTGGGTGTAGGTTTGGGTCTTGGGCTCAACGGCGGGGACGGAATAGGAAGGTTGCATCGGTTCGGGTTTTTCCGCGTGAAGTTACCCCTGCCCTTTCCGGCCGGAAGATGACATTCGTCATGCCGGATGCATCCTGTTATTTTTAACAAGTTGATTTACTGTGATTTATAAAGTTTTCAACCGAAATTTGTTAGCAAATTCCCATTGGGGTCCCCGGGCCTGACAGGCCAACGCCACCTGTATTTAATGCCGGGCCCGCTTGCGCAGCTTGCTCAGGAATTCCTGGGAAATGCCCAGATAGGAGGCGATATAGTACTGGGGAACCCGCTGGATCACATCGGGGTAGCGCCTGAGGAACAAGAGGTAACGGTCCATGGCGGTATCTGACATATTGCGGAGCAGGCGGTTCTTGACCACATTCAGGTGGCGCTGCATCATGATCCGGAACATCCTCTCGAGACGGGGCACGGCCCTGAGCAGCGCCTCTTTCGATTCGGGGGTCAATACCAGCAATTCAGAATCTTCAAGGGTTTCGATACAGACCTGGCTGGGCAGGCGGTTCTCGAAACTGTTGATATCGCTTATCCACCAGTTCTCCACGGCAAATTCGAGGGTATGCTCACTGCCCCTCTTATCTATGTAGTATTCACGGGCGCAACCCGAGCGGATGAATGCCTCGAAGGTACAGATATCCCCGGCCTGCAACAGCTGGGTGCGTTTGGGCACCCGGCGGTATTCAAAAAAGGAAAGGGCGGAATGCAGCTCGGCGTCTGATAGATCTACGAATCGGGTGATATAGGTGCTCAGTTCCTGCTGCATGCGTGCCGGGTTAATCGAAGGTCCATTTCTTGTCCCAGTTCAATGGAGGTGAAAAGGTTCATGCCTAACTTTGGATTCGTAAATTAATCCAGAATGGAACACGAAACAATTCAAAGGTTGGTTGCCGCTTTTTTCCAGGCCCTGGAAACCGAAGTGGCCCGCGTAATGAAAACCCCCGAAGACGCACGTATTTCCAATGGGAACGCGGCGGTTTGCCTGATCGACCCAACCGGGCAGGTACACGGAAAGTTCTTTGGAACCGACAAGGTCCGCCAGCGGCAGTCATTCCGCGTGGCCTGGACCAAGGCCAGCCAGGTGTGGCTCACGGGGGTTGAGACCGGGGAATACGAACGCCTGGTCTTTACCGGGGAAATCCCTGAAAATGCCAACGGCATCGACAACCCCGACCTGGTCGGCTGGGTGGGTGGCCAACCCGTTACGCTGAACAACGGGCTGCATTTTTCGATCGGCTTCAGCGGTTTCCGCGGCACGACCGACAAGCAGATCGTGCTGGATGCCCTAAAGAATTTAAACCTAATCTCCTGACCCTATGAGCTATCAGCCCAACCCCGGTCGCTATGACCATATGACCTACGCCCGCTGCGGGAAGAGCGGCCTTTTGTTGCCCGCCTTTTCCCTGGGCCTCTGGCATAATTTCGGCCAGATCGACAATTACGACAATGCCCGGACCATTGTGAAACAGGCCTTCGACGCCGGCATCACCCATTTTGACCTGGCCAACAACTACGGCCCGCCCCCCGGCTCGGCAGAAAGCACCTTCGGGAAGATCCTGAAGGCCGACCTGGCCGCGCACCGCGACGAGCTGATCATCAGCACCAAGGCAGGGTGGCCCATGTGGGACGGGCCCTACGGCGATTACGGGTCACGGAAATACCTGGTGGCCAGCCTCGACCAGAGCCTCCGGCGCCTGGGCCTTGACTATGTCGACATCTTCTACCACCACCGCCCCGACCCGGCAACCCCCCTGGAGGAGACCATGGGTGCCCTCGACCATATCGTCCGCCAGGGTAAGGCCCTGTATGTGGGTATTTCCAGCTACAGTGCCGAAGAGACCCGGGCGGCCCTGAAGGTCTTGAAAGAACTGGGCACGCCCTGCCTGATCCACCAGCCCCGATACTCCATGTTCGACCGCTGGATCGAAGACGGGCTGCTCGACGTGCTCGGACAGGAAGGGGTCGGTTGCATCGTCTTTTCGCCCCTCGAGCAAGGGCTGCTCACCAACAAGTACCTCGGTGGCATCCCGTCCGATTCCCGGGCGGCCTCCGGCAGGGGGAACGGGGCCCTCGAGAGCGGGCAGATCACCCCGGAAAAGCTGGAGAAGGTTTCCCGGCTCAATGCCCTCGCCCAAAGCCGGGGGCAATCCCTGGCGCAGATGGCCCTGGCCTGGGCCCGGCGCGATTCCCGCGTCACCTCGGTTTTGCTGGGGGTGAGCCGCCCCGGGCAGTTAAAGGACTCCCTGGCCGCCCTTGAAAAACCGGGGTTTGCCGAAGACGAGCTCCAGGCCATCGAGGACATCCTCGGCGCAAAGGGTTGAAGGGGAAGGGCGAACCAGACGAACCGTTCCGGCTCTGGAGCCAGGGCCTCGATCAAAGTACCATTCAAATACCTGACTGATGAAAAACGCTTACTTTTTTATTTGCCTGACCGCCATGATGGTCTCCACAGGGGCCCTTGGGCAACAGGCCGCCCCTGACCTGCTCCAGAATATCCAAAACAGGGAGCAGGTCACCCTTGACGGGCTTTGGCAGGTCATTGTAGACCCCCTTGAAAACGGGTACTACAATCACCGGTACCAACCCAAAGAAGATGGATATTTCAAAAATGCCAAGATGCAAAGCCCGTCAGACCTGGTGGAGTACGATTTCGACTCCGACCTGGAGCTCATGGTGCCCGGCGACTGGAACACCCAGGAAGACAAATTGTATTACTACGAAGGCACGGTCTGGTACAAGCGGTCCTTTGACTTCGAACCCCGCGAAGGGAAGCGCTCCTATGTGTATTTCGGGGCAGTCAACTACCATGCCCGGGTATACCTCAACGGCACCTACCTGGGGGAACACACGGGGGGCTATACCCCTTTCCAGTTTGAGGTGACTTCCCTCTTGCGCGAAAAGGACAATTTCCTGGTGGTGAAGGTCGACAACAAGCGCCTGCGGGAAGCCGTGCCCACGGTCAACACCGACTGGTGGAACTACGGGGGGATCACCCGTTCGGTGCGTTTGGTATCGGTGCCGAAGCGCCATATCGAAGACTTTGCGATCGGCCTGCGAAAAGGGGATGCCAGTGCCATAGAAGGGTGGGTAGCCGGGGCCGGATACACCGAAAATGAACCGGTAACCCTGAGCATCCCCGAATTGAAGCTCACCTATCGCGCCACGTTCGACGCCTCGGGGAAAGCGCACTTTTCCCTGAAAGCAAAACCCGCGCTATGGTCTCCTGAAAACCCAAAGCTGTATCGGGTGGTGATCAGCACCCCTGATGATACCGTCGAAGACCATATCGGCTTCAGGCAGATCGAGACCCGGGGCAGCCAGATCCTGTTGAATGGGAAGCCCCTTTTTTTGAAGGGGATCAGCATCCACGAGGAAGCGCCCTTCAAGACCGGGCGCGTGACCTCGGCCGAGGAGTGCCGCACGCTGCTGGGGTGGGCCCGGGAACTGGGCTGCAATTTCATCAGGCTGGCCCATTACCCGCACAACGAATACATGGTGCGGGAAGCTGAGCGGATGGGCTTTCTGGTCTGGTCAGAGATTCCCGTATACTGGACGGTCCTCTATGAAAACGAGGCAACCTACCTGAATGCCGAAAACCAGCTGACAGAGATGATCACGCGCGACCGGAACCGGGCCGCTGTTATTTTGTGGTCTATCGCCAATGAGACCCCTGTGGGCGAGGCCCGCAACCAATTCCTTGGCAAATTGGCGCGCAAAGCCCGGGAGCTCGACGACAGCCGGCTGATCACGGCCGCCCTCGACACCCATTCAGGAGGGGAAGGGCAGCGCGTCATCGACGACCCGCTCGGGGCAGTGGTCGATGTGATCGGCATGAACAGCTATTGCGGCTGGTACTCGGGCAAACCCGAATCGTGCCCGGGCCTGAAATGGGCCAATCCCTATGGCAAACCCATGATCATGAGCGAATACGGGGCCGGGGCCTTGCAGGGGTACCATGGTACCAGCGGGGATCGCTGGACCGAGGAATACCAGGCCGAGGTGTACTCAAAAAATATTGAAATGATGCAGGGCATCGATTTTCTGGCCGGGGCCTCGCCCTGGATTTTGATGGACTTCCGCTCGCCCCGCCGGCATTTGAAAAAGATCCAGAAAGACTTCAACCGGAAAGGCCTGATCTCGGAGCAGGGGCAAAAGAAGCAGGCCTTTTATGTGCTGCAGGCCTATTACAACTCGTTTTAGCGGGCAGTGCTGCTGCGGGTGGGGTCGAAGCCCCCGGCGTGCCGCTCACGCGAGCCTTGCGGCATGAACGTTGCTTTATCCGAAAAAATGCCGCAGGTACGAAGGCAGAGAGCCCTAACATTACTTCTGCCAAATGCGACTGCCAACTGCAAAACACCTGATAGGAAATTTCAGGATGGTAACCTATCTTGTTCCAGGGGGTTTGGGGGATTTCCCCCTTTTCAATTTGAAAATTTGAAAATGTGCCGATTTGAAAATGAGAAACGGGCTTCCGGCAAACGCTACCTCTTTGAACCTTGTACTTTAAACCTTGAACCTTTACCCCTATTGCCGGCCTTCGCCCAAAGGCTTATATTGGTATCAGGTAATCAGCTGGCCCTTATGAAGGACCTGGCCAAGCAACACAAAAAATGAAAATTTTCTATTGGATAACAGCTTTTGCCTTAGTGGCCATCGCAAGCAAACAAGACGCGGAATACCCAAGCCCGGGCATCGCCCCGCCTGCCAAAATAAAAGCCCTGATCCTCGACGGGCAGAACAACCATTACGTGTGGCCCAAAACTACGATGATGATGAAATCGTACCTCGAAGAAACCGGGCTTTTCGAGGTTTCCATCCACCGCATGGATTCGGTCTGGCTGGGCATCAAATACAACAAATCCCGGCCCGAGGCCTACACCTCCTTTATCGAAACCTATCCGCTGGATGCCTCTGCGTATGGGATATCACACGACCCGATCCAGACTTCACGTTTTTCCATGGATTTTACCCCCTACGATGTGATCATTTCGAATTTGGGCGCGTCGTCGCCCCTGTGGCCTGCTGAGACCCGGGCGGCTTTCGAAGCTTACATGAAAAACGGTGGGGGTTTCGTGGTGGTTCACGCGGCCAACAATGCCTGGGGCGACTGGCCCGAATTCAACCGCATGAT
>CAYWZF010000087.1:0-12540 GCA_964461555.1 uncultured Robiginitalea sp. | reverse complement strand
CGTAATGGTCGCGGCTGTCGGCCCAGGCCAGGTAGTCGCGGTACCAGCCGTTGCCAAGCAGGGCGCCGACCGCATTGGGCCCTTCCCGGAGCAGGCCGGTGACGTCGTACATCTGGTACTGCAGGCGGGTGTCGTAGCTGGTCCAGCCGGGGGTCAGGTAGGCATCCCCCACGCGCTGCCCGTTGATGCGGGCCTCGTACATGCCGTGGGCGGTAATGTAGGCCGTGGCGCTGCGCACCGGCTTGTCGAGCCGGAATTCCTTCCGGAAATAGGGGCTGGGGCGGTTCAGCGTATCTTCCTCGGGCCCGGGGCCGATCCATTGGGCGGTGAATTCCGCCTCCGGGTTTAACAGGCCCAGTTGCCACCTCCCGGTCGGACCCCAGCCCGAGCGCCTGCCCCGGGCATCCCAGGTGCGCACCTGCCAGTAACAGGCCTGGCCGCTTTTGAGGGCCGGCCCCCCATAGGCCACATGCACCGATTCGCCCGACTCGACCCTGCCGCTGTCCCAGAGCAGGGCTTTTCCCTGCCGGAGGCCTTCCCGGGATTCGGCCACCTGAATTTGGTAGGCCGATTGGGTGGCCCCGCGGGCATCGGATGCCAGGGCCCAGGTCAGGCGCGGGTGGGGGGCCGTGACGCCCATGGGGTCGATCCGGTTTTCAACCCAGGTTTTTTTGACGGTGAGCTGGGCCTGCAGGGGCAGGGCCACCAGCAACAGGAAGGGGGTAAGCCAGTATTTCATGAGGGTGGTTGGTTAGGGTTGTCAGATCCGGCCCTGGGCCGGGGAATAACGAACATACAACTTGGCGACGGGTCTTCCGTTCCGTACTGTTCCGCCCCCGACAGGCAAAAAACCTATCTTTATCGGGCTTATCCCCAAAAGGGATGCCTGGAACGGGACCAACCATGAATGTACAAAAAATACAGACCAAACGCCTGCTGCTGGGCTCCGCTTTCTGCACCCTGTTGCTGGGCCTGGGGTGCCGGCCCGAATCCCCGCCCGGCCCTGTTGCTGCAGACGTCCAGGCAGACCACTACTTCACAGATGAACTTTCGATCCAGCATGGGATGGAGCTCTTCAACCGGCACTGCGCCAGCTGCCACAACTTTTCAGGTGCGGAAATCGGCCCTTCCTTAAGCGGGGTCACCGCCGAGGTCGGCAAAGAATGGCTGATTGCCTATATCCGCGATCCGAAGGCCAAAATTGACGGGGGCGACCCACGGGCGGCAGACCTGTTCGCAAGATACAAGCTCTACATGCCGTCCTTCCCACAAATACAGGGCGATGACATGGAGCACCTGCTGGGTTTCATCCATAAATTTTCAGAAGCGGAAAAACGCAACACCAGCGCCCGGGCCGGGGGCCTGGTGAACCCCATCCCCGAACCCATCCCCGATTCGGGCCTGGTGCTGGAACTGGAGGAATGGTTCACCGCCCCGGCCAGTGCCCCGGCCCCACCCCTGGCCCGCATCAACAAGCTGGACGGGGTTAAAAGCGGAAAGCAGGAGCGGAAATTTCTGGCTGACCAGCGGGGCACCCTTTACGCCATCACGGGCGATTCGGTATGCGCCTACCTCGACCTGAAGCAGGAGGAAACACGGTTCATCGACCAACCCGGCTTCGGGACGGGCCTGGGCAATTTTGCCTTCCATCCCGATTTTGCGAAAAACGGTTTGCTGTATACCACCCACACCGAGCCGGCAGGCTCGGCCCCGGCCGACTTTGCCCTGCCCGACAGCATCCCCGCAGCCCTGCAGTGGGTGCTCACCGAATGGCAGGCCGAACGGCCCGCAGATGAAAGCTTTTCAGGCAAAAGGCGCGAGCTGCTCCGGGCCGACATGCTCTCCCAGATCCACGGCTTCCAGGAAGTCACTTTCAACCCCCGGGCCTGTCCCGGGCAGGCCGATTACGGGATGCTGTACCTGGGCATAGGCGACGGGGGCGCTGGCCTGGGGGGCCACCCCGAGCTCTGTGACACACCGGGGCGTATCTGGGGCAGCGTGCTGCGGCTCGACCCGCAGGGGTCCAACAGCCAAAACGGGCAGTACGGCATTCCTTCCGACAACCCCTATGCCGGGCGTGAGGGGGCCCTGGGCGAGGTCTGGTGCCGCGGCTTCCGAAACCCCCATCGCATTACCTGGGACCGTGGCGGCACAGGCCTTATGTTCATCACCAACATCGGGCAGCACAGCGTGGAAGAAGTCAACCTGGGGCAAAAGGGGGCCGACTACGGCTGGCCCAACAGGGAGGGTACCTTCCTTTTTGATGTGCACGCGAATTCGGAACTGGTCTACCCGCTCGAAGCGCCCGACAGCCTTTACAAAGGGCCCGCCCTGCAGTACGACCACGACGAGGGGAATGCCGTTTCCGGCGGCTAC
This sequence comes from uncultured Robiginitalea sp., assembly GCA_964461555.1. Taxonomy (GTDB): domain Bacteria; phylum Bacteroidota; class Bacteroidia; order Flavobacteriales; family Flavobacteriaceae; genus Robiginitalea. The sequence continues at coordinate 10,164 of CAYWZF010000087.1, read as the reverse complement.
GCCTACCGGGGCCAAATCCCGGGGTTGCAGGGATATTACGTGTTCGGCGACATCCCCCGGGGCACGGTGTTCGCAGCCCCCGTGTCTGAGCTGGGCAAAGGAAGTCCCGGCCCTGTTTATCGCATCTCCCTCGAGATCGACGGGCAGGCAACCCCCCTGGCGGCACGCTCTCTCGACGGACGGGTAGACCTGCGCTTCGCCGAAGACGCCTCGGGGGAGCTGTACCTATTTACCAAGAATGACGGGAAGGTGTACCGGGTGGTGGGGGCGCGCACGGCCGACTAGTCCGACGCGTGTTGCAGACGGGGGCCTTGGCCCGGGCATCCGCGCCCAACACCATTTTCAACAGCGGATCATTCCTCCAATTGTTTGACTACCCGGGCCGGCACCCCTGCCACCACGGTATTTGGCGGCACGTCCTTATTGACTACAGCCCCGGCGGCCACTACCGAATTTCGGCCTACCGTTACCCCGGGCAAAATGGTGGCCCCCGCCCCGATCCAGGCATTCTCGCAGATAACCACGGCTTTCGGCACCATCGTTTTGCGGCCGGCCACTTCCACCGGATGGTTTTCGGAAGTGATGTTCACCCTGGGGCCGATCATGACATGGTCTTCAACGGTAATCCCCCCGATATCCAGAAAGCTGCAGGCATGGTTGATAAACACATTGTTCCCCAAAAGAATATTCCGGCCGATGTTCGTGTAAAAGGGCGGAAAGACGGTCGTGCTTTCCGGCACAGGCCGCCCGATGATCTCGCTCAAGCACGCCCTGATCTCATCGACGTTTGTAGCCTGGTCTAATTTGACGCGCAGGGCGATGGTGCGGTTGACGGCCTCCCGGATTTTTCCGTAATCCGGATCATCCATCGGGATTACCTCCCCCGCCCTTAGCCGTTCGAAAATATCCCTGGGGGCTGCAGCCTCTTTTTTGGTTGCCATCTTTCTGAGGAATAAATGAACGGATAGCCCGAACCGCTTTCGCCCTGGGGCTATCCGCCTCTAAAATACCGAATCTAAGCTCAACTGAGGCCGTGTCAGAGCGAATTCCGCGCAATCACGTAAAACGGGTTGGCCACCGACTTCTTTTCCTTGCCCAATACCAGGTCGGCCGCCTGCCGGCCCAGGTTCTCGAAATCGGTGGAGATCACCGTGATGCCCTCCCGCAATATTTCTTTCAACGGAGTGTCATTGTAGGAGATTATGCCAACGTCTTCCCCCAGCTTCAGGCCCGAGGCGCTGATCTTCTTGAGGAGGGTCACCAGGTCGTCTTCCTTCAGGTTGATGTAGGCCGTGCCGGCCTCCAGCTGTTCCTGCCCCACATCTTCCACTACCCCGAAATCGTAGGCGAACTCCCCGCAGAATCGGATGAACCCTTTCTTGATTTCCACCGGGTGGTAGGTGCGCTCGCTGCGGAGCATTTTGAGCCGGCGGTATTTGCGAAGGCGCGGGTTGAGCTCCACCAGGGCATTGTAGATGTCCTGCCCGAAATCCTGGTACACCGTGGAGGCCCGCGGGCAGGCTTCCGGGAGCTTTTTGTCGAGCACAACCAGCTTATCGGCCGGAAGGGTTGCAGACAGAAACTGGCAGAGGTCGTTTCCACCCTCCTCGAAATGGCAAATGATCACATAATGGGTATAATCCCGACATTTGCTGAGCTCGATCAGCTCCTTGAAATGGCGGTAGTTGTTCTCGTAGATAAAAAAGTCGATGGTGGCCTTGTCGCCCAGGCGGTGCGAAAAGGCATCGTAAATGATCTTTTTATGGGCGCTCAGCTTGTTGAAGAGCAAAAAGACCTTGGCTTTCAGGGTAAGCTGGTCGTTTTTGATGTAATAGCCCTTCCCGGGCACCGATTCGATGATGCCGCTTTCCTTGAGGTGGTCATAGGCCCGCACCACCGTGTCGCGCGAGATGTCGAATTCAATGAGCAGTTCGTTTACCGAAGGCAGCTTCTCGCCCCGGCTCACCCGCCCGCTGCCGATAGCCGACAACACGGAATCGACGATCTGCTGGTACTTGGGCACCTTCGATTCTTCCTTGATGTCGATGAACTCGATCATAATTTAGTACCTTAACGCAACTGAACAGTACAGAACAGGTATTCCCCGGCCGGGGTTTACTTTTACCCTGTAATGTTAGCAAAAAATTACCGATGAAGACCCAAACGTTCAAGCACGTCGATTACCTCTGGGATGAACAGAAAGCGGCAGCCCTGGGCGACGACCAGGTGGCGCTCTTTTTGTACCGCTCAAATATACTGGGGGCCGACCTGCGCATCACCAATTACGGGGGCGGGAACACCAGCTGCAAGACCCTGGAGCAAGACCCCCTTACCGGGCAGGAAGTGGAAGTGATGTGGATCAAGGGCTCAGGGGGCGACATCGGCACGCTGACCCGGGCCGGGATTGCCGGCCTGTATACAGAGCGCCTTAGAAGCCTTAAAAACGTATATAAAGGCCTGCACGACGAAGACCGCATGGTGGGCCTGTTCAACCACTGCATCTACGACCTCGACAGCCGGGCGCCTTCCATCGACACCCCCCTGCATGGGATGCTGCCCTTCAAGCATATCGACCACCTGCACCCCGACGCGCTCATCGCAGTAGCTGCTGCGAAAGACAGCGAGGCCATTACCCGGGAGATCTGGGGCGACTCCATGGGATGGGTACCCTGGCAGCGCCCGGGCTTCGACCTGGGGCTGCAGCTCGAAAAGTGCCTGGCCGACAACCCGGGCATACGGGGCATCGTGCTGGGGAACCACGGGCTCTTTACCTGGGGCGACACCTCGTACGAATGCTACATGAATAGCCTGGAGGTCATTGAAACGGCTTCGGAATACATCGCCCGCAAAATCGCTGAAAAAGGCAGCGTCTTCGGGGGGCAAAAAATCACACCCCTTGATGCTGGTGCGCGTATGGAACAGGCGGCCCAACTGATGCCGCTGCTGCGCGGGCTTTGCTCGTCTGAGCGCCGGATGATCGGGCATTTCGACGATTCGGCCCCGGTGCTCGAATTCGTGAACAGCCACGACCTGGCGCGCCTGGCACCCATGGGTACCTCCTGCCCCGACCACTTTTTGCGCACCAAGATACAGCCGCTGGTGCTGGAGCTCCGGCCAGAAGCCGACCACTCCGACGGGGCCAGGGTCCTCAAACAGCTTGAACCCGCCTTCGAAGCCTATCGGGCTGAATACAAGGCGTACTACGAGCAGTGCAAACACCCCAACAGCCCGGCCATGCGCGACCCGAACCCAGTCATTATCCTGTACCCGGGGGTGGGGCTGTTCAGCTTTGCCAAAGACAAGCAGACCGCCCGGGTGGCGGCCGAATTCTATATCAATGCCATCAACGTGATGCGGGGGGCCGAAGCCATCTCGGCATATACCTCCCTGCCCCGGCAGGAGGCCTTCGATATCGAGTACTGGCTGCTCGAGGAGGCCAAGTTGCAGCGCATGCCCAAACCGAAAGTCCTCTCCGGAAAGATCGCCCTGGTCACCGGGGCCGGGGGAGGCATCGGCAAGGCCATCGCCGACAAGCTGGCTGAAGAGGGGGCCAACGTGGTGCTCACCGACATTGCCGAAGACCGCCTGCACGAAGCGGGCGCTACCTTCAAGCGCGACATAGCAGCCACCGCCCTTTGCGACGTGACCCGCAATGCCTCCATCCGGGAGGCTTTCAAAAAAGCCTGCCTGGCTTTCGGCGGGGTGGATATCGTGGTGCACAGCGCCGGGCTTGCCATTTCCAAGCCCCTGGAAGAAACCACTGAAAAAGACTGGGACCTGCTGCAAGACGTTTTGGTGAAGGGGCAGTTCGAACTCGCGCAGGAAGCGGTGGCCGTGATGCGCAAACAGGGCCTGGGGGGCGATATTGTGAGCATTGCCAGCAAAAACGGCCTGGTGGCAGGCCCCAACAACGTGGGGTATGGCACCGCCAAGGCCGCCCAGCAGCACATGGTGCGCCTGCTGGCCGCCGAACTGGGGCCTGAGAAGATCCGCGTGAACACGGTGAACCCCGACGGGGTGATCGTGGGCAGCAAGATCTGGGAGGGCGAATGGGCCGAGGGCCGGGCGCGGGCCTATGGCATTTCGGTGGAAGAGCTGCCGGCCTTTTACGCAAAGCGCAACCTGATGAATGAGATCATCTACCCGGAAGACATTGCCAACGGGGTATTCGCCCAGGTGGGGGTACTCGGCAAATCGACCGGGAATATTATCAACGTAGACGGGGGCATGGCCAATGCCTTTGTCCGCTAGACAGCGACTGTTTCGTCAATTTCGAGGGGGAATGGCCCCGTCACCCGAAACGGGTCACGGGGGTGATTCCGAAAAGACCTGCGTATATGAGAATATCCGAAGACCAGATTTCGGGGTTGAATACCCCGCAGCTTGAACAACAGGCCGTGTCCTACGCCCACCTGGCCGGACAGCTCGACCGGGAAGGCATCAACGCCCCCGGCGTGGTGCGGCAACTGCGCGATTTCCAGGTGGCTATCCCGAGCTGGGCCCTGGGGGCCGGGGGAACACGCTTCGGGCGCTTCTCCCAGCCGGGGGAGCCCGGCAGCCTGGAGCAGAAGATGGAAGATGTGGGTTTGCTGCATGCCCTTACCGGCTCGGCCGGGGCCATCTCCCTGCACATCCCCTGGGACATCCCGCAAGATTTCGCCTCCATCCGCCAGCAGGCGGCCTCCCTGGGGCTGGTTTTCGATGCGGTGAACTCCAACACCTTCCAGGATCAAAAAGACGCCCCGGCCAGCTACCGCCATGGCTCGCTCAGCAGCACCGACCCGGAGGCCCGGGGCCAGGCGGTAGCCCACAACCTTGAAGTGATCCGTATCGGAGAAAAGCTCGGCTCAAAAAGCCTGACGGTCTGGCTGGCCGACGGGGCCAACTTCCCCGGGCAGGCCCAGTTCCAGCGGGCCCTGTCCCTGACCGCCCAGAGCCTGGGCGAAATCTATGCCGCCCTGCCCGACGACTGGAAGCTCTTTATCGAGTACAAGCCCTATGAGCCCAACTTTTACAGCACGGTGATCCCCGACTGGGGCACCTCCTATATGCTGGCCAGCGACCTGGGCCCGAAAGCCTACACCCTGGTCGACCTGGGCCACCACCTGCCCAACACGAACATCGAGCAGATCGTAGCCACCCTGATGCTGAAGGGCAAGCTTGGCGGGTTCCATTTCAACGACAGCAAGTACGGGGACGACGACCTCACTGTGGGCAGCATCAAGCCCTATGCCCTCTTTCTGATCTTCAGCGAACTGGTCTACGGCATGGCGCACAACCCCCAAAACCCCTCCCCCGCCTGGATGATCGATGCCAGCCACAACATCAAGGACCCGCTCGAAGACCTGATGCAGTCGCTGGAGGCGATCCGGGAAGCCTATGCGAAGGCACTGCTTATCGACCGGCAGGCCCTGGCCCAGGCCCAGGAGGCCCACGACACGGTGGGGTGCCAGGAAATTTTGCAAAACGCCTTCCGCACCGACGTACGCCCCCTGCTGCGGCAGGCGCGCCTGGAGGCCGGGGCGGCCATTGACCCCCTGAGGGCCTACCGGAAACTGGAGGTGCGCCGCCACCTCACCCAAGAGCGGGGCGCCCATTCCGTAGCCACCGGATTATAAGGAACCTGCCATGAAAAAGGAAGTGACGGCCGTTTTCGACATCGGGAAGACCAACAAGAAGTTCTTCCTCTTCGACCGTGACTTCCACGAAGTGCACCGGGAATACACCCACCTGGAGACCATTCCCGACGAGGATGGCTACCCCTCCGAAGACCTGCAGGCCCTCACGGCCTGGATGCGGGAGGTGCTCGACGGGGCCCTGTCGCAATCGCAGTGGGACATCCGCGCCCTCAATTTCTCGACCTACGGGGCCAGCCTGGTGCATCTTGACCAGGCTGGAACACCGCTGACCCCCCTCTACAATTATACGAAACCCTACGACCCCGCCCTGGAAGATGCCTTTTACGCTCGTTACGGGCCCCAGGAGGAATTCGGCCAAATCACGGGGACTTCCCGCTCGGGCATGCTCAATTCCGGGTTGCAACTCTACTGGCTGAAATACCGCAAACCGGAGGTTTTCCAAAAGATCCGGGTCTCCCTCCACCTGCCCCAGTACCTGAGCTACCTTTTCACGGGCCGGCCCGTGAGCGAATACACCAGTATCGGCTGCCACACGGCACTTTGGGATTACGTGCATAACCGCTACCACGCCTGGGTGGCGGCAGAGGGCCTCGAATCCCGCCTCGCCCCCATCGTCCCGACCCAAACCGCCTATCCCGTTACCCTGCAGGGGAAGGAGCTTCGGGTGGGGGTCGGCATCCACGACAGCTCGGCAGCCCTGCTCCCCTACCTGAAAAGCATCGGCCAGCCCTTTGCCCTGCTCTCCACGGGTACCTGGAGCATCGCCCTGAACCCCTTTGCCGACGGGCACCTGTCTGCCGAAGACCGCCGGCACGACTGCATCAACTACATGCGTGTCGACGGGCAGCCGGTCAAAGCGGCCCGCCTGTTCCTCGGGAATGAGTTCAAGCTGCAGCTGAAAGCCCTGTCGCAACGCTACGGGGTCTCTGAACACGCCTACCGGGAGGTCGGCTTCAAGAGGGAGTGCTTCGAGCGGATCCATGTAGCCGGCCGGAGCCTGTTCCACTGGGAAAGCCTGTCAGAGCCCTGCCCACCGCAGACGCAGTGGGAACACCCCGACTACGCAGGGGCCTACCACCAGCTCCTCTACGAGCTGTGCCGCCTGCAGCACAGCCGCCTGCTGGCGGTACTCGGCGATTCGGGCATCAACAGGCTCTACATCGACGGCGGCTTCGCCGGGAATCCCGTCTTTCTGCAAATCCTGGCCCGTTTGGTGCACCCGGTGCGGCTGCGCACCACCGACGCCTCCCTGGGCTCGGCCCTCGGGGCAGCCGTGGTCCTCTCCGACCACCCCCTGAAAAAAGGCTTCCTGAAAACGCATTACGCCCTGCAAAAACACCAACCCCAAACCCATCCCTGATATGGATTTCGACACCCGCTACCCTTCTGTGGAATCGCTGCGCGACAAGGCGCGCCGCCGCATGCCGCGCTTTGCCTTTGAATACCTCGACGGGGGCTGCAACGAAGACGTGAACCTGCACCGCAACACGAGCGAGCTGCGGGAGGTGCGGCTCGAACCCCGGTACATCAGAGGCTTTAAGGGGGCTGACACCAGCTGCGAGCTCTTCGGCCACCGCTACGACGCCCCCTTCGGGATTGCCCCGGTAGGGCTGCAGGGGCTGATGTGGCCCAACGCCCCGGAAATTTTGGCCCGGGCGGCCCACAAACACAATATTCCCTTCATCCTGAGCACCGTGACCACCATGGCCATCGAACGGGCGGCCGAGCTGACCGAAGGCAAAGCCTGGTTTCAGCTGTACAACCCGGTAGAGGAGCGCATAAGGAAAGACGTGATCAAAAGGGCCTCGACGGCCGGGTGCCCGGTACTGGTGGTGCTCTGCGACGTGCCCACCTTTGGCTACCGCCCACGCGACATCCGCAATGGGCTGGCCATGCCCCCGAAGATGACCCTGGCCAATATTCTGCAAATTCTCGGCAAACCGCGCTGGGCCCTTCAGACCCTGAGGTACGGGCAGCCCACGTTCGAAACCATCCGGCCCTACACCCCCGGCGGCCTGAACCTGAAGCAGCTGGGGCTTTTCATGAACCAGACCTTTTCAGGCCTGCTCGACCCCGAAAAGATCAAACCCATCCGCGACCAGTGGAAAGGCAAGCTTGTGCTGAAAGGCGTGGCCTCCGAATGGGATGCAGAGCAGGCCCTGCAGCTCGGCTTTGACGGCATCATCGTCTCCAACCACGGGGGTCGGCAGCTCGACGCAGGCGAAGCCACCATCAGACCCCTGCAGCGGCTGGCCAATGCCTATGGAGACAAGTTCACCGTAATGGTCGACAGCGGGTTGCGCGGCGGCCCCGACGTGGCCCGGGCCATGGCCTCAGGGGCAGCCTTTACCTTTATGGGCCGCACCTTCATGTACGGGGTGGGGGCCCTGGGCACCCGGGGAGGCGACCACACCATCTCCATGCTGAAAACCCAGTTCCGGCAGAACATGGAACAACTCTGCTGCGAGCGCGTGGCCGATCTGCCAGGGCATCTAATCCATTCCTAAACCAACCAAACCATGTCTCCATTCGATATTGAAGAACAGATCGAGGAACTGGCCGGGGGCGAGTATGAACGCCAGCCCGTGCCGGCCTCCCGCCTCAAGAGCTGGAAGAGCTTTCTCGGCATGTACGCCGGGGAGCATGCGGCCGGGACCGAATTCGTGATCGGGCCCCTCTTTCTGACCACCGGGGTGAGCGCCTTCGACCTCATCGTGGGCCTGCTGCTGGGCAACCTGCTGGCGGTGCTGAGCTGGCGCTACCTTACGGCCGAGATCGCCGTCAGGCATCGGCTCACCCTCTATTACCACCTCGAGCGGATCTGCGGCAAAAAGCTGGTGATCGGCTATAACCTGGCCAATGGCATTCTGTTCTGCTTCCTGGCCGGGGCCATGATCACCGTCTCGGCTACGGCTGTGGGGGTTCCCTTCGATATGGAAATGCCCAAGCTCACCGATACGATGCCCAACGGACCCACCTGGGTGATCATCGTTTTAATCATCGGTGCCTTGATATCCCTGATCGCCGCCAAGGGGTACGATACGGTATCGAAGGCCGCCAACTGGATGTCGCCCATCATCGTGCTGGCCTTTGTGGCCTGCGGGGTGGTGGCCCTGCAGCAGCTTGGCATCCATTCGCTCCGGGAATTCTGGGACCTGTGGGGAGAGGGCTCCGAGCCCTTCCCCGGGCAGATCAAATACACCTTCTGGCACGTGGTGCTCTGGTCGTGGTTTGCCAACGCGGCCATGCACATCGGCATGTCGGACCTCTCGGTCTTCCGCTTTGCCAAAAAAGCCAGCAGCGGCTGGACCACGGCCGCCGGTATGTACATCGGGCACTACATGGCCTGGATCGCGGCCGCCCTGCTCTACGCCGTCTACCTGAAAACCCCTGAGGCCCAGGCCATGCTGGGCATGGGGCAGGCCCCCACCGTGGCGCCCGGGCCCCTGGCCTACAGTGCCCTCGGCTTTTTTGGCATCGTGGCGGTGGTGCTGGCCGGGTGGACCACCGCCAACCCGACCATTTACCGGGCCGGCCTGGCCTTCCAGGCCATTTTGCCCAAAACCTCCACCTTCTGGGTGACCATTCTGGCCGGGGGCATCGCCACAGTAGCCGGCCTCTTCCCGGCATTTGCCATGAAGCTGCTCGATTTTGTAGCCCTGTACGGCTTTATCCTCGCTCCTGTGGGGGCGGTGATCGCCTTTGAGCATTTCTTCGGCCGGCGGGCGGGCATCGTGCCCTATTACGCCGAATTCCACAACCTGGGGGTCAACAAGGCCGTTTTGCTGGCCTGGGGGATCAGCGCCCTGGGCGGCTATGCCCTCTCGGTGGCCTTTGGCATCTTTTTGTCGTTCCTGACCCTGCCGGCCTGGATCCTGAGCGGGCTGCTGTTCCTGTGGCTGAGCCGGCTTTCGCATGCCCGGCCCGCCGGGGCCTAGGGCCTGGCCCCAGACGATAAATTGAAAAAGCCCTTCCGGAGAAGGGCTTTTCCTTTGGTTTTATTCCACCCGGAATTCATACGTGCCCGGGGCGAGCTCGAGCTGCACCCGGCCCTCCCCTTCGGTCAGGCCACTGATGCCCGGCACCTTCCGCAGGCGGCGGCCGCCTTCGGTAATGCGTTTCGCGCTTTCCGCCGGCAGGCGCAGGGTGGCCGTCGTATTCGGGGGCACCATGAACCGGTATACCGCAACCGGCCCGGCTGTTTCCCACGAACTGGCGATGCGGCCATAGGGGCTGTCGTAATGTCCGCGGGCATAGGTGAGCACCCCGTCCGGGTCGGGGACGGGCTCGAGGAAGAAATGCCGGAAGCCGGGCGAGGCCGGGTCGCGCCGGATGCCCAAAGAGTAGTTGTACATCCAGGCGCCCACCGCCCCGAAGGAGTAGTGGTTGAAGGAATTCATGCTGTTGTTTCCCCCGAACCCGTCTTCGATGGTGTAGGAATTCAGGCGTTCCCAGATGGTGGTCGCGCCATTGACCACCGGGTAGAGCCAGGAGGGGTAGTCGCGCTGCCGTAGCAGGCGGTAGG
>CAYWZF010000086.1:0-12554 GCA_964461555.1 uncultured Robiginitalea sp. | reverse complement strand
GACGATGCCCTGGGTTACTCACCCTCCTGCTTCCATTCCAGGGTTGCCGCCCCGGAAAGCGACAGGTTGTATTTTTCCTGGGGGGACCGCTCTTCCAGGGTAAAATTTCCCTCGAAACTATTGGTGCCTTTATTGGTGCCTTCGATCAGAACACCCCTGTACTCAAAAGCGATCTCTGATTTTACCCAGGCGTCATACGGGATTTCATAAATGTGCGACCCCCTGCCCGTGCCGCTGAGGGTGATTTCGTCGGGTTGGCCCGCCTGCCGGACTACGGAATATTCCAAATCCCAATGATAGATTAATGGCCCGTACCAATGGAACCCATTCAGCAGCGAACAGGAATAATCCCAGGGAATCCGCACATAGGCGGCACCATCGTTATAAAGCAGAATATCCGAATAAGCGCTCCCATTAACCATACCGCTGCCATCCAAACATCCAACCACATACTGAAAATCCGGGGCTACGGTAACGGTCAGGCTGTTTACGGTCAGTCGGGAATTGGAAAAGCTTGCGTAGCCATTGTAATAAAGATCCTGCACAACATTCTCTTCCCCGGTTGTGGAATCAGAAATCGAATCGGGCGTTGCGGTATCGGCTATGGAATCCGCGATTTCCTCAGAAGGGCGGGTAGGCGGCAAAGAACGCTCGTCGGCTGCATCGTCTGCCCTGGAACATTGCACATTCCAGGCCGAGACTATCAATACCCATAACCATAACAGGAATATATTTTTTGTTTTCATGGCTTTTTATCGATTGCTACCCTTAAATGTAGTCCGGGACAGAACCCTCCTGAATGAATTAAGACAGAGGACGGGCAACATAGGTCAGAAAGCCGGTTTTCGTCGACAAACAGTCTGGATCGCATCACCCGGGTGAAAGCCGATGCCGCGATGCCGCGAGGTCTTGCCGGGGGAGTAAAATTCAGGTACGGCGACAGGCTGCAGAGGTTCTCAAAACCGATCGGGACCGCCAAAATCAGGCGCTGCCATCCGGCGGCGGAAAATCAGTCCGGGCAGGCAGGCAGGCGGTACATCCCGTGCGGGTCAGGGACGCAGGATGCCTGCACGGAGGAAAGCCTCAGTCGTTCACCCGGATGCTGGCCATGGCCAGGCGGCCGATAGAGGGCGAGCCCACGAATTCGATCTGCTTGGAATTGAAGATGTTTGACATGTTGAAGTTGAACATCACGTTCCTGCTCCAGCGGTACGAAAGGTCAAAATTAACCGTGGCAAAGCCCCCCAGAGGGCCGTAGTTGAAATTTTTGGGAGGGGTACGGGTGCCGGCGCCCTGGGCGCTGCCTACCTGGTTTCCGCTGTAAAAGTCATATTGCTGCACGACCCGGGCGCCCAGGGACAGGGCCAGGCGGTCTTTCAGGAGGTTTTCGACGGTTATCCGGGCCGAGCCCCTGTGGTTCGGGGCATTGATGCTCTTTTCATCAGGGGTGATCACCCCGTCGCGGTTGGCATCGTTATCTTCAAAGCTGGCATTCATCCAGGAATATTCCAGGGCCAGCTGCACCGATGGGGCAAGGGCATACTTCACCCCCACATCCAGGCCATAAACTCTTGCCTTCCCATAATTGAAAAAAGTAAAGAAGGTAGCGCCCTGCAGGGTGTCATTGCTTACCGTCCCGGCAAATACCGGGTTGTGGCTGACGTTTATGCCGTTTACCGAAAGCGCCCGCCCGCCCACCGGCAGGGCCGGGGTAATGAAGTTTTTGCTCGCCCCGTAATAGGCGTTGGCATCTACCCACATCCTTTTGAAGGGCTTGCCCTTTGCCCCAAGCTCCCAGGTACTTACCTCCTCGACCTTGAGGGGCGTGGTGGCCTGCACCGATGCCGGGTCACTGACGATGGCATTGTTCGGGATGTAAGAAATGCCCGTTCCGCCGTTCCCGAAGAAGAAACCCTGGATGCCGGCATATTGATTCTGGATGGACGGGCGCGCATAGGCCCTGGCCCAGCCGAACCGGATATTGCCCTGCCCCAGGTCTTTGACCAGAGTAAATTTGGGGGCAAACAAGCCGTCGAAATTGTCATTCTTATCATAGCGGAGGGCCCCGATCAGGCGCAGGTCGCTCCGGACCTTCTTCTCGAGCTGCACGACCCCGCCATATTGCGAAATGGAAATCGCCCCGGCTCCCCCCACCAGGGTAGTGCCATCTCCGGTGTTGGGCTGCGCATTTTCGTAATCGGCCCCCACCACCAGAAAGAGCCCGGCCTCCGGAAAATGGGTATTGTATTGAAAGTCGGCATTCAACCTGCGGCTTTTCTCCTGGAAAGTTGCCGCACTCAGCGCAAACTGCTCGGCCTGGTCAGGGGGCAGATTGCCCGGGCCGGGTCGCGTCCGCAGCCAGTATGCCTGGGTATAGGCGTTAATACTGTAACTCTCGCCGAGGGTTCCCCAGGTGTTATACACATTTGCATAAAAACGGGGGCTTCGGAAGCGGGCCTGCAAAAAACTGTAGCCTATCCCCTTCATCTGGTTGCGCCCGCTGGTGGTAACCTGCAAAAAATCGTTGCTGGCGGCCCCGCCCGAAAAGATCAATTCTGTCTTTGCCGTGAGGCTGTAATAAACATGCGCCTCGCCGCGCAGGTGGCGGAAGTCAAAATCGACGTTTCGTTCGGGGACGGCTACGCCCGAAGGGCCGATATACACCGTGTCGATAAAATCGAATTCCCTCCCGACGGCGTATTCGCCCGTTATTTTATAGGCCCAGCGGTCGTTGAGCTTCACCGCATGCCTGACCCGGCCGCTTACCTGCTTTTGGTTCCCCACGCTCAGGGAAACCGAGGTGCCGGGATACCGGCGGGGGTCTTTGGTGATCGTGTTGAACACCCCGTTGTGGGCATTGGGCCCGTACAGGGCTGTTTGCGGCCCCAAAACGACTTCGATCTGATCGATATCATCTTTTATGGTGGAACCGTTATTGAATACGGGCAATGCCCCGCTCAGGGGGGAAGTGCTGATGCGCCCGTCTACGAGCTGCTGGATTTTGTTGTTGAAGGCACTGTTCAGCCCCCGGGCATTAAAGGTAGTGCCGTCTACCCCATACCGGGTAAATTCCACCCCCGGAATCCGGGCATAGAGCTCCCCCGGGTTAGACCCTGCGAAGCGATCCAAATCCTGGTTTGTCAAAACCTGAACAGAGGCAGGGGCCCGGGTTATCTTTTCTTTGCGCAGCAGGGCCGTGACCACGACCTGCTCGAGGGTGTCGGCAGGTAAGGCATCGTCTTCTTCCTGGGCCGAAAGCGCCTGCACGGAAAAGAATGAGGCAGCGAAAACCAAAACGGATATTCTCATAGGGGATGATTTATCAAAATTCTGATCCCGGAGCGCTGCAAAAGGTTTCCCAGCCCGATATTCCTCCCCTTTCCGATACTTCCCGCGGGCCCTCTCCATCTCAGGCAGGCAGCCTGAACCACGTGCAATCCCCCCATGAGACTCCTTCCGGTCCTTACTTAAATGTATGCTTTTTTTGGTCACAAAACAGATGCGCCTGGCATCTTTTTTAGCTACCTGCCAGCGCCCTGCGGCAACCCGGCCGGGGGATGTCGCCTGCAAGGCCTTTGCTGCCTGTTCAGGGGTTAGACCCTGCCGCCATCAGGGGTCGGGAGCGCTGTTTCCAGGGCGCCCTCTTACGCCCCACCCGTCCTTGGCGGGGGGCCGTTTTGTGAAAATCCGGGTCCAATCATCATAAGAACGTGAACCCCTCACCCGGGCAAATCGCTTTAAACATAGCAGATATGTTGCGTGCAACTGCCCCCAATGCGACGAAAAGGGGGGCAGCCACGACAGAAAGGGGATAAAGCGCGATTGAAATACCCTGGTCCCGGTTTTTGGGGTGTCTGTCTCCGAAAAGCGCAATTCTGCAGCGAAAAGATATACCGTCATACTTATATCCATACATTTGAGAGAAAAGGGGCAGGTATGTCTTTACGCGAATTGCTACTCTCCGATAAATGGTGGTTTCGCCTTTGGCGTAACTTGTTATTCTGGATTTTCTGGGGCGGCTTCTTTGCCATAACCCGCACGCTGAACCCGGTGGTCTATATGAATACCGGCAAATTCCCCGACTACTTCAAGTCCCTGGCCGAAACGTTCTTTTTCCTTCTGCCCCAGACATTTCTCATTTATCCGGTAATTTATTTTGTCTTGCCCTTTTATGTTTTCAGGCATCGATATATTCCGGCGATCTTCTGGTTCATCTTTTTCTATCTGATGGCATTGACGATGCATGCCGTAATTCTGTTGTTGATTCCCTATGACAAGATTCCCTGGATTTCAAATGCCCAGCTATTTTTGACAACCTACACCCCCGGGCAAAAAATCTTTGCTGCCTACCTGGCCAGTATACAGGGGTCCATAACCGGAGTCTCCCTGGCTGCCACTTTTAAGCTGTTTAAACATTACTACCAGAAATCGCTGCGAAACCAGGAATTGCTGCAGGAGAATTCCGAGGCACAGTTGCGGCTGCTGATGGCCCAGCTGCAACCCCATTTTATGTTCAATACCCTGAACAATATTTACTCGCAGGCACAGGTAGAATCGCCCAAAAGCGCCAAAATGATCATGGAGCTCTCGCACCTGCTCCGGTATATTTTAACGGAAGGCAGAAAGCACCGGGTTCCCCTCGAAAACGAATTGCAGATGGTGAAGGATTATATCAATCTTGAAAAAATCAGGTATGATGAAAAGCTCGACCTGCACTATTCCTTTCCAAACCGGGTCGGGGAAATTTCAATAGCCCCGCTGCTCCTGCTCCCGCTAGTTGAAAACTGCTTCAAGCACGGGGCGAGCAAGATGATCCACAAACCCTGGATCAATATCAAATCCGACCTTCAGGGCCGCCATTTTGAGATCACCCTGATGAACGGCAAGAAGGATTTCACATCAACCGATCCCAACCGGCTGGGCACGGGCATTGAGAATGTGCGCCGCAGGCTGGAGCTGATCTATCCGAACCGGCATACGCTGGAAATAAAGGAAGACCCGGATGTTTTCATTGTTGAGCTCACCATTGAATTAGACCCAGAAAATATTGCGGAAACTGCGTCGCCGCCGCAACCTGTCATGGCCTATGAAAAGATCTGAAAGCTTGAATCCGCGATGCCTGATCGTAGATGATGAACCCCTGGCACGGGATGTCATACGGCGCTATTGTGAAAAAGTCCCGGTGTTGCACCTGGTGGGCGAATTCAGCAATGCGATAGAGGCCTTTGTGTTCCTGCAATCGCACGAAGTGGACCTGCTTTTTCTGGACATCCGCATGCCGGAACTCCTGGGTACCGAACTCGTGCAATCCCTTAAAAACCCGCCTAAGGTCATCTTCACTACCGCCTACAAGGAATACGCCTGGGACGGGTTTGAGCTCGATGCGGTCGATTACCTGCTTAAACCGATCCGTTTTGACCGGTTCCTGAAAGCGGTGAACAAGGCCCTGCCCGGGCTGGAAAGCCATTTGCTTCCGGAGGAGACTGTTGCCTCGGAGCGAAAATCGGGAGTCGACGCCATTTACCTCCGCATTGACCGGAGGCAGGTAAGGATTGTGCTCGATGAGATCCTGTATATCGAGAGCGCGAAAGACTACATCAAGATAATCACCCACGATAAAGTGCATCTGACCCGGCAGACGATTTCTTCGATCGAAGCCATGCTCAACAAAAATGAATTCGTGCGCATCCACCGGTCGTTTATCGTCCCCCTCGGCAAGATCAAATCCTATACGCACGAACTGGTCGAAATCAACAAAAAGGAACTGCCTATCGGCAAGCTATACCTCAATCATTTTCTGCAAATTATGGATTCAAGGGTTTTCGAATAGCTCCCTGCCCACCCTGGGGGCGCGTTACCCGAACGGGTGGCAGCAGAACAGTGACAGGCATCGAAAAATTTGCAGGCAAGAGGTATTCAAGGGGTTTGGCAAGGCATCCTGTGCCGGCCTGACAGCAATGAACCCGTCCGTTGCGGGCAAAGGGCGGGTTCAGTTTGCAGGAAGCGCGAGACTTGTATTGAAAATTCCTATTTGTTCTTTTTAAGCGCCCTGAGATTGTTCTCGAAAATATAGCGCCCCAATTCAATGCCGTGTTTTTCTCCCACCTCTGTCGAGTGCCTGAAATGATGCCCCTGATATATTCTGGAGCTTGCCTGTTCGGCCGAAAAATCAGAGAAACGCGAGAAAGACCTTTCTGTTCCCGGAAGGTAATAAGGGCTTGTGGCAGTGTAGGGCATTTCGTCTTTCTCAAAAAACAGCCTGAACAGCTCAGAGGCCGCCCCGGAGGCATAGGCCTGGGTGGCAGGGAATTCGAAGACGGGGGGAGTTGGCCTCAGGGAATTCCAGGCCATATCTCCTGCGGTATCAGGGTTGCCATCTGCATCACCAGCCCGTATGGCCGTAATGGGTGCCCAAAAAACGAATTCCGATTTTTCCCGGAAGGAGGCGATAAACGAGTCCATTATGCCCATTTCCAAAAGCGCAATGAGCCTTGCCGCCTCCCAACCGTTCAATTCGAATGTAGTGATGAAGGTGCGGGCCAGCCTGTTGGCGGAGCTCGCCGGGTTCTCGGCCCAAAACAGCCCTATCTCGGTTTGTTCGGGGGTCCTGGCGGTGCACCCTGCACAACCCAGGTCCTTTATTTCATTATAATCTGCGGCATACGCCTGAGAATCGACCGGGTAGGGCGCTTCATCCATAAACTGGTCACTGGATGCAATCCCAAAAGGCTTCAGGCTGCCCAGGTTTGGCACATAGACTGCGTTTGCCGGCCAGATGGGCGGATTGGCAAACGTGTAGGGAGGAAAATTGGCCTGGTAAACTCCGGGGGCGCTGCTCAAAGGGGTATAGGACGTGAACAAAAAGGGGAAATCTCCCTGCCGCTTCTGCAACAGGGCGATGGCGGCCTGTTTGCCAATTTCGACACCTTTCGCTCTGGAACCATCATCGGCTATAGAAGCCAGTACATTACCCAGTAAAGCGTCTGCCGGGGTCACGGCCGCCGGGAAGAGCGCAACCATTACATCCCTCGCCGCCTGGGCTACGGCAGCATCTGCAATGGGCTGAATGTTCCCTTTCGAAATTTCACGCGCATTTACCGAGGTGTTGGCCAGGGCATAGGTTTCATAGACAGGCACCACGTTGTTCAGGGCATCGTGCATGCCGAGGGTAACCATCGCATAAATTTTGGCTTCTGTGGGAACGGGCAGCTTCTCGTCGATCAGGGTCCCCAGCAATTCATTCCATTTCAGGATGGTTTCGCTGCCATAGGATTTGATCATACCGTTGTTGTACGTTTTGAGCGCCAATTGCTGATCTGCAGCGGATGCCCCGAAACCGTCGGTGGAGAGCTCCTCTTTAGCGCATGAGCAAACGGTTGTCAGCACAAGAAGGGCTAATGGAAGGTGGAATTTTGTTTTCATGATTTTGATGTTTTGTCCGGTAGGGACTGTTAAACATCATAAAGCTAGGGTCGAGATACCAGGCGATTTTGCTTTAGAGCCGGATCAGCCTTTTGCCAAGACAGAAACCGGTTTTTTGCAGATACGACCCATCAGCGGGCAATTTCGTCCCATGACTTCAAATGGAAGTCTTTTGTCAAAACCAGAAAACAAAAAAGGGCGCCTATGGCGCCCTTTTTATCAGGGTAAAAAGGTCTTAGTTGCCAAACTCAAAAAGGACGCCGAAGGTAAAGGCGTTCCAGCTGCCCCCGTCCAGGCTGATGATTTCATAGGAGGCATTGAGCTCAATGGAATCGGCAATATCGATCCCGGCAATCGGCCGGAAGTAGAAACCGCCGTCATTGCCGTCATTGATGCCCACCGCATAGCCGATGTCTGTACCCCAGTTCAGTATGCCAAAGTTCTTGGCCCGGAAGGCAGCGGCCAGGGGCAAAAACTGTACGTCATCAGCCTTGACGGTGATATCGCCAAATTCGTAATCTTTCCCAAAATAATTCCGGAAACCGATGGTAGGTCCGAAATTCAGCCAGGCATCTTCTTTCCCGAACATGTAGTACACGTCGGCACCCAGGCCAAAGCTGGATAAATCACTGGCGTCACCGGTCGGGAGCGCCACCACGGCACCCACTTTGAAGACACCCTGCCCGTACATGGAACCCATTCCCAGTACAAGCAATGCCGCAAAAAGAAATTTTTTCATGACTTGTGGATTTAGTTTACTATGGTTTACATCAAAGGTATGCAATAAAACCCATGGATTAACAGGCTTTCGAATTTTCCGACAGGAATCCGTGGTATTCCCTGCGCTTCGGGGACTCCCCTGCCCCACCTTTTCACCCTTCCCATTTAAATCGTACCTTTTCACAAAACATGGGCCCGGCATAATCTGACAGGCCCGAAAATGCGCAACCCTTGAGTCGAAAACCTGCAACCCCTGCCTTTCATTCACGTGCCGTTTGCATGGCCCTGGCAGGCGCCCTGCTCTTTCTCGCCTCTGCCTGCCGCAAGGCCCCGGAAATATCAGGCGACATCCTGATTCGCAATATCAGCGTGATCGACCTGGCCAGCGGGGAGGTGCTGCCCGGGCGCAGCGTGCTGCTTGAGAAGGATCGCATCAGGCATATCTCCGATGCCTCGGCAGAAGCGAAGGTTTCCTACGCAGCCAGGGTACGTATCGACGGCACCGGCCGGTACATCATCCCCGGCCTTTGGGACATGCATGCCCACCCCGACGACCCGGAGGTGTGGCGGATGCAACCGACAGAAGAAGCCAGGAATACCCTGTTGCCCCTCTTTGTGGTGCACGGGGTAACCGGCATCCGCGACATGGGGGGCGACATCGGCCTGGTCAAACGCTGGCGGGCCGCCTATGAAAAGGGCGACCTGCTGGCCCCTCAGATCTACGCAGGGGGGCCCCTACTCGACGGGCCCAACCCCATGTGGGACGGCTCGGTGGGCATTGCGGGGCCCGAGGCCGTTAAATCGGTGGGGGATTCCTTAAGGGCCCTGGGGGTCGATTTTTTGAAGGTGTATTCCCTCCTGCCCCGGGAAACCTATATGGCCCTGAGCGATTATGCCAATGAGACCGGCTTTCCGATGGCGGGCCATGTACCCTATACCGTGCTGCCTTCGGAGGCCGCCCGTACCGGCATGAAGAGCCAGGAACACCTGCTTGAGATACTGCGCGAATGCGCTGACCCGCCCCCCCGGGCCCTTCTCGATTCCCTCGAGGCCCTGGGCGACCCGATCGGGCGGTCAAACGGGCTGAATGCCTTCCGCCTGGCAACCTACAAAGAGGCCCGGGCCGATTCCCTCTTTGCCCTTTTCCGCGACCTGGGCACCTGGCACTGCCCGACCCTGAGCATGTGGAAAAAGAATGCCTGGTACGAGTCGGAGCTCGAAAAAGACCGGCCGCTGCTGGATTACCTCCCCCCCTACCTGCAGGCCTACTGGACCCCCGAGGTCAACGACCACCTCAGGAACCGCGACCGGGCAGATTATATTCAGACCAAGCAACGGCTTTATAGTCGGTATCTGCAGATGGTGGGCCGCATGCAGGAACTGGGCGTGCCCCTGCTGGCCGGCACCGATATGGGGGCCAACCCCCTCTGCCACCCCGGCATGGGCGTGCACAACGAGCTGGAGGCCTTTGTGGAGGCCGGGCTGACACCCCTGGAAGCCCTGCGCACCGCCACCCTGAACCCTGCCCTTTTTTTCGGCATCGAGGCCGATTACGGCACGGTGGAAGCCGGCAAGAAGGCCGACCTGGTGGTGCTGGAGGGAAACCCCCTGGAATCGATCGGGAATACCCGCACCATCGCCTATGTAGTCAGGGATGGCCGCTTGCTGGATGCCGCCCGGCTCGAAGCAATCAGGCAGGAAATCAGGAAGCAGAACCAACGCGAACGCTAAAACGCACCCCATGCCTGGAAAACTAGCCAACCGTACCATCATCGTCACCGGGGCCACCAGCGGGATGGGCCGCGCCATTGCGGAAGCCTTTTCGCGGGAGGGCGCCTCCCTGTTGCTGACCGGCCGTGATGCCGAAAGGGGCAACGCCCTGGCAGAAGCCATGAGGCCCACCAACACTTCGGTCCATTTCACGGCAGCCGATGTAAGCCGGCCCGCCGACAACGAGCGCCTGGTGCAGGAAGCCCTGAAGCACTTCGGCAAGATTGACATGCTTTCCCTCAATGCCGGGATGCTCGGCCTGGGCCCGGTGGCCGACCTGCCGGTGGAGCTCTGGCACCAGACCCTCGATACCAACCTGAGCTCGATCTTTTACCTGTGCAAATACGCCCTCCCCGCATTGCAGAAAAGCGTCTGCGCCAACATTCTGATCAACGCCTCCATCGCCGCTTTCAAAAGCTTTCCGAACCACCCCGCCTACTGCGCCTCCAAGGCCGGGGCCGTCGCCCTGATGAAACAGATGGCCGTGGAATACGGGCCGCAGGTTCGCGTGAATGCCATTTGCCCGGGGCCGGTAGACACCCCCCTGCTCCGGGAATCGGCAGTGGCCTTTGAAAACCCGGAAAGGGCCGTTGACGACGCCCGCGAGGCCACCCTGCTCAAACGGCTGGGGACCCCCGGCGACATCGCCAGCCTGGCGCTCTTCCTGGCATCGGACGAGGCTTCCTGGATCACAGGCACCGCCATCACCATCGACGGGGGGATCCTGAATGCCTGAAGACGGTTTCGTACCTTTACCCGGGCCCATGGGCCGGTAACCCACTCTAAAAACGCCTGTCGCTATGCCGCCAAAGAGCCAGTACCCTTCACATGTCTGCCTCAACGGGGAGATACTCCCGGCCGGGGAAGCAAAAATTTCAGTCTTTGACCGGGGATTCCTCTTCGGGGACGGCATCTATGAGGTGATGGCGCAGATCAACGGGAAATTCTTCTATAAAGAGGCCCATATGGCCCGGCTCAGGCGATGCCTGGGAGAAATCGACATCGACCAGGACGTCGATGCACTGGAACGGGACATCCCGGCACTGCTCGGGGCCGCGGGCCTGTCCGGGCAGGATTGCCTGCTTTACCTGCAGGTGACCCGGGGGGTGGCCCCCCGCCAGCACGCCTACCCGGCCGGGGTGCGGCCCACTACCCTCATGTACGCCTGGCCCAGGTCGCTCCCCGATATCAACCATACCCTGGCTGCGACGGTTACGCGGGAAGACTTCCGCTGGTCGCGCTGCGATATCAAGATGACCTCCCTGCTGGGCAATGTGATGGCCAACCAGTTTGCCATGGAAGAGGGCTGCTACGAGACCCTTTTCGTCCGGGGCGGGCTCATCACGGAAGCGTCCCATTGCAATGTGTTTTTCGTAAAGGGGGAGGTGGTTTACACGCACCCGGCCAACAACTTCATCCTCGATGGGATCACCCGGCAGGTTGTGCTGGAGCTTTGCGCCCAACTCGGGATCGAGGTGCGCCAGGAAGGCATCCGGGCCTCCGACCTGTGCAACATGGACGAGGCCTTCCTGACCGGGACCAGCACCCAGGTGATGGCCATTGGCACCATAGACGGCAAGGCGGTGGGCTGTGGCATAGCCGGCCCGGTGACCCGAAAGATACAGGAGGCTTTCCTGGAAAAGAAACGAACCAGCCGATAAACCCCTCCAGCACTAGTCAACCTGATGGAAGGCGCCGGCCGGTTTTAGACGGGTTCCTCCATTTTTTTTGTATTTTGAACAGTAAACCGAATACAGCCATGCTTCCATTTTTTCGCCGGCTACGCCAAAACCTGATAGCTGGCAGGCGCCTCGGCAACTACCTGCTGTATGCCCTGGGCGAAATCGTGCTCGTGGTGGTGGGGATATTGATCGCCCTGCAGGTCAATACCTGGAACAACGAGCGCGACCTGCGGAAAAAAGAACAAGTTTTTCTGACGGAAATACGGTCCAACATACAGGACGACCTGGAAAACCTGCGCTACTCCATCGCCTTCAACCAGCGCAAAGATTCCCTCATCAGCGAGTGCACTCAGGTCATGCTCAGCAACGCCACCCATGCCGAGGCGGCCGGGGCCATCAATCAACGTATGCCCACCTTGGCCGAATTCAGCGTCTTCACCCAGAATCGGGTAGCCTTCGACAACATGCTTTCTGCCGAGAACATCGACCTGATCTCCAACGATACGCTGCGCACCCTGCTCTCTACCTATTACGCCCAGCAGAACCTGCTCGACGGAACGCAGGAACGGGTCAAGGAAATGACCCGGCTGTTTGTCGACCACGTGACCCCCCTGTTGATGAACCGGGAAATCATTGAGGGGTATTTCAGGACCACCAGCGCATTTGAGCCGGCTGAAGCCCTCGATTTCAAGACCAACCGGGTCTTGTTCGGGGACCTATTCGGCATGCAAATGAACCTGCGGTCGCACACTGTGTACCTTCGGGACTATGAGCAAAAGGTAGAAACGCTGCTGCAGCATCTCAACCGCCATACCGATTCAACAGAATAACCCGGAGTTTCAAAAAGGGCATCAAATTTCTCCGTAGGGCGGCAGGTAATGTGCTTTTCTCCCACGCCAAAAAAAGTGGTTGCCCCAAAGATCAATGGGACACACCCTTATCCCCCTACCCGGATGCCCT
>CAYWZF010000085.1:4623-12622 GCA_964461555.1 uncultured Robiginitalea sp. | reverse complement strand
CGGTGAATTTTGCGCCAGACGCGGCATTTGGTTGGTCACAAGCTAGTGCACACAAGACAACCAACCCCCAAAGACACATCGATTTTGTTTTACTGTATTTTCGTTTCATCAAACTTCCCTTTGGCAAGTCTCACTTGATAATCCACCGGGACGATAAAAAAGATGCAAACTGGCTGGCCAAGATTGAATATGGGAAAGACGGGGAAGTTTTGGGGCTATCCTGGTATGCAAATTTGCTTGAGGAAAATGGAAGGAAGCTCATACAGAAAAAAATAGAGTGAGCAGAAAAATCTCAGGTCTTCAAAGTTGAAATCCTGGCTGCCCGCTGGTACTTCAGATTTCAAATCATTGCGCAATAGGCAGCCGGCTTCAACCTACAAGGCTCTCCTCCTTCGCGTTTGCAACGCTTCGACGAATGAAAAAGGTTCAAGGTGCAAAGACCTGTGTTGGCAAGCGCGCCGCGACCAGCTGTCTCTGTGAAGCCCACATAGTTGTTTTCTAACGAAGGTGGGCTGGGTTTGGGGTTTCCGCATTGTAAGGAGGCATATCTCACAATGGTATGTCTGGGCTTTCCATATTTTAGTACCTTAAGAGGGTCAATTATGGCTCCCCGAGCCAGCCAGATATGAAATCTCTTATGCCAAAGGTCCCCAAACCTGCCTTTCCTGAGCCTTATGCCATGCGCGGATCGCCAACCAGCCCACTATGAAAACAACCTCTCTCCGGCCGTTTGCAACAGCCATCGTCAGTCTCGGCATAAGCGTGTCGATCGCCTTTTATGCCTGCACCCCGAGCCCCGGGCAGCAGGTCGCCCATGCCGCCATCCCAACCCTGAAGCCCTGGGAATATTCCCTCGATTCGGCCTATGCCCTCCAATTTCCGGACCGGTATGCCTGGGACCTTTTCCGCGCCATCAACTGGCCGGCCGACACCACGCTGATGGTCGCAGACACCAGCAAACAGCTCGGCGCCCCCGGGTGGGTGGTGTGGCAGACCTGGAAAACGGCCCCTGAAATCTACCTGCCCGATGGCAGCAAACCCAAGGGGTGGGAAGACAAATCGTTCGGGTTGCGGAATTCGGAAGATTTTGCCCCGTTCTCCATCAAGGAAAGGTTGCCCGATATTACCCAAGACCCGACCTTCGGCCTGGAGGAGGTGGCCATGAACAAGCCTGCCTTTGACTATGTGGTGGCAAAGGAATTGTACAACCTCAACGGACAGGTGCGACTGTACAATGCCGGGGAGGCGGTCCGCTTTCCCGACGCCGCTTTGGAGATCAAGGTCAAGTGGCGCAGGATACCTGACACCAACTACGACAAGGCGCGCTATCACTGGCAGTATATTACCGTAGAGGACAGCGGGGCTACCCGTACCGATCTCTACGGGCTGGTGGCCATCCACATCACCAGCCGGGTGCTTAAAAAATGGTTGTGGGCTACTTTCGAACACATCGACAGCCGGAGCCAGAAACACACGGGCGATGACGGCTGGCTGCTTCGTTCAAAAGATCGGTTTGCGTGTGTTGACCCCCCTTATGATTGCGAACAGGCTCCCACCAATATCGGCCTGGAAGGGACCAAGTGGGAATATTTTGTATTGAGGGGCACCCAAACCGACTATTTCGACGAAAACGGCAGGGCTTCCCTTCTGGCCAATTCGAATGTAGAGCGGGGGTTCCAATTGTCCTCGTCGTGCATCACCTGCCACGCCCTGGCCACCATCGGCCCAACCTACGTGGAAAACGACACCACCAAAATGTACAGGATTGATTTTCTCCCGACTCCGCCCATGAAAGTAGACGGCGTGATGTTCGGGGGAAGGGGTTATGTGGGTGCGCCCAAAGATTCACTGTTCGATCTGAGCGATACGCTGTTCGTTCCGAGAAAAGAACATATTATGATACAGTCCGATTTTGCCTGGTCCCTGTCAAGGGCAGCCTGGTACCAGCCTGATTCGGCCCTTACCAAAAACTGATCCTATGAGCATTACAGGCAAAAACGTGACGTACGACGAACTGGCACCCCTGCTGAAGACGGGTGACATCGTTCTGTTCCATGGCGACAGCACCTTCCAGGAGGTGATCGATGGCCTGACAGGAAGCCCCTTCAACCATATGGCCATGGTGGTGCTGGGCAAAGATTTGGGCACCAAGGAGAAAATGGCGCCCATCATGTTGTGGGAATCAACGCCCTATACCATCACGGAAGACCAGAAGCTTCACAGGCCAAAGGCGGGCCCGACGCTGGTCGACCTGCAAACACGGTTGAATGATGAACTGGAACGGGGCATGTTTTTCAGGTTTGTCTTTCGCCGGTTGTCAAAAGATTTGGGGCCCGGGGAACTGCAAAAACTAAATAAAGCCTTTCAGGCTGCCTACCCCGACAAGTTCCCCTCTGGCTTCTGGTTCTTCGTGAAAGGGATTTTGGGGAGGTGGTTCCACAGGGAGGCCCGGCAGCCCACGTATTTCTGCTCGGAGCTCATTGCCTTTACCTATCAGAAAATGGGGTTGCTCTCGGGGGAGAACCCGCCTGACTTTTACTGGCCCAAAGACTTCTCCACAAAGGGGCACCTGCAACTGCTGGGCAATCAGTCGCTGGGAGAAAACCTGATCCTTGAACTGGACATCAAAAAATGAATGCCTTTTCCCACTATCCAAACAGGCTGATAACCGGAATATTCATTTTCATACTGGTCTGCGGATCGGGCATCGTTGCCTGGAATGCACTCTCGACCAATCCGGACGGCGTGCTGGCCAGAAACGGCCGTCTTGACCTGCCCGCAGACAAACTGCTGAACACAGCTACCCCGTTAGACGGGCATTGGGCATTTGCATGGGGAAAATTATTCGGTCCCCGCTCCTTTCCCGCGGGCGATGGGGCCTATATGAACCTGCCCCGCACCTGGAACGGCGTTTTGCACAACGGGGAGCGACTGCCGGCGCACGGGGTGGCGACCTACCAACTCAACATTTTCCTGGAACCCGGCCATGGGGCCGGCGACCTGGCCTTTTACATCCCCTTCATTCATTCTTCCTATGCGCTTTTCCTGCAGGATGAGCTGGTTGCAACCGATGGAAAAGTAGGGCCTTCCTACGACGCCTTCGAGCCCAGTGCCCGCACCCGGGTCGTGCCGGTTTCACCCGGCACTGACACCCTTTCCGTGACCCTGCAGGTGGCCAATTTCGCCTATTCCCTCGGGGGGGTCTGGCAAAGCCCCAGACTGGGCACACTCGCCAACATCCAGGCGCATTACGACCGGCAGCTTGCCTTCGACCTGTTCATTTTCGGCGGGTTGTTTCTGATGAGCATTTACCACATTGCCCTCTACTTCTTCCGCCGGAAGATGAAATCGAACCTGTATTTTGGCCTGTTGTGCTTTTTCCTGGCCATCAAGAACCTTTTTACCGGGGTGGCCTTCTTCTATACCGCCTTCCCCGGGGCCACCTATGAAACCGGCCTCAAGCTGATCCATATCTCGATTTTTGCCACCATGCTGTTGCTGTGGTTGTTCCTGAGGGAATTGTTCAAAAGCGAATTTCCCCTGCTGGTCACCCGGCTGCTGGCCATCGCCTCGGGAACAGGCATTCTGGCCACCCTGGTTTTTTCCTCCCGGGTTTACAGCCAGTTGATGCTGCCTTTCTGGATCATCAGCGGCATTATGGTCCTGTTTATTCTTCGGGGCATCTACCTGTCTGTCAGCAAAAACAAGGAAGGGGCCCTTTTGATCCTCGCCGGGATCCTGTTTTTCATACTGACCGTGCTGCACGATGCAGCCATTGACTTCAAGCTCATCCAAAGCGTGTACCTGGCCGGGGCGGGGTTTTTCCTGTTTATCTTCAGCCAGTCGCTGTTGCTGGCCAAAAAGTTTACCAACTCTTTCAGGAAAGTCGAGAACCTTACCGAAGACCTGATCAGCACGAACAAGTCCTTCAGCCGGTTCGTGCCCAGCGAATACCTCTCCTTCCTCAACAAATCGTCTATCCTCGATGTGGCCCTGGGCGACAGCATGCAGCGCGACATGACGGTCTTTTTCTCAGACATACGGTCGTACACCTCCCTTTCGGAATTGATGTCGCCCACTACGAATTTCGCCTTTATCAATGACTATTTCGGCCGGGTGGTGGAGTATATCCATTCCAATGAAGGACAGGTCAACCAATACCTGGGCGATGGCATTCTCGCCCTGTTTACAGGAAGCCCCGAAAACGCCATCAGGGCTGCCATTGAAATCCAGCGCGACATCGCCGACATCAAGGAGCTGGGCGGGTTTCAGATGACCGAACCCCTGAGGACCGGCATCGGCATACACAGCGGCCCGCTCATTCTGGGCATGATGGGGACCGAAAAAAGGATGACCCCCAGCGTAATTTCGGACACAGTAAATACCGCCTCGCGCATAGAGGGGCTGACAAAGTTCTTTGGGGCACAAATCATTGTCAGCGGCCCTTCTTTGTCGAAAATCGAAGACCCGCACCAATTTGATTTCAGATTCCTGGGCAAGGTAACCGTGAAGGGAAAGGTCGACTCCCTGAATATTTATGAAATCCTCGATGGGCTGCCTGAGACCGTCAGGGCGATGAAGGTCGGGACGCGCGCTGATTTCGAAACCGGGCTGAACTTCTATTTCGAGCGCAAATTCTACGAGGCCAGGGCCTGCTTCGAAAGCGTGCTGGAGGTAAATCCCGACGACCTCGCCGCCCGGATCTACGTGCGGAATTCGGAAGAATACTTTGAAGCAGGGGTTGCAGAAGAATGGGCCGGCGCCCTTAAAATGGAACTCAAGTGACCAGGCCACTGGGTTCATACAGGTGCAGGGGCCCCATGCTGCGGGCCTCCGAATAGTAAGCCGTGGTCTCCCCGGGCAGCAGCCTGCCGGTCAACAGCACCTGGCCCCTGACCTGAATTCCCCCCTTTCCCCGAACGT
Organism: uncultured Robiginitalea sp.; assembly: GCA_964461555.1. Taxonomy (GTDB): domain Bacteria; phylum Bacteroidota; class Bacteroidia; order Flavobacteriales; family Flavobacteriaceae; genus Robiginitalea. The sequence goes on along the minus strand of CAYWZF010000085.1, from coordinate 7,699 downwards.
CCAAAAAATGTATCTTTCTGTGCACGTATCCTACCCTGCGCATACCGCCCCCTTTTGACGGGCTTTCTGGGCGGGGGAAACACCTGGCCTACCATGACTCGAAGTGCTGCGCACACCTTGTTTGCCCTGCCCTTTTTCTCCCTGCTGCTATTGGGATGCGGCCGGGGCGAACCGGTAGACTTCGCCAGCGAGGTGCAGCCAATTCTCAACAAACACTGCATTACCTGCCACGGGGGGGTCAAAAAAAGCGGGGGCATCAGCTTCCTTTTTGAGGAAGAAGCCCTGGCAGAAGGCAAATCGGGGCGCAGGGCCATCGTTCCCGGCGATGCCGGGGCCAGCGAGTTCATCAGGCGGTTGCTCGAAGATGACCCCGAATTGCGCATGCCCTATGAAAAACCGCCCCTGAGCAAAGAAGAGATCGACCTGCTCAGGCGCTGGATCGACCAGGGGGCCGAATGGGGCAAACACTGGGCCTACATCCCCCCAAGTGCGGTCAAAGTGCCCGAGCTGCCCCAGCAGGCAGGCCTGGTAAGCGCTGGCAACGACTTTGTCCAGAACGATATTGACCGGTTCATCCTTCCCCCCATGCAGGAGGCCGGGCTGTCACCCAACCAGCCGGCCCCGAAAGCCGTCATCGCCAGAAGGCTGGCCCTTGACCTGACCGGGCTCCCTCCCCGCCAGGCATGGTTTGACGCCTACACCAGCGATAGGATGACGTACGAAGCCCTAGTAGATACCCTGCTGGCCCAGCCTTCCTTCGGGGAAAAATGGGCAAGCTGGTGGCTTGACCTGGCCCGGTACGCCGACAGCAAGGGCTATGAAAAAGACAATGGCCGGTCGATGTGGAGGTATCGCGACTGGGTGATCAGGGCCCTCAACGACGATATGCCCTACGACCGCTTCACCCTCGAGCAGCTCGCCGGCGACCTGTTGCCCGACCCTTCGACGGAGCAGCTGATCGCCACAGCCTTCCACCGCAATACCATGAACAATGATGAGGGGGGCACCGAAGACGAGGAGTTTCGGGTGGCTTCCGTGCTCGACCGCGTGAATACCACCTTCCAGGTATGGCAGAGCACCACCATGGAGTGCGTGCAGTGCCACAGCCATACCTACGACCCGTTCCGGCACAGCGAGTATTACAGCGCCATGGCCTTTTTCAACAATGCCATGGACGAAGACACCCCGCATGAAGACCCGGTCCTGAAGTTTTACAGTGAAAAGGAACAGGAATCGGTCGAAGAAATCCACGCCTGGAACCTGAAACACGGCAACCGCGAGGTGGCGCAACGGTTCAAAAACTTCATCCTGTACAATGAACCCCTTTATCAGGTGCACCATGCCCGGGGCTTCGTGAAGGGCGAACTGGCCGATACCAAGTACCTGTCACTCTGGCCCGGGGGCTCCTGTTACTACGACCACATCTACACCCGGGGCGCCCCCAACCTGTACGTCAAATACTGGTCGTACCACGACGGCACGGTGATGACCCTGCGCAAAGACCATGCACAGGGAGAGGTGCTGGCCCGGTTCACCATTGACAAGACCGAGGGGGAAGTCATCCGGAAAATCCCTTTTTCGGTGGAAAAGGATTCCATCAGGCTGTATCTGCAGGCTGAAAACAATCATTTGCCGGCGCAGACGGGCACCAGCTACATTTCATGGTTTGCCTTTCTGCCCGACCTGCCCGGGAAAGGGCAGCCCGGTTTCGCGCAAATGGAGCAAAAGTTCCTGGGCCTGCTCAATACGGAAACCCCCACGGTGCCCATCACAATCGAGAACCCCGGCTACATGAAGCGCAGCACGCGCATTTTCGAGAGGGGAAACTGGCTCACCCCGGGCGACACGCTTGAACCGGCGACCCCTGCCATCCTGAACCCCTGGCAGGAGGAATGGCCCAAAAACAGGCTCGGTTTTGCCCGGTGGCTGACAAGCCCTGATAACCCCCTGACGGCACGCACCCTGGTCAACCGGGTCTGGCACCAGTTGTTCGGAAAAGGTTTTGTGGCCACCCTCGAAGATATGGGATCGCAGTCAGCTCCGTCCTCGCACCCGGCCTTGCTCGACTGGCTGGCCCTCCGCTTCACAAATGAGAACCAATGGCATCTGAAGGCCCTTATCCGCGATATCGTCCTTTCCGGAACCTACCGCCAGAGCTCGGAGGCAAGCCCGTCAGACTATGCAAAGGATCCTGAGAACCGTTTGTACGCGAGGGGGCCGCGCCTGCGTTTGCCGGCCGAGCAGATCAGGGACCAGGCCCTGGCGGTTGCCGGCCTGTTGAGCCCTAAAATGTATGGCCCCAGTGTGATGCCCCCCCAGCCCGACGGGGTGTGGCAAACGGTATACAGCAATGAAGCCTGGGTGGAAAGCCAGGGAGAAGACCGATACCGCAGGGGGCTTTACACCTATATCAAACGCACCAGCCCGTATCCGAGCTTTTTGACCTTTGACGCCGGAAGCCGGGAAGTCTGCACCGTGAGGAGGACCGTGACCAACACCCCCCTGCAGGCGCTGGTAACCCTCAATGACCCCGTTTACCTGGAGGCTGCCTACTACCTGGCCCGCGAGATGCAAAAGGCCGGGGCTGCTGAAAAGGCAATCGCTTACGGGTACCAGAAGGCGGTTTTCAGGAACCTGGAAGCCGATAAAATGAAGGCGCTGTCTGACCTGTACGAGGAATCATTGGCCACATTCAGGAAGCACCCGGGAGACCTGCAGGATTTTATGGGGTTAGGCGTGCAGCCCGGGCCCGAACTGGCAGCCCTGGCCGTGGTAGCCAATGCCATACTGAACCTGGACGAATTTATCGTGAAATCATGAGCAAAGACCCCCTGGACCGGTTGCTAGAAGAATTGCGGTTGCGCGAGGCACGTGCCCAGACCCGGCGCCATTTTATCAGGCAATGCACCACAGGGATGGGGGGCCTGGCCCTGACCGGCTTTCTGGCTTCGTGCAAGCTGCAGCCTGCGGCCCCCTCCGCGACAGGAAAAGGCGATGGGCTCACCAAACGCGACCTCAACCCCCTGGCGCCGCTCGCGCCCCCCTTTGCCCCCCGGGTGAAATCTGTCATTTACCT
>CAYWZF010000085.1:0-4523 GCA_964461555.1 uncultured Robiginitalea sp. | reverse complement strand
TCTTTCGCAAACAACTGCCTGCTTGCCCGCAAATTAGTGGAACAGGGGGTACGTTATGTGCAACTTTTCGACTGGGGCTGGGACAGCCACGGCACAGACCCCAGCACCGCCATCGACCTGGGCCTGCGCAACAAATGCCGCGAGATTGACCGCCCGGTCACCGCCCTGTTGCTCGACCTCAAGCAACGCGGCCTGCTCGATGAAACCCTCGTGGTCTGGGGAGGAGAATTTGGCCGCACCCCCATGCAGGAAAACCGGGAAGGCAAGGAAATGGGCTTTTTGGGCCGCGACCACCACGGGGATGCCTTTACGATGTGGCTGGCCGGAGGCGGCATCAAAAAGGGAGCCTGCCACGGCGCAACCGACGAAATCGGGTTTTCGGGCATCGAAGGGCGGGTATCTGTGCACGATGTGCAGGCCACCATGCTTTACCTGCTGGGCTTTGACCACGAAAAATTCACCTTTGACTTCCAGGGCAGGCCCTTCAGGCTTACCGACGTGCACGGCGAAGTCATCAAGGAAATACTCACCTGACCAGATAACCAACCACCTTTACCATGCGCACCTTATTCTTCCTGATGACCATGCTGGTTCAAACCCTGCTCTGGGGGCAAAACCGCGAAATCCTTTTTTTCCAGACCAACTGGGGCGATACCCGAAGCTGGGATGCCTTTTGCCAGCAGGCCAGGGCATCGGGCTTTGACGGCATCGATATCTGGTTGCCCGGCGACCCCGCCCAACAGGAAGCCCTGAAAGCGGCCTTGCAGAAACACGGGCTCAGGCTCAACCTGATGCACGGCACCAACAACAGCCTCCCCTTTGAGGAGAGCCTGGCCCAGTACAAAGCCCGGCTGTATGAACTGTGCGCCTGGAAACCGGTGCTCATCAACAGCCAGACCGGCAGCGATTTCTTCAGCATGGAACAGAATGCCGCCTTTATCAACGCTGCCAATGCCATAAGCGCGGAAACCGGCACGCCGGTATACCATGAGACCCACCGCAGCCGTTTCAGTTACTCCCTGCCGGTTACCCTCGAATACCTCGATGCCATCCCCGAACTGCGCCTTACGGCCGACCTCAGCCACTGGATGGTGGTGCACGAGTCGCTGCTGGAAGGCCGCAACGCCCTGCTTGACCCGGTGATTGCCCGAACCGGCCATATCCATGCCCGGGTCGGCCACCCCGAAGGACCTCAGGTAAATGACCCGATGGCCCCTGAATGGAAGCGGGCCGTAGAACGGCACCTCGACCTCTGGGAGCAGATCATCCGGAAATGCTGGGCCGAACGCCCGGGCCCCATGACCGTGACTTCGGAATTTGGCCCCCCCTATTACATGCCCGCCCTGCCCTACACCCGGCAGCCGGTTTCGGACCAGTGGCAGGCCAACGTGTATATGATGAACGCCCTGAAAGAGAGGCTCGGCATCGAATAAATGGAGCTGTTGTCAGAACTTCTCGGACGCCTGCACCCCCTGGTCATACACCTGCCCATTGGCTTTCTGGTGCTAACCGCCCTGGTGTACCTCAAAGACCGGCGCAAAAAGGAGCATTCTGCCCTGCTGGCCACCCTCTTCTTGTGGACAGGGTTCGCCTCAGCCCTGGCCTGCCTGAGCGGGTACCTGCTGTACCGCAACGAGGGTTATTCCTTTGACACCGTAAAGACTCACCTCTGGTTCGGGATTGCCACCGCTCTGTTCAGCTTCCTGATGTACGGCCGGTGGAAGCCCCACCCCCTGTATCGCCTGCGGGAAATTCCCGGGCCCGCCATGCTGGCCCTGGGACTGGGGTTAATGACAATAGCCGGTCATGAGGGCGGCAACCTCACCCATGGGGAAGGCTACCTGACCGAACCGCTCCCCCGGGGGGTGAAAAAAGCGCTGGGCATCCCGGTGCTGGAAGAACTACCCATTTCCCTGACGGCAGAGACCTGGAAAGAGGCCGACCTGTACCTGGACGTGGTGCATCCCATCCTCAACAACAAATGCGTGAGCTGCCACGGGCCCACCCAGGCCAAAGGCGGGCTTCGCCTGCACCAGGAAGCTGCCATTCTGAAAGGGGGCGAGAACGGCCCCGTTGTAGCGGCCGGCGACTCCCATCCAGGCGAAATCCTCGCCCGGATTACGTCTCCCAGGGAAGAAGAAGGTCATATGCCCCCCGAGGAGAAGGAACCCCTTACCCGGGAAGAAATCGCCCTTCTGAAAGCCTGGCTCGGGGCCGGCCATCCGTTTGAGGGCACCATCGGAAAGCACGGCCTCGACAGGGCCCTGTTCGAACCTTTTTTCCTGAAAAATGCCGCCGATTTCTATCCGATCGCCAACCTGGCCCCTTTGCCCTCCGATAGTCTGGAGGTTGCAGGGAAAGCGGGGCTGCATGTGGAATTGTTGAGCCAGGACCTGCCCTGGCTGAGGGTATCGGCCCTGAACAAGCCCGATTTTTCAGTATCTGACACCCTGCTCCTGGGCCCGTTGGCAGCACATATTGCCGAGCTGGATCTCTCAGGCACCCGGGTGAACGATTCCCTGTACGCCTATTTGGGGCGTCTGCCCCACCTGACGGTGCTGAACCTGTCCCATACGGCCCTGACCGACCGGGGCATCGAAAAGCTGGCCGGCCTTGCCCATTTGAAGCGACTGAACCTGACCTATACGGGGGTTACACCCGATTTGTTGCCGATACTGGAGACATTCCCGGCCCTTAGGAACGTATATGTATTTGGCACGGCCCTGCCGTCAGAGGGCCCGAAAAGCCTGAATAACGGGGCTTTGACAATAGAATACGGCGGTTACGAGCTGCCGGGCATCGCCTCGGATTCCATCATCTATTGACAGGGCCGAAAGCAAGGTTTAAATTCGTTACATTTAAGCATGAAGAGACTGACAAGACTATTCCTGATCCTGTTCCTTTGTTCTGCAACCCTGCCGGGGCAGGAGGCATCCGGGCCCGACCTGAAAGCCCTTGACGCGTACTTCCGGAAAATGGTTGCAGACTGGGAAATCCCCGGCGCCTCGATCGGAGTGGTGAAAGACGGGCAGTTGGTGTTTACGGGCAACTACGGGGTGCTGGAGGTTGGAAAAGCCGAAAAACCGAATGCCCAGACCCTGTATGCCATCGCCTCCAATTCCAAGGCCTTTACCTCAGCCCTGATCGGCATGCTGGTGCAGGAGGGCAAACTGGGCTGGAACGACCGGGTTCAGAAATACCTGCCGTATTTTGAGGTGTATGACCCCTGGGTCAGCGAACACGCCACGATACGGGATCTTTTGAGCCACCGCATCGGCCTGGGCACCTTCAGCGGCGACAATATCTGGTATAAAACAGGGCTCCCCGCCAGCGAACTGATCAAACGGTACAGGCACGTGCCCCAGGCCTACGATTTCAGGGCGGGCTACGGGTATTCGAACCTGATGTTCATCGCCGCCGGGGAGATCATCGAAACCGTTACCGGAAAAAGCTGGGCCGAAAACGTGCGGGAGCGCATCCTGGAGCCCCTGGGGATGAACCGCACGATCGCCGTCTTGAAAGACCTCGAAGCCAAAGGGAACTATGCCACCCCCCATGCCCGCAACGAGCAGGGCAATTACCCCATCCCCTATACGAGCTGGGACAATGTGGCTGCCACCGGCGGCCTGATCTCCAGCGTTGAAGACCTTTCGAAGTGGATGATCTTCAACCTCAACAACGGCGTGCACAACGGGGATACCCTCCTGTCCAAAAACACCCGGAACATCGTCTGGACCCCGCACAACAATTTTGTGGTAGACCACACTTCCCCGAATGATTTCGGCCGCCACTTCAATGCCTATGGCCTGGGGTGGGGCCTGAGCGACTATCGCGGAAGGTTGCGGGTGGGGCATACCGGCGGGTACGACGGCATGATCACGGCCCTTACCCTGGTCCCGGATGAGAACCTGGGGGTGGTCGTATTGACCAATGGCCTGAAAAGCCCGATCATGGCGGCCACCTATTATGCCCTCGATGCCTTCCTGGGGGTGGAACCCCGCAAGGACTGGTCTGCCGAAACCCTGAAACAGGCCAATGAACAAATCGCCAGAGATACCCGCATAGCCTACCGTAAGGAAAAAAGGGTGTTGAACACCCAACCCACCGTTGGGCGCGATAAGATGACGGGAGACTACCAGTCAGACCTGTGCGGGAAGATTACCATCAGGGAACAAAACGGGGAGCTGCGGCTGGAGTTTGAACAATCGCCCCTGATGGCAGCCCGCCTGACCCACTGGCACTACGATGTCTGGGAGATCCACTGGGACCACCCCCAGGCCTTTTTCAGCTTTGGGACCTTGAAAATCAACACCGACAACAACCTGAAAGTCATCGGCTTCGACTTTGATGTGCCCAATGACGATTTCTTTTTTGAGGAGCTTAAGCCCTATCGGGTTAAGGAGTAAGTCGACCGGACATAATTAGCGAATTTGGCAATTAGCCAATGTGCCAATGTGCTAATTTGCTAATTTGCTAATTTGCTAATTTGCTAATATTCCAAATGTGCCATTGATCAGTTCCCT
>CAYWZF010000084.1:0-12632 GCA_964461555.1 uncultured Robiginitalea sp. | reverse complement strand
AATTGTACCGTGCGCCGAACCTGCTCACTGAGCCCGTGGTTACCCGCGATCGGGAGGGGCGGGTGTCGCTTTCGGTCGCCGATGCGCAGACCTCGGTGTTTTACACCCTTGACGGCAGTGCGCCCGATACAACCTCCCTCCCCTACCGGGGTCCCTTCGAACTGGCACGGCCCACCGTGGTGCGGGCCATCTCCTATGACCCTGAGAGCAGGGAGCAAACAACTGGAGTAAGCCGTCGTTATGACATCCCCAAAAAAGGATGGCGTGTGGTATCGGCTAGCAGCGGGGACAGCTCAGAGGCCTGGAAACTCATGGACGAAGACCCTCAGACGCTTTGGGCCACCGACCCGCAGGACGGTGGAATCCCCGAAGTAACAATAGACCTCGGGGCTGTGTACCCCCTGGCGGGCTTTAACTATTGGCCCAGCCAGGAACGCTATCCAACTGGCATTATCACGGCCTACGAACTCCTGGTCAGCCCCGACGGCCGCAGCTGGAAAAAGGCCGCCTCGGGAGAATTTGGCAACGTGGTGAATAACCGGGTCGAGCAGGAAGTGCGATTTTCAGCGGTTCGGGCGCGTTTTATTCGGCTGCGGGCCCTGAAAACGGATGGCGATGAGAGGCATGCCAGTTTTGCGGAGCTCGGGGTGATTACTGCAGCCAATTAGCAAATTTGGCAAGTAGCGAATTAGCGAATTGTTGGATTTGAAAATTTGAAAATGGGGCTGATAAAGGGACAATGAGCGCAGTTGGCAATTAGCAAATTAGCACATTGGCACATTGAATGAAGGGGAAATGCCCCAAATCCCCGGAAAACAAGATATACCGATTCCCTGCACCTTCCTATCAGGAATACAACTGGAAATTTACAGACAAACCACAGCGCATTTGATGATTTGAAAATTTGCCAATTTGAAAATTTGAAAATGGAGCTGTTGAGGGGACAATGAGGGAATTTGGCAATTAGCAAATTAGCACATTGGCACATTGAATGAAGGGGAAACGCCCCAAATCCCCGGGGTACAAAATAATCCACTGCCCTGCACCCTCCAATCAGGGATTTAACCTTACATAGCCCCTTGTGTTCCAATCCGAAGGGCTAGTAACTTGTCGCAATTAGCACATTCGCTAATTGCCAAATTTCAATAAAGCACCCGGAACCGGATGGTATTCTCGATGGCCTTGAGGTCTTTGATCACTTCCTTGTTGTAATCCTTGTCAACATCGGTGATCACATAGCCCACCTCCGGATCAGTAGAGAGGTACTGCCCGATGATGTTGAGGTCGTAAGAGGCCAGCACCCGGTTGATCTGCGCCATGATGCCCGGCACATTGGAGTGGATATGCAGAAAACGGTGGGCATTTTTCTGCTTGGGAAGCCTGATATTCGGGAAATTAACCGCATCGACCGTACTGCCCGAATTGATGTATTCCACGATCTTGTTGGGCACGAATTCGGCGATATCGCGCTGGGCCTCTTCGGTGCTGCCCCCGATATGCGGGGTCAGGATCACGTTCTCTAGGCCGGCCAGCTCGGTTTCAAAAGCGCCATTGCCGATGGGCTCTTCCGGATACACGTCTATCGCCGCCCCGGCCAGTTTGCCGCTTTTCAGGGCAGCCACCAGGGCAGGGATGTCGACCACAAACCCGCGCGACAGGTTGATCAGATAGGCCCCGTTGCGCATCTGGGCCAGTTCGCGCGCCCCGATGAAGTTGCGGTTGGCGGGGTTGTCGTCTATGTGCAGGGTCACCACATCCGACACATTGAGCAGGGATTCGAGGGAATCGCACTTTACGGCATTGCCCAGGGCCAGCTGCTCTTCCACGTCGTAATAGTAAACCCGCATGCCCATAGCCTCGGCCAGCACAGAGAGTTGTTTCCCGATATTGCCGTACCCGACAATGCCCAGGTTCTTGCCCCGGATCTCACGGGCGTTGGCCGCGGTCTTGTTCCACTGGCCGGTGTGCAGCTCGGTGCTTCTTGGGAAGATGCTGCGCATCAGCACGATGATCTCGCCAATGGCGAGCTCGACCACCGAACGGGTGTTGCTGTAGGGCGCGTTAAAGACCACCACGCCCTTTTTCCGGGCGTATTTCAGGTCGATCTGGGTGGTGCCGATGCAGAAGGCCCCGACCACCAGCAGCTTGTTGGCCGCATCCAGGACCTTTTGGGTCACCTGGGTCTTCGAGCGGATGCCCAGCACGTGCACCCCTTTGATCTTTTCGATGAGCTCTTCTTCTGAAAGGCTCGACTTGATGAGCTCTACCGTGAAGCCCTCTTCGGACAGGTTTTCAAAGGCTACCGGATGTACATTCTCCAGCAGCAACATCTTGATTCGGTTCTTGGGGTAAGAAAGATTACTCGGCAATTTGTTTACAAATAAAAATTCATCCAGGTTCGGGGCGATATGGTCGGCAAAACGGGCGGCCTTCTCGCGGCGCACGTTTTCGGTATAGGCAAAGAATTTGTGGGCAATCCCCGCCTCGCGCATCACGTAATCGCTGTAGCCGTCGCCGATAACCTGTACTTCTCCTTCCAGGTTGAGCGATCGCAGGCAGTCGATCTTTCCGTTGTGCCTGGCCAGCACGTTATCGGCATCGAAGCCTATGATGCGGCCCTGCCCGTCAAATTCAAAGGTATTGGCGTAGACGCGTTCTGCAGGAATGTTGTATTCAGACACGATCGGCACGATGAACTCCTTGAAGCCGGCAGAGATCACGTAAATATCTGAGGCGTACTCCTCAAAAAATTCCTTGTTGGCCTCGATGGAGGGGGAAATTTTCTGGCGGAGTTCTGCAATCAGCGTTTTGAGGTCATCGCGGTGCGCATTCAGCAGCCTGATGCGGCGTTCGAGGCTTTCCGTAAAAGAGATTTCCCCGTCAATCCCCAGGTTGGTGATTTCCTGGATTTCACGGATGACCGCCTCCCGGTCGGGGCGGTCGGTAAGGGTGATCTCGGCCAGTACGTCAAGCGCCTCAACGCGGGTCAGGGTGCTGTCAAAATCGAAGACAAATTTCCGGCTCACAGAGCAACATTCATTTCAGGCCCCGAAGATAACAAGAAATTGCGGCATGCGCTCACGGATCCGACCAAAATGAATCTCCTGTGACAAAGCGGCCGGGCTTTGTTACAAACAGGCCCGTGAAATACCGCCAGATACCGGTTGCCGGCAACTAAATCGGGGGTCAGCGCACTGCCAGACCGGCGAGGATGGCCAGGCCGAAACTGAGCAGGGTGCCGATCAGGATGTATTCAGTCCACTTGCGGTTGTTGCTTTCTTTCAGGTCGTTGAAGCGGAAGACCGATTTGGCGGCTATCAGCAGGCCAATGGCCTCCCACCGGTCGAGCATGATAAAAAGAAAGACCAGCAGGCGCTCGAGGATGCCGATGTACATGCCGGCGCGGGGCAGGGATTTATGGTCGGTAGGGATTTCTTCCCCCAGGGATTCCAGCAGCTTCCCCATCAGCACGGCAGACGGGTAGGTCACAAAGACCAGCCCCCCCACCCAGGCCCAGTTCAGGTTTCCCCAGAAGCCTTTCATGGCATGCAGGGTATCGGGATAGGTTGACACCAGAAACAGCACCAGCAGGTGGGCCCCCTGATCGAGCAGAAAGGGCACAGTTTCGCGCCGGAACCGGGGGCCCAGGTAAAGCCTGGCCAAATCGATGAGCCCGTGCGACAGGGCGATCACCAGGGCCCATTTCCAGAAACCGGGGTCTGCGAGAAGCAGGAGGGGCAGGGCAAAATGCACCAGTATGTGCACATAGAAAAACCAGGATCGGGCCTTCTTCGCCTCCTTTTGGAGCAGCAGCCGGCGGGGTTGGAATACGAAATCGCCGAGCAGGTGGGCCAGAAACAATTGGGCGAATAGCATCAGATCTGTTTTAGGTAAATATCCCGGTAATATGTCAGAAGCTCCTCAACCAGGTCGAGGCGTGCACGGGCCTGCCGCTGGCTTACTGCCGACTGGCGGATGCCCAGCTGCCCGGCCAGCTGTTGCTGGGAGGCCTCTGGGTGCAACAGGGCCAGGGCAACGGTTTCAGCTGAGACCCGGGTCCATTGATCCATAAACTGCAACGCCATGCGCAGCAGGAGGTTCATCACGTGGTCGGCCTCATCGTGCCCGCTGAGGACACTCAGGCGTGTTTTTAGCGGCTTCAGCTGCCCGAAGGCGCGTCCGGACCGCTGGTAAGCCGTGCCATTGGACTCCCCTACCCGACTTGCCCGGAACGATTCCCCCCCCAGGCCGATGGCAATCCGGATGTCGAGCCCGCCCACCGATCGCATCAGGGCCTTCAGGCCTACTGCTGCCCGCATGGCATTTTCCGGGGAGGTGCGCAGCTGCAATTCATCGCCCCGGTAAATTTCCCAGTCTTCAGGATGCCTGCCCTGCCCGCCCAGGAATTCCCGGAGCGACCCGAGCCATTCCGAAGCCGGCTTTTTGGCCGAATCGATTATGTCTGCAGTAATTACGGCAATCATATGCAAGGGATCCAGGTAATATCCGCAAATATAAGCTAAAACGATAATATTTAATACATATTACCTTAAGGGCTTATAAAAATTCTAGAACCAGCGCCGGACCAACAGGCAGTAGTTCCGGTAGGCAGGGCCGAACTGTTTCTCAAGGGCCCTTTCTTCCGGTCCGATCTGAAATCGGTTCATATAGGCCACAAAGAGGGCGCACAGCAGGGTGTTGAAGACGTTCTCGAGGTACAGGCCCCAGGCCAGCAAGAGCAGCAGCAGCGCCAGATACATGGGGTTGCGGCTGAAGCTGTATACCCCCCCTACCACCAGGTGCAGGGCCCGGCCCGGTCGCGTCGGATCGGCCGGGGTACGGTGGTACAGGAACAAGCCCAGGGCCCATACGCCCACCACCAGGGCCAGCCCGCCCAAAAACCAGGCCAGCTGCATGCGCCCGAAAAAATCGAAGCGGCCCACGGGGAGCCAGCCCGCCAGCAGGTACATGGCAGCCCCGAAAAAGAGGAAGACCCCGGCAGGCGGTATTTTGAGCTCGAGCTGTTTCACGGTCGCGTTTGCCTCTAAAAATACTACTTTTGACACGCTTCTGTTCCCGACCCCAGAGAAAAATGAGAGAGCTGGTCTTTGCCACCCACAACCCGAACAAGCTGGAGGAAATCCGGCAAATGCTGCCTCCCGGCATCTGCCTGCGCTCCCTCGAAGAAATCGGGTGCACGGAGGATATCCCCGAAACCGCCCCAACCCTCGAGGGCAATGCCCGCCTGAAAGCCGAATATGTGCGCAACCGGTACGGATACGACTGCATCGCCGACGACACCGGGCTCGAAGTGGAAGCGCTGGGGGGTGCACCGGGGGTTTATTCGGCGCGCTACGCCGGGCCCCAGGCCGATGCCCGGGCCAACACGCAAAAGCTCCTGCAGGCCATGAAAAGGGCTGACCGGCGCCAGGCGCAGTTCCGCACGGTCATCGCCCTGACAGAAGGGGGTTCCTGCCGCTTTTTCGAAGGGGTGGTCAAAGGCGAGATCACTGAAGCCCCCAGGGGCGAAGGGGGCTTTGGCTACGACCCGGTCTTCAGGCCTGCGGGTCATGACCGCACCTTTGCCGAATTCGGCACAGACGAAAAAAACAGGATCAGCCACCGGGGAAAGGCCTTCAGGGCCCTGCAGGCCTACCTGCAAGCAGGGCACTGACCCGGCCCCGCCAGACAGACACCTTATAACCCAAAGAAAAACAGCGCCTTTCTCGAATATTCAGAGTATCTTTGCGCTTTAATTTCAACCGCCGGCAATCCCTGCCTCCGCTTTAGGTCAGTCCTTGAACCTGCGATTGATTACCTGCATCGAATGACCACCTTTAAGGATCTCGGGCTCAGTGAGCCCCTCTTGAAAGCCGTAGACGAGCTCGGCTTTGTTCAACCCACCGAAATCCAGGAAAAAGCCATCCCCGAGCTGCTCGGGCGTGAAACCGACCTGGTTGCCCTGGCGCAGACCGGCACGGGCAAGACCGCTGCCTTCGGCCTGCCCCTGCTCGAGCGCATCGAGGCCGAAAGTCGCCTGACCCAGGCGCTCATCCTTGCCCCGACCCGTGAGCTGTGCCTGCAGATCACCTCTGAATTACAGTCGTATGCCCGGCACATGAAGGGGCTCTCGGTAGTGGCCGTTTACGGGGGTGCTTCGATACAGGAGCAGGCCAAAAGCCTGAAAAGGGGTGCCCAGATCATCGCCGCCACCCCGGGGCGAATCAAAGACATGATTTCGCGCGGGATGGCCGATTTATCCCGGATCGAATACTGCGTGCTCGACGAGGCCGACGAAATGCTCAACATGGGCTTCTACGACGAGCTGGTCGACATCCTGGCCCACACCCCGGCCGATAAATCGACCTGGCTGTTCTCGGCTACCATGCCCGACCCAGTGGCGCGCATTGCCCGCGAATTCATGCACAACCCGGTCGAAATGACCGTGGGGGCCCGCAATAAGAGCACGGCAACCGTGCGCCACGAGTATTACCTGGTCAGCGGGCGCGACCGTTATGCGGCCCTCCGCCGGCTGGCCGATGCCAACCCGGGCCTGTTTTCGGTCATTTTCTGCCGCACCAAGCGAGACGCTCAGAAGGTGGCCGAAAAACTGATCGAAGACGGGTACAATGCCGGGGCCCTGCACGGGGACCTCAGCCAGCAGCAGCGCGACCTGGTGATGGGCGCCTTTCGCAAAAGGCAGTTGCAACTGCTGGTGGCTACCGATGTGGCAGCCCGGGGCATCGATGTGGAAGACGTCACCCACGTGATCCATTACCAGCTTCCCGATGAGACAGAAACCTACACCCACCGCAGCGGGCGCACCGGACGGGCCGGGAAATCAGGGGTATCCCTGGTGATCCTGACCCGATCGGAGCTGGGTAAGATCAGGGCCCTGGAAAAGATCACCGGCAGGCCCTTCGAGGAAAAACCCCTGCCCTCCGGGATGGAAATCTGCGAAATACAGCTCTACCACCTGGCCGATTCGATCCGCAATACCGAGATCCACCCTGAGGTGAAGGCCTTTTTGCCCGCGGTGAAAGACATGCTGGAGGGGCTCGACCGCGATGCCCTGATCGCCAAGATGGTGTCGGTCGAATTCAGCCGGTTTGCCGAATTCTACGCCAAAAACCGCGATGCCAGGGCAGTCCCCGCCGAGCAGACAGAGCCCGGTTCCCTGCCCGCAAACGCCCCGGCCCGCTTCTTTATCAACGTGGGCGAGCGCGACGGCCTCGATTGGATGATCTTGAAGGATATGCTCAAGGAGGCCACCGGCCTGGGCAAGGAAGACATCTTCAAGGTCGAAACCAAAGACAGTTTCTCGTTTTTCAGCACCGAACCCGAACTGGCCCCCCTGATCTTTGAAAGCCTGAAAGGAGCCCACCTGGAAGGGCGCGATATCCATGTAGAGCTCTCAAGCGGGGAGGCGCCCCGCAAAGGGGGCGGCAAACCCTGGAAAAAAGGCGGAAAAACGGGCTTCCCGAAAAAATCGAAAGCTGCCGGGGGCTATCAGAAAAAGCAGGGCAAAAAAGGTAAAAAGCGCAGCGGTTACCATTAGTTAAGGAGGTACTAAAAAATTTGGCAATCACCCGCAAATTTTACGTTATTAGCGGGATGAATCGAAGCGGGTCTATGAGGTATGTCTCCCTACTTGCTGCCCTCCTGATCGGGATTTGGCCTGGCCAGGCTCAGGATGCACCCGGGGCGGTCGCCCAGGAGGGCCAGTTCCATGCCACCGTCGTCAATGCCCAGACCCAGCAGCCGCTCGAAAGCGTGCACGTGATCAACCTGAACCAGGTCATCGGGACGATCTCTGACAGCAGAGGGGAATTCACCATACAGGCGGCCGTTAACGACACCCTCTATTTCTCATACCTGGGGTTCAAATCGCAGAAGATACGGGTCACCAATGACCTGTTGAAGTACGGCGACACCAAAATCGCCCTGACCGAGCTGGCCTATGCCCTTGAGGAAGTAGTGGTACGCCCTTACCAGCTTACCGGGTACCTTGAGATCGACGTGCGCAACCTGCCCATCAACACCGGGTACCAGTACAGCATTTCGGGCCTGCCGGTCAGCTACGAGTCGGGGCGGAAAAGCCCGGGGGCCGTGAGCAAGGTGCTGGGGGCCATCATGAACCCGGCCGACCTGCTCCGCAACCTCTTCGGCAAGCAGCCGAGGCAGATGCGCAAGCTGCAGCAGATCAAGGAAGACGACCGCATCAGGGACCTGCTGGCCACGAAATTCGACCGGGAAACCCTGAAGGAACTGCTGCAACTGGAAAAGGTCGACATCGAAGACATCCTTACGAATTGCAGCTATTCCAGGTCTTTTATTCAGACCGCCAACGACTTGCAGATCCTGGATGCGCTCAGCAGCTGTTACGAGGAGTACAAAGTACTGAACCGGGAAAATTAAATTTTTGAATTCAGGGTGCATTTTATAGTTTTAGGAAAAATCCTAACCTATGAGAACATGGCTGCCGCTGCTGCTGTCCCTGGTTTTTTTCTACCAATGCAACCCGGAGCGGAAAAGGCCTGAAGCGCCGGAGCAGGCCCTTCCCTCCCCTGAGACAGCTGATCGCGACAGCGTCCCCTTCCTCTGGGAAGCCGCCAATGTCTATTTCCTGCTCACCGACCGCTTCAACAACGGAAACCCCGAAAACGATCTGAACTTTGAGCGGACCGAACCCACCGGGCCTTTTCGCGGGTTTATGGGAGGCGACCTGGCCGGGATTACCCAAAAGGTCGAATCGGGCTACTTTGACTCCCTGGGGGTGAATGCCCTCTGGTTTACCCCGGTGGTGGAACAGATCCACGGCGCCACGGATGAAGGTACCGGCAACTCTTACGGCTACCACGGCTACTGGGCCAGGGACTGGACCGCCCTCGACCCGAATTTCGGCACCCGGGCCGAACTCCAGGCCTTGGTGGAAACGGCCCACAGCCGCGGGATCCGCGTGGTGATGGACGTCGTGCTCAACCACACCGGGCCTGTCACCCCGCAAGACCCGGCCTGGCCCGACGACTGGGTAAGGCTCGAGCCGGTCTGCGCCTTCCAGGATTACGAAACCACGACTGCCTGCACCCTGGTGGCCAACCTGCCCGACATCTATACCGAATCGGACGCCCCGGTGGAATTGCCCGATGCCCTGCTCGCCAAATGGAAGGAAGAAGGGCGCCTCAGCGCAGAACTCGATGAATTGCAGGTCTTTTTCGACCGGACGGGCTATCCGCGGGCACCCCGGTATTACATCATAAAATGGCTTACCGATTACGTGAACGACCTGGGCGTTGACGGGTTCAGGGTAGACACGGCCAAGCACGCCGACGAGAAAGCCTGGGCAGAACTCTACCACGAGGCCTCTTTCGCCTTCGAGGCCTGGAAAAAGCGGCATCCCGATAAGGTGCTTGACAACAACCCCTTCTTCATGGTGGGTGAAGTTTACAGCTATGGGATTTCAGGGGGAAGGGAATTCGACTTCGGCGACCGGAAGGTCGACTACTTCGATTACGGCTTCAAAAGCCTGATCAATTTCGAGCTCAAGACAGATGCCGGCAAACCCTACGAGCAAATCTTCTCGAAATACAACCAGCTGCTGCAAACCAAACTTCAGGGGCAGGGCGTGCTGAATTACCTCAGCTCGCACGACGATGGGGCCCCCTTCGACCCGAACCGCACCCAGGCCTACCGGGCCGCCAATGTCTTGCTGCTCACCCCGGGGGCGGCTCAGATCTACTACGGGGACGAAAGCGCACGCGTGCTGCAGGCCGAAGGGGCCGTGGGGGATGCCAACCTGCGCACCTTCATGAACTGGGCCGAGCTCGACAGCCTGCCCGAGAAGCAAAACGTACTGAAGCACTGGCAGAAGCTGGGCTCTTTCAGGGCCCGCCACCCCGCGATCGGGGCCGGGAAGCATAACCGGCTCTCGGCACGGCCCTACGTGTTCAGCCGTACTTACGCCTCTGAAAATTACCGCGACAAGGTGGTGGTGGGGCTTGACCTTCCCCAAGGAAAGAAAAGCCTGAATGTGAGGGGCTTTTTTGGGGATGGCACCACCCTCAGGGACGCCTATTCCAACACCCAGGTGGTGGTCAAAAAGGGAGTGGCAGAATTGGACACGCCCTTTGACACCGCTTTGCTGGAGGTTGCCGCCGGGGAATAAGGAAAAGGGGCAAAATTCTTACGTGCCGGCCATCCCGCGTATGGAGCATAAGGGTCGGTGCCTATCTCCCTGCAGCCTAGCGGATGTTGAAATTGATGCCCAGGGTGAAGTTGTTATACCCCTGGAAGGTATAAGCCGTGTTCAGCCCAAACCAGCCCAGGCGCAGGTTGGCCCCCAGGTTGGCCCGGAACCCCGACACCTCGTTTTGGTAGTCAAAGGGGTCGGTAAAGGTCACAGGGGTGCGGGTCTGCAACTCATAGGTGCCCCGCAGGCGGGTATCGCTGTTCCCGGTAACATAGCCCAGCCCCGCATAGAAGTTGAGCTTTTCGAATTTGGTGGAGCCCACCAGCTCAAAGAGCCAGGTATCCATATCGAGGGTGATCTCCTGGTTCTCCCCCAATACATCCCCCCCGGTTTCGAAGCCGTAGTCGGCACCCAGGCGGGTGTAGGATCCAAAGACCGAAAGTGCAACGGGCGATTGATCCAAGAAGTCAATCCAGCGGCTGAATTCATGCTGCACCCCCAGCCCAAACATGCTGAGTTCTACCCCGCCTACATCAATTTTGGGGAATACCCGTATACCGGCCTCCGTGGCCCCGGGAAGACCAACTTTGGCCTGCAGAAAGGCGTTCGGAAGCAGGTTGAGGTCTGACAAACCCAGCCCTTCGGGGGTTTCGAATTCAAATACCTCACCCTCAACAGTTGCGACGAGGGTGGCCGGGGTGGCCGATCCGCCCAGGATGGTAGGTACCCGTACCCGCGCTTCCCCACTGAGGGTCGACAGATTGTCAAAACGGTCGGTGTCGATCACATAGGTGCGCGCATCACTCGGCACAAATGCACCATTGGTGACGATCGAGAGTTCCACCTGCCATTTGTCGCGCACCACCGCGCTGTTATACCACCCGCCGGCCAGGCCGTACATAAGCCCTTCAGTTACCGGCCTGGTGTAGCCGGCCGTAATCTCCTCGGCCGCTTCCACCCCGACCAGGAGAAATTGACGGAGCCTGTCCTGGGCCGATACCTGATTTGCACATAACAGAACTATTCCAAAAAAACCGAATGCTAAACCTGAAGATTTCATACCTAATTGCCTTCCTGTAAAGGTATACTAATCCCCCGAAAAAAGCCGCCATAGCTCAAAAATTTTCAAGGGAACGATCTACCCAAACCCCTTGGATTCCCCGCTAATTGAACCCCTCCGGATACCTTCTTTTGGCATATATTCACTATCTTAGAGGGAGCGCACAAAATGGTCTTTCCCATGAAAAAATCTCTCTCCCTGTGGCTCTTCCTGGCGGGGATTTCCATCCTGAGCGGGCAGGTCACCAACCAGAACTTCAATGAAGAAGACGATCGCAAAGACTGGAGTTTCAGCATTACGCCCTATGCCCTGCTGGCCTCCCAGTCGACCAATGTAGGGGGAACCCGCATTACCCAGTCGTTCGGGGAGCTTTCGTCCCTGACAGACGCGGGCTTCCAGGTGGTGGCCGCCGTGCGCTACAAGCGCTTTGGGATGGCCCTCGACGGCACCTGGGCCGACCTGGGGACCAGGGCCGAAAAGGGGCCATTGGTTCTGGACGTGCGGGTAAAGCAAAAAATATTGGATTTCCGGGCTTCATACGTGCTGTATGAGACCTTCCAGATGGAAGAAAACCGGGTGATCGACGGGTGGTCGCTGGAGGCCCTGGGCGGGGCAAAGTACTGGAGCAACGATCTAACTGTCGACTATTCGGTATTCCTGGGGCAACAGCCCATCTCGGAAGGCCGCATTGAAGAACCCCAGAGCTGGTGGGACCCGATGGTCGGTTTGCGTACTACCATCAGCCTGTCACCCAGGGTTCTGCTTGTGTCCTGGATGAGCATCGGGGGGTTTGGCATCGGGAATTCCTCCGAATTCGCCTATGACTTCTCATACCTGAATGCCTTCAGGGTCTCACGCCTTATCACCATCAATGCCGGCTTCCGGAATTTCAGGTACCGCCGGGTAGACGGGGAGGACACCGACGAACTGGAAACCCGGGTGAATGTGCTGGGGCCGTTCTTGGGGGTTTCCTTTATCCTGAATTAGCCAAAAAATTAGAAGGATGCCAAAAGCGAAGTTCCCGTCAATTGTATACATGTTCCGGCACCCCATTCGGGTGACCCCATGGATCCTTGGCTTGGCTCTCGCAGGCTGCGCCGGTACCCTGAAGGGGCAGGAAGGCAATTACAAGTTCGAGAATTTCGGGAACCAGTCGGTATTGCTCAACGGCAATGTGACCGGGAGCGTGGCCGACCTGGGGCTCGTCTATTACAACCCGGCCCGGCTGGCGCTGATCGAAGACCCTTCCTTCACCGTGGGGGGGAAAGCCTATGAATGGTCTACCTACTATTTCGACGAGGTCCTGCAAACCGACCGGAGTCTGAAGTCGAATCAGTTTGGCGGAATCCCGGCGACCATTGCAGGGACCTTCAGCCTGAAAAA
>CAYWZF010000083.1:2550-12718 GCA_964461555.1 uncultured Robiginitalea sp. | reverse complement strand
ATCCACTCCGGCGACTCCAATGCCACCCTGCCGCCCTTCAACCTGGGCGAATTCGTGCTGGAGCAGATCCGCGACCATACGCATACCATCGCCCTGGCCCTGGGAACGGTGGGGCTCATCAACATACAGTTCGCCATCAAGGACGACAAGGTGTATGTGATCGAGGCAAACCCGCGGGCCTCCCGCACGGTGCCCTTCATCGCCAAGGCCTATGGGGAGCCCTATGTGAATTACGCCACCAAGGTCATGCTGGGGCACAACAAGCTGAAGGATTTCACCTTTAATCCGCAGCTACAAGGATATGCCATCAAGCAGCCGGTCTTCAGCTTCAACAAGTTCCCGAACGTCAACAAGAACCTCGGGCCCGAAATGAAGAGCACGGGCGAGAGCATCCTCTTCATAGACAGCCTCAAAGACGACGAGTTCTACAACCTCTACTCGCGCCGTACGATGTATTTGAGCAAATAACCCGAATGCCGGTGGCCTGCGGGGTTCGCCCCATTGCGGCCGGAAAGGAAAAGGAATCCCGCCCCTGCGGGATTTTTTTATGGCCTGGGGCTTGGGTTTTGGCTCCGGGGCCTACCCGCTTTTCCGGGGCCTGCGGAAGGCGTAGTAGCCCAGCACCTCGCTCAGGGCCTGGCGAATGGCCTCCCGTATGGGGAGCTGGCGCGCCGACAGCCTCGGGTCAATGCCCATCAGCCTGAAGTGGTAGTCGCGCATCACCGGAACCCTTCCTCCCGCAGCGATGTGCCGGTTGGCCCCCTCCACGATGCCGGCCTTCTCCTCTTTCAGGGGCCTGCAGCTAAGCAGGCGGGGCTGGCCCTGTTTGTCGAGGGTGGCCGAAAAGCCAAAGAGCCGGCAGATCATCCCGCGATAGGGGTATTCGGAGCAGAACCCGCGGTCGCTTTCGCGGATCAGGGGTGTAAAAACAGGGCAGAGGGAACCTTCTTCTTCGGTCAGCCGGTGGTACCACGCCTCGGCCTGCCCCGTTTTGTAGAGGTGGTAGGCCAGCGGCAGGAATTCAAGCGGGGTAGCCGAAATATCAGGGTGCTGGCAGCAACGGCCACAACGCGCCAAACACGACATGCCCGTAGCCTGTTGAAAGGCGGCTACCTCCTTTTCCAGGTGGCGGAACTCCCGTTCCACCGCCCGGACCTTATGATACAGTGACAAACAAGTTCAAGGAATCGCGCGAAGGTAATCCAAGAATCGATTGCTTCTGCAACCCGGCCCGGAAATAGTTTCAGGCAGGCAGGGCAGGGGCTAGGGGGTGCCCCATTCGGTGTGGAAAACCCCGTCGCGGTCGATGCGCTCATAGGTATGCGAGCCGAAGTAGTCGCGCTGGGCCTGCACCAGGTTCATGGGCAGGCGGGCCGAGGTAAAGGCATCGAAATAGCTGAGGGCACTGCACAGGGCCGGCATGGGGATGCCCGTTGCGATGGAACGCGCCCCAACGCGTCGTGCGGCGCGGGAAGCCTCCAGCAACGGCTCCCGGAAGGCGTCTGACAAGATCAGGTTCTCCAGGCCGGGCTGTTGCCTGAAGGCTTCCGCGATGGGCTCCAGGGCCGCCGAGCGGATGATGCATCCGGCCCGCCAGATGCGGGCCACGGTGGCCAGGTCAAGGTTGTACCCGTATTCACGGGAAGCTTCTGCCAGCTGGTGAAGCCCCTGGGCATAGGTCAGCAGGAAGGCAAAGTACAGGGCGGCCTCGCAATCGCGGGCCAAATCGGTGCCAGGCGCCCCGGCTTCGGGCTTGCCAAAGCGGCTGTGGGCCGCCTGCCGCGCTTCCTTCAGGGCCGAGATGGCCCGCATGCTTACCGAAATGTCGATGGTCGGCACCGGGACGCCCAGGTCCATCGCGTTTTGGGAGGTCCATTTCCCGGTTCCCTTCTGTTTGGCCTTGTCCAGAATGGCGTCTACCAGCTCGCCGGTTCCGAGCGGGTCTTTCTGCCGGAGGATTTCAGAGCTGATCTCCACCAGGAAGGACTGCAGCCGTCCCTGGTTCCACCGCCCGAACTCCGTCGCGAGCCGGGCATTGGAAAGCCCTCCGTCTTGTTTCAGCAGGTCGTAGACTTCAGCGGTGAGCTGCATCAGGCCGTATTCGATGCCATTGTGGACCATTTTCACATAATTCCCCGCCGACTTCGGCCCCAGGTAGGCCACGCAGGGCTCGCCCATGTAACGGGCTGCCACGGCTTCAAAGATGGGCTGTACCTGGCGGTAGGCCTCCCGGTCGCCCCCGGGCATGATGCTCGGCCCGCGCCGGGCCCCTTCGGCCCCTCCCGAAACGCCGGTGCCAAAAAAATGGATTTTCTTCGGGACCAGGTACGCCTCCCGCCGGTCGGTATCCTCAAAATAGGAATTCCCCCCGTCAATGAGCAGGTCGCCCGCCTCCACATGGGGCAACAGGGCTTCGATGACTGAATCGACGGGTTTTCCGGCGGGCACCAGCAGCATGATCTTCCTCGGGGTCTCCAGGCCCCTCACGAAGGTAGCCAGGTCTATTGTGGCATTCACCCGGCTCAGGTCGCCCCCTTCTTCCTGCAGGGCCCGCACCTTGGCCTCATCCAGGTCGTAGCCCAGGGCTTTGAATCCCTTGTCGGCCACATTCAGGATGAAATTCCGGCCCATTACCCCCAGGCCGATGAGTCCGAATTGATAGGAGGCTTTTTCAAGCATGTTGGTGTGTTTTAACGGAATTGGGCCGCATGCAGCCTTTTTCCCTGTATTTTTTCGCAGTATCTTCGTTCTGCGCCTTCCAAAAATAGGTGAAAATATCCATTCTGGCCCGTCCCGGAAGAAAGGGAAAGGGGGCAAACCGCGAAGTGAATGAACCAAACTCCCAATCAATTGCTTGTCATTTTCGGGGCCTCAGGCGACCTGACCGAGCGCAAGCTGATCCCCGCCCTTTTTAACCTCTACCGGGAGAAGCACCTGCCGCAGCGTTTTGCCGTTCTGGGGGTCAGCCGCAGCGACGGAGACGACGAGGCCTTCCGCAGGCGGGTGGTCCTTGAAAACCCCCATATCCCCGAAACAATCGGCAACCACGGATTGAGGCGCGACTTTGCCCGAACCCTGTTCTACCAGAGCCTGCCCGACTCCTACGATTCCGACTACACTGCGTTGCGCGAGCGCCTGGAAGCCATTGAAGCCGCCATGCAGACAGAGGGCCGGCTTTTTTACCTCTCGGTGCCCCCCAAGATATACGAGACCATCGCCTGCCACCTTCACGCCCAGGGCCTGGCCGCGGAAGAAGGCCGCCACAGCCGGCTGATCGTGGAAAAGCCCTTCGGGTACGACCTGGAGAGCGCCCATCGGCTGAACCAGGGCCTGCAGCAATATTTCGGGGAACATCAGATCTACCGCATCGACCATTACCTGGGCAAGGAAACGGTGCAGAACCTGTTGGTTACCCGGTTTGCCAATTCCATCTTTGAGCCGCTCTGGAACCGGAACTATATCAAGTATGTGGAGATCACCAACGCCGAAAGCGACGGGGTGGGGCGCAGAGGGGGCTATTACGAAACGGCGGGGGCCCTGAGAGACATGTTCCAGAACCACCTGCTGCAGATCGTTTCGCTGGTGGTCATGGAGCCCCCGATCGGCTCCCGGCCCGAGCAGATCCGGGATGAAAAGGTGAAAGCCCTGCGCTCGCTGCGGCCCATGCGCGACCCGGAGATTATCCGCACCCATACCATCAGGGGGCAGTACCTGGCCGGGCGGGTTGGCGGGAAGGAAGTGGTTGGGTACCGGGAGGAAGAAGGGGTGGCCCCCGATTCGTCTACCGAGACCTTTGCAGCCCTCAAATTCTACGTCGACAACTGGCGGTGGGCCGACGTGCCTTTCTATGTGCGCACCGCCAAACGCATGCCCACCAAGGTAACCGAGGTGGTGATCCATTTTCAGACCCCCCACCACCAGATCTTCCGCGATGTGGGCATGGACAGCAAAGACAACAAGCTCATCATCCGCATCCAGCCAGACGAGGGCATCCTGGTCAAGTTTGGGGTGAAGGTGCCCGGGCAGGGGTTCCGGGTCGAACGGGCCAACCTCGATTTCTACTATGCTGACCTGAAAGGGGCCAATGTCATGAACGCCTACGAGCGGTTGCTGCTCGACGCCATGCAGGGAGATGCCACCCTGTATGCCCGGGCCGACGAGGTAGAGGCCGCCTGGGAATTCGTAGACCCGATCCTGAAGTACTGGCAACAGGGCGAAGGGGTGGTCACCTACGGGTATTCGGCCGGGGTCTGGGGGCCCATGAATGCAGATGAACTCATTGACGGGCCGTTTGGCTGGAGGAATCCCGGTCCGCAGTTGGCCGACGACCCCGCTTTTTGTGTAATTTCGTAAAACAAGTATGGAAATAGCCGTTTTTGATACCCCCATGGCCGCGGCGGAAGCCCTGGCCGAACAGTTGGCCGAGTGGGGGCGGGAGGGAAGCCTCGAGCATATGGCCCTGTCAGGCGGCAGCAGCCCGGGCGTGCTGTACGATCTGCTGGCAGAAGATTACTGGTACCGCCTGCCCTGGAAGCAGATGCACTTCTATTGGGGCGATGAGCGCTGCGTGCCACCCACCAGCCCACAGAGCAATTACGGCATGGCGCGCGACCGCCTCTTCGCCGAACTCGCGGTGCCCGAAGCGCACATCCACCGCATGAAGGGCGAAGGTGCTCCAGAGGAAGAGGCCCGGCGCTACGCTGAGCTGCTGCGCAACAACCTGCCGGCTGAGAACGGCCTGCCCCGCTTTGACCTGGTTTTGCTGGGGATGGGCGAAGACGGGCACACGGCCTCGGTATTCCCCGACCAGGCAAACCTCTGGGATTCCAAGGCCCTCTGTGAGGTAGCGGCCCACCCTGAAACCGGGCAGCAACGCCTGACCCTTACCGGCCGGGTGATCAACAATGCCGCACGGGTGGTATTCCTGGTAAATGGCAAATCCAAGGCAGGGCGCGTACGCGAAATCATCGAGGGGGGCGAAAAGGCAGTGAAATATCCGGCCTCACGGGTGGCACCCACAGACGGACGGCTGATCTGGATGCTCGACCGCGAAGCAGCCTCCCTGCTTTCATGAACGGGGTTACTGGGCCCTGAAGTGGGGCGAAGCTTCCAGTTCCACGCTGGTGATGAAATATTTGGAATCGCCCAGCCAGGGAAACGTGGAATACCGCTCCACATAGCGCAGTTTGACGTACCGCCCCTGGTATTCGTCCAGTTTCCGGATAACTTCTTCTTCCTTGTCGAGTACCGAGAAGGAAAAGATCTGTGCCCCGGAGATTCCCTGGCTGATCTCCCCTTCCCAGGTCTTGATAAGCACCCCTTTCCGGCTGATCTTGATGAGCTCGCCGGAACGGGTGCCTTCGCTGTAAGGTACAAAATAGATGAAGGCGTAGGTGGCCGCCAGCAGCAGCACGATTATGCCCAGGGTCACTAAAAGCGCTTTTTTCACGGGTTATTCAATTAAAGGTTCAGTTGAATCGTCTTCCCAATCGAGGGTGTCGGCGCCCTCGGCTTCCCGGGCCCTCCTGAGCAGGGGTTCGGGGATGGATTTCTTTGCCTTGGCACCCATTTTTTTCAATTTTTCAATGCTGGTCAGAATATTGCCGCGCCCTTCCACCAGCTTGTTCATGGCACCCCGGTATTCGTCCTTGGCCTCGTCCATTTTTTTGCCCACCCTGGTAAGGTCGCCCACAAAACCCTCGAACTTGTCGTACAGGGCACCCGCCTGACGCGCGATTTCGACGGCATTGCGCCTTTGTTTCTCATTGCTCCACATGCTGTCGATGGTACGCAGGGTAGCCAGCAGCGTAGAGGGGGTCACAATTACGATATTCCGCTCAAAGGCTTTGTTGTACAGGTCGTTGTCGTAATTTATGGCGATGGAGAAGGCGGTTTCGATGGGCACGAACATGAGCACGAAATCGGGGCTTTCCATCTCGTAGAGGTCTTCGTATTTCTTGGCCGAGAGCTGTTCCACATGCCGTCTGAGCGAATTCACATGCTCTTTCAGGAAAGCTTCCCGATGGGTTTCCTCGGCGTTCACGTAGCGCTCGTAATCGGTCAGGGAAACTTTTGAATCGACCACCATCTTGTTGCCGTTGGGCAGGTGGATGATCACGTCGGGCATCACCCGGCTGCCGTCTTCGCGGGTAAAGCTTTGCTGCACCGAGTATTCCCGGTCCCTTTCCAGGCCCGATTTTTCCAGCACGCGCTCCAGCACCAGCTCTCCCCAGTTGCCCTGCATTTTGCTGTCTCCTTTCAGGGCCCGGGTGAGGTTTTCGGCCTCCTGGGTGATGCGCAGGTTCTGGTTCTGCAGGTTCAGCAGTTGTTCCCTCAGGGTGGCATTCTGGCGAATGCTCTCCTTGTGGGTCAGGTCTACCTTCTGCTCAAAGAGCTGGATGCGCTCCTGCAGGGGCTGCAAAATGCTCTTGATGTTCTTCTGGTTCTGTTCGGTGAATTTGACGCTTTTCTCTTCCAGGATCTTGTTGGCCAGGTTTTCGAATTCCTTGGCGAAAGTCTGTTGCAGTTCTTCCAACTGCTGTTTCTGCTCTTCCAGTTTTTCCCGCAGGTTGGCAATCTCGGCCTCCCGGCGAACCAGTTCGTGGCCCTTTTGTTCCCTGGCCAGCTGCAATTCCTGGTTCTGGGCGCGAACGGCCTGCAGCTCGGCCCCCTGCAGCTCCAGGTTCAGGCCCAGCTGTCGCTCGCGCTCCTCGAGGGCGCTTCTCGCAGACTGGATCTTGAGCCGGTGGATGTAGCTGCCCAGCAGGTAGCCTGCGGCAAGAAACACCATGGCCAGGGCCGCATAGATCCAAAGTTCGTTCATAGGGTTTTGCACTTTGCGCTAAAGATAACAAGAAGCGTGCATTCCTGAAGCAGCCCCATGCGTTACTTATTAACCTGGAAGCGCCCGATGCCCGGGTCGAACCGGATGGTGTCTTCGGGGAAGAGGCTGCCAAAGGCCCCGGCTTCGATCAACTCGCAGGGCGATCCGAAAGAGGCATTGCCCCCGTGCAGCACCAGCAGGTAATCGCAGAGCTGAATGGCCAGGTCGATCTCGTGGGTGGTAAAGACAATGGTCTTGCCGGTTTCATGGGCGATTTCGAGCAGGCCCTTCAGGATCTTCACCTTGTGGTACAGGTCGAGGTGGGTGGTGGGCTCGTCGAGCAGCATCAGGGCGGTGTCCTGGGCCAGGGCACGCGCGATCAGGGCCCGTTGCAGCTGCCCGTCGCTCAAGGTATGGCTGGGCCGTTCCGACAAGGGTTCCAGCTCCATTCGCTCCAGGGCGCTGCCGACCGCCACCCGGTCGTCTTCGGCCAGCTGCCCAAGCCAGTTGGTATGAGGATGCCTGCCCAGGCAAACCAGTTCCCGCACCGTGAGGCTGCGGGAGGCGGGCGGGTCGGTGAGCACCACGCTCAGCCATTCGGCCCGGCGCGAAGGCGGCAGTTCTGCCAAAGGGATCTCCCGAATGAAGATTTCACCGCCCAGGGCGGGCTGCATGCCCGCCAGGGTGCGCAGCAGGGTTGATTTGCCGACGCCGTTCACCCCGACCACCCCTGTGAGGCTGCCGGCCGGCAGGGAAAACGAAAGCCCTTCGGTTAGCACCAGCGGCTCGCGGCGCCCCCCATAGCCGATGCTCAGGCCGGAGGTGCGAAGGGCAGTGGCAGGGGCTGCGGCTGGGATTGACATAGAGGGTGTGGCTTGCCTGCGAAGGTAGGGGCTGCAGGTATAAATTCCTAACCGCAAGGGTCAGAATAGCATTTTGTTTCGTCTCAGCAGGAGCCAGATGACCACCGGGGCCCCCAGCACCGAAGTGATGGCATTGATCGGCAGCACATAGGCCGAGAACGGCCACTGGGCCACCGTGTCGCACAGCAGCATCAGCACGGCCCCGCTCACGCACACCCCCGGCAGCAGCACCCGGTGGTCCGAACTGCCAAACCACTGGCGCGTGAGGTGGGGCACGGCCAGCCCCACGAAGGCAATGGGCCCGGCAAAAGCCGTAATCCCGCCGGCCATCAGCCCGGTGGCCAGAATCACCCAGAAGCGCAACCTGCCCAGGGAGATCCCCAGGCTCTGGGCGTATTTTTCCCCCAGCAACAAGGCATTGAGGGGCTTGAGCAGCCAGAGGCCGATCGCAATCCCCCCCAGGCATATCAGGGCGAGCAACCCGACCTGCCTCCAGCTCAGGCTGCCCATGCTGCCGTACGACCAGAAGATATACTGCTGCAGCTGTTCGGCCTGGGAAAAGGAAGCCAGCACCGTGACCAGGGCCGAGGTGATGCTGCCGAACATAAGGCCTACGATAAGCAGGGCCATGGCATCTTTGAGGCGCGAACTGACCACCAGCACCGTGAAGAGCACCAGAAAGCTGCCCAGGCTGCTGGCCACCGCCAGGGCCGTGTCAGAAACCAGGGAGCCGGCCACCCAGGGCCCCAGCAACGATCCTCCCAGGATCAGCAGGGCCGCCCCGAGGCTGGCCCCCGAACTGATCCCCAGCACAAAGGGCCCGGCCAGGGGGTTCCGGAAAAGGGTTTGCATCATCAGGCCGCACAGGGAAAGGCCGCTTCCCACAAGCAGTGCGGTCATGGCCTTGGGCAGGCGGTACTCCCAAATGATGTAGTTCCAGCTGCCCTGCTCTCCCTGCCCGCCCAACAAGATTTTCAGGGTCTCTTCGGGCGGGATGCCGGCCGACCCCAGGGCCAGGTTCAGCAGCAGCCCCAACACCAGGGCCAGGCCAAGCCATAGGAAGCGATTCCGGAAATGGTGCCCGCTTTCCATCTATTCCAGGGGTTTGAAAAACACGGGTTGGTAATCGGGCAGCAAGCCGGGGTGCAGGTAATGGATCAGGTCTTGCAGCACCCAGTCGGGTCTTCCGGGCCCCTGTTCGAAATAGAGCATCCCCCCCGTGGGCCCTTTGCTCAGGGCGTAGGTGAAGATGCGCCGCTCGCGGAAGGCCCGGAATTGCTCGTAATGGGGATTGGCTGCCAGCATCTCGGCGTAAGAGGTGTATTGGGACGGGGCTATCCAGAATTCCGCCTCACTGCCCCGCTCGAGCACGGCTTCCAGGCTCAGGGAGAGGCTGCCGCTCCCGGGCGTGTCGGCCCAGGGGTAGTCGGCGTGGGCATCGCGCAAAAAAGTGGCGGCCCAGCTGCCGCCCCCGGGCAGGTACCAGATGTCGCGGTAGAGGGCTCCGCTCAGCACGGCAGGGCTTTCCGGGGCTTCTGAGGCTACCTGCCGTGCCTTCAGGTAAGCGGTTTCGATCTCGTTGAAAAGGGCTTCGGCTTCCTGTTCGCGCCCCAAAAGGTACCCGAAGAACTTGATCCACTCGGCCTTTCCCAGCGGGCTCTGTTCCATCCAGTCGCCATTGTAGACCACCGGAAGGCCCGCGGCCTGCAGGGGGCGGTACGAACGGGGGGCCTCCGAAACCCCAAACCCGACCACCAGGTCGGGCTGCAGCTCAAGCACCTTTTCGGTATTGAGCTGTTCATTTGCGCCGAGCTCCGCCACGGCCCCGGCCTCAATCCGTTTTCGGGTCAGGGGAGAGGAGATGTAGTCCAGGCCGGGAAAACCCGTGAGCCTCCCGGCCTCGCCCAGGGCTTCCAGGGCCGGGATATGCGTGGTGGAGGTCAGCACCACCCTTTGGGCGGGCACCGCCACAATGGCGTCGAAGGTGTCTGCCGGAAGGGATACGGAAGCCAGCAATTCACGGGGCACCAGGGCATAGCGGTACGGGCGCGACGCCTCGGGCCATGGCCCGGTCACCGTCAGGTAGAGCACTCCGTCTGCATCCCGGCTTGCCGAGAAGCCGGTAGCGTATTTCAGGGGCAGGTCTGTGGCCTTTCCCGAGCCCGGGGGCAGGGTTTCCCCGGGCCGGTCGCGGCAGGATCCGTGCAGGAGTAATACAAGCAGCAGGTACAGGGGCCAGCTTT
This sequence comes from uncultured Robiginitalea sp., assembly GCA_964461555.1. Taxonomy (GTDB): domain Bacteria; phylum Bacteroidota; class Bacteroidia; order Flavobacteriales; family Flavobacteriaceae; genus Robiginitalea. Next base: position 2,789 of record CAYWZF010000083.1, on the reverse strand, counting down.
TCATGCAGAGCGTTTGTGGTCCTCAAAAGTACTTTTAAATGTCGGGGTGGCAAAAGCCCGGGGCCGAAGAGCGGGGCCAAAAAAAAAGGGCCTCCCCGGGGAGGCCCTTTGCCTTACTGTATGCCTCCCGGCCTGGGAAGCTCTGGCAGCCTGATTTCTTTGTCGAGCACCATGTTGTCTTTCAGGGGCTTGAACATGCCACTGTGGGTAAAGGCCTCAAAAGGCATGGCGGGCTGCAG
>CAYWZF010000083.1:0-2450 GCA_964461555.1 uncultured Robiginitalea sp. | reverse complement strand
CCGCTGTTGTAGCGCAGGTCGAGCACCAGGTCGGTTACCCCGTCGGCTACCAGCGTGCCGAAGGCATCGTTCAGGTTTTCGTCATATTCGTTGGTGAAGCCGTTGTACATCAGGTACCCGATCTTCTGCCCGTTGATGTCAAAGGATTTGACCAGGAATACCGGGTTTTCTTCCAGGCCCTCCTCCTTGGTCAGGGTTACTTCCTTCCCGTTGGCGGTGAGCACCCCCCCGGCCAGGTCGGCCATTTTTAAAGTATAGGTGGCATTGTCCCCAAAGAGGAGGTCGACATAGTTACCCCCGTTGAGGTCCTGCCCGTTTACCCCCATAAAGACTTCGCCCCGCTCGATATCGGCCAGGGAGGCGTTTGAATTCGGGACGATGTAGCGAACCACCCCGAAGACCGGGTCGGTGGCATCTATCTGGTTGTTGCCGTTTGCGTCATTGTAGGTCAGGCCAAACTCCAGCCCGTTGCTCCGTGAAATACCGGCCAGGTTCTGGGTGAGTTCCTTGTAATCCTCGCTCAAAAAGCTGAAGCGGTCTTCTGTAAAGGTCAGCTTGTTGAAGAAAAAGGCGGATGGATCCGATTCGGAGGCCAGGAATTCGGTGTACTCCTCATTGGTGGTGAAGCGCTCGTCGGCCAGGTCGGCCACGTCGCCCTGCCAGTAATACCACAGGTTCATGGCCTGCCACATAAAATTCTGCACGGTGACATTGGCATCCGGATCCGGGTCGGGCCCGCCCGGCCCCAGGGTCTCGTCATCTTTGCTGCAGGCCATTGCAAGCAGGCCTGCAAACAGGTAAGCGTACTTTTTCATAGTCAATTTTTGAAAAGATTTGAAGCAAAGATCGTTCCAAAATAATTGGGCGATCGGGGGCGAAAAACCTTGTAATAAAGCGTGTTACCGTCTTATTTGCGTAGTTTTACAAGGCCTAAAATAGCTACATACCCCCGAATAAAAAATTTTTTGTAACAAATTTAAGCCTGTTTCGTCTTCCTCATGAAAGCATTTAAAAGAGCGATGCAGGCAACGACCCATCCAACCACCATGACGCAATCGGAGTTCCTGAACATAGTGATGCCATTCAAGGACAAGCTGTTCAGGCTGGCCAAGCGGCTGCTGGTCTCCAACGAGGAGGCCGAAGACGCCACCCAGGAGGTGCTGATGAAGCTCTGGGCCGGGAAGCGTGACATGAGCCGGTACAAGAATGTGGAGGCTTTTGCCATGACCATGACCAAGAATTTCTGCCTCGACCGGCTGAAGTCAAAACAATCGGGTAACCTGAAGCTGGTGCACAGCAATTATGCAGATACGCACTCAGGCCTTCAGAAGCAGCTCGAGGCGGAAGACAGTGTTTCGTGGGTGGAGCGGATCATGCAGGAGCTCCCCGAACAGCAACGCATCATCTTGCAATTGCGCGATGTGGAGGCCTATGACTACGAGGAGATCGAAGAGATGCTCGATATGAAACCCACGGCCGTGCGGGTGGCCCTTTCCCGGGCGCGCAAGGCAGTACGAGATAAATTGATTGAAAAACACCGCTATGGAATCGGTTAGAATTGAAAAATTGATAGAAAAGTACTTTGAGGCGGCCACCACGGCGGCTGAAGAGCAGGAGCTCCGGGAGTATTTTGCCGGGCAGGAGGTAGCCCCCCACCTGAGCGCATACGCCCCCATGTTCTCCTATTTTGCACAGGCCAAAAGCGAGCGGTTTACCCGGCAGGTTCCATTAAAACCCAGAAGAACCATCGTGTACCAATGGATTTCCGTTGCTGCGGTAGCTGTATTGATGCTTGGCCTTTACCTCGGGAATCAGTACCGAGAACAGCGCAGGGCGGAGTACGCCTACCACCAGACCCGGAAGGCACTGGGCCTGATCGCGCAAAACCTGGAACGCGGCACCGAAAAGGTGGCCCGGATCAGCGAATTCGAAGAAGCCAAACAAAAGATTTACAAAAACAATTAAAACCTGAGACGATGAAAAAGTTTCTGATTCTTGCAGCCCTGATGGCAACCCCCCTGTTGGGCAGCGCACAATCTATCTTTGATAAATACGAGGAAATGGACGAGGTGAGTTCCGTGATCGTGAACAAAAACATGTTCGAGCTCCTCATGAAGATGGACGTAGACGTAGACGACCCCGAAGCCAAGGAGTTCATGGATATTGCCAAGAGCCTGAGCGGGGTCAAGGTATTCGTTACCGAAGACAAAGCGGTATCTGATGACATGAAGTCCACGGTAGACCGTTACCTGAAATCTTCATCGCTGAGCGAGCTGATGCGGGTGAAAGACAAAGACGCCAACGTGAAGTTTTACATACGCGAAGGAAAGGACAGCGACCACGTGAGCGAACTGCTGATGTTCGTGACCGGGATCAACAATTCCGATATCGAGATAAACGATCGCAAGATCGAGACCGTGCTGCTGACCCTGACCGGCGACATCGACCTG
>CAYWZF010000082.1:0-13242 GCA_964461555.1 uncultured Robiginitalea sp. | reverse complement strand
AAACACGGCCCTCTCCCTGCATGAGATCCGCACCGAGACTGACCGCTACATCGCCTGGCCGGGGCAGGCCCTCTCTTATAAAATGGGGGAGGGCACCCTGCGCGAACTGAGGCGCGAGGCCGAAAATGCCCTGGGGGCCGGTTTCGACATCCGCGAATTCCACGAGAAAGTCCTGGAGGAAGGCACCGTTACCCTGCCCATCCTGACCCGGAGGGTCCGCGCCTACATCGCGGAAGCCTTGAAACCCTGAAGATACTTATGGCACGGCATACCTTTACCTGCATCGACGGCCATACGGCCGGCAACCCCGTCAGGGTGGTCGCCCAGGGCGGCCCCCCGCTCGAGGGGCGCAACATGGGCGAGAAACGGCTGCACTTCCTGGCCGAGTACGACTGGATCCGCAAGGGCCTCATGTTCGAGCCCCGCGGTCACGACATGATGAGCGGGAGCATTTTCTATCCGCCTTCTGACCCGGCCAACGACCTGGGCATCCTCTTTATCGAGACCAGTGGCTGCCTGCCCATGTGCGGGCACGGCACCATCGGTTCCATCACCATCGGCATAGAAGAGGGGCTCATCGTTCCCAAAGTCGAAGGGGAGGTGCGCCTTGAAACCCCGGCCGGCCTGGTGCAGATCCGCTACGGCCGCAAGGGGGAGAAGGTGGAATGGGTGGCCCTGACCAATGTGGCCTCCTTCCTGGCGGCCGAAGGGATTGCAGTTTCGCACAGCGCCCTGGGCGACCTGGCCGTCGATGTGTCATATGGTGGGAATTTCTATGCCATCGTAGACGTTCAGCCCAACTTCCCGGGCCTGGAACACTTCACGGCATCGGACCTGATCCGCTTCAGCCGCGAATTGCGGGCGACCCTGCGCGAAGCCTGGCCCGACCGGTTCGTGCACCCTGAAGACCCGAAGATCCGGGGCCTGAGCCATGTGCTCTGGGCCGGAAGCCCGATGGCGCCCGATGCCACGGCCCGCAATGCAGTGTTCTACGGCGACAATGCCATAGACCGCTCGCCCTGCGGCACGGGCACCTCGGCCCGCATGGCCCAGTGGTACCACCGGGGAACGCTAAAGCCTGGAGACGCCTTTATCCACGAGAGCTACATCGGTTCACGTTTTGTTGGGCGCATCGTGGCCGAGACCCGGGTGGGGGGGCAGCCCGCCATCGTGCCCGAGATCAGGGGCTCTGCCTGGGTGCATGGGTACAATACCATCATCATCGACGAGTCTCATCCCTTTCCGGAGGGGTTCCAGGTGCTTTGAAGTGGGCCAGTACCCCGGCTGCCGATGCCAAACTTCTCTTAAACAGGGCAATAATTCGTTTTATTTTGTAGTTTTGGGATTGGAATGAAGCCTTTCCTCCATAAAACCGGCGCCGTGCTGCTGGCGTTTTTGCTGCTCTTTTCCACCCTGTCGTTCAGCGTGGACATGCACTTTTGTGGCCACAGCCTGGTCGATTTGGAGCTGTTCCACAAGGCGGAAGGCTGCGGGATGGCCATGGATGATTCCAGCATGGAGGCCATGGGTTGCTGCAGCGACCACCAGATCGTGGTGGCGGGCCAGGACGACCTGAAAGCCCCGCCGGCTGCGGACCTCCAGGCTCCTCTGGTCCTGTGGGTGCCCGCATTTGTCAACTTTCTTTCCGACTTCACGGAGTTCGCGCTTCAGGCCCCTCCCCCTTACGAACAATACACCCCTCCTTTGCTGATCCGGGACATCCCCGTGCAGCACCAGGTATTCCTTATCTGATCGGCTGGCATTTGATAGGTCGCCGGGGTTCTCTGAACCTACGGCCGCAACCCGTTTTGGTTGGGTCCCGACCGCACTGCACACAAATGTCCAAGACCGATTCCCATGCTCAACAAATCCATAAAATTCCTGATCGAAAACAAGCTTGTCCCCTTGCTGCTGCTTGTACTGGTGGTAGGTTGGGGGATTGTCAATGCCCCCTTTAAGTGGGATACCGGCCTTCCTTCAGATCCCGTGCCGGTCGATGCCATCCCTGACATCGGGGAGAACCAGCAGATCGTCTTTACCGACTGGCCCGGGCGCTCGCCCCAGGATATCGAAGACCAGGTAACCTACCCACTTACCACCACCCTGCTGGGCATTCCGGGGGTTCGCACCATCCGGTCTACCTCCATGTTCGGGTTCTCGAGTATCTATATCATCTTTGAGGAAGACATTGAATTCTACTGGAGCCGCAGCCGCATCCTGGAAAAGCTGAACGCCCTGCCGGAAGGCCTGCTGCCCGAAGGTGTCAGCCCCATGCTGGGCCCCGACGCCACGGCCCTTGGCCAGATTTACTGGTATACCCTTGAAGGAAGGGATGAACAGGGCCGGGTGACCGGTGGCTGGGACCTCAATGAAGTGCGCAGCATCCAGGACTATTACGTGAAATACGCCCTGGCTGCCGCCGACGGAGTCTCTGAGGTGGCCTCCATTGGGGGGCACGTGCAGGAATATCAGGTCGATGTAGACCCTGAGTTGATGCGTCAGTATGGCATCGGGCTGAGCCATGTGGTGCAGGCTGTCCGCAACACCAACCGAGATATAGGCGCCGAGACGCTGGAGATCAACCAGGCCGAATACATGGTGCGCGGGCTGGGATATGTGAAATCGCTGGCCGATATTGAGAATGCGGTGGTCGATTCGGAGCAGTACGCCTCGATCCGGATCAAGGATGTCGCGCGTGTACAACTCGGGCCTGCACCCCGTCGCGGGCTGCTCGACAAAGAAGGGGCCGAGGTGGCCGGGGGTGTCGTTGTAGCCCGTTTTGGCGCAAACCCCCTCGAGGTAATCGACAATGTAAAAGGGCAGATCGCAGAAATATCCGGGGCCCTGCCCTCCAAGGTGCTCCCCGACGGGCGCACTTCCCAGCTGACCATCGTGCCGTTCTATGACCGTACCGAGCTCATACAGGAAACCCTGGGAACCCTGAATGAAGCCCTGGCCCTCGAAATTTTGATCACTGTGCTGGTGATTGTGGTCATGGTCATGAACCTGAGGGCCTCCATTTTGATTTCAGGCCTGTTGCCCGTGGCCGTGCTAATGGTATTCATGGCCATGAAAGCCTTCGGGGTCGACGCCAACATCGTGGCCCTCTCGGGCATCGCCATCGCCATCGGCACCATGGTCGATGTGGGGATTATCCTCTCCGAAAACATCATAAGCCACCTGGAAGCCAATAAAAGGCTGGGCTCAGGGGCGCGCCTCGGGGTAAACGAAGTGGTGTACAGGGCCACTTCTGAGGTTTCCGGGGCCATCATCACGGCGGTTATGACCACCATCATCAGCTTTTTGCCGGTGTTTACCATGATCGGGGCCGAAGGAAAACTGTTCCGCCCCCTGGCCTTTACCAAGACCATGGCGCTGTCGGCATCCATTGTAGTTACCCTCTTTTTGATCCCGCCCTTTGCGGCCTATTTCTTCAAGGAACGCCGCCTGGGTTCTCTGTGGCGCATAAGCTGGAACGGGGCCCTTCTCGCCCTCGGGGTAGCAGGCGTCTTTTTCGGCTACGGGCTTGGTTTGGCACTGGCAGGCTTCGGGGCCATTGGCCTGGTTGAGGTGCTACACAAAGACAATCGGCTTGCCGCGGGCTGGGCAGCCGCGCTGCATGCCCGGGCCAATGAGGTGCGCATTGCCCTTACCGTGCTGACCATTGTCGTTTTGCTCGGTGCTTACTGGCGGCCCCTGGGCTTCGATCGCAGCCTGGTGATGAACCTGCTGTTTGTCTCCCTGTTGTGCATGGCCCTGTTGGGCGGTTTCTGGGTGTTCAGGAGGTACTACACCCGAATCTTGCGCTGGTGCATGCGAAACCGCCTGGTCTTCCTGTCTGTTCCTGTGACCATTGTGGTGCTTGGCCTGCTTATAATGAGCCGCACCGGCAAGGAATTCATGCCCGCCCTCAATGAAGGCTCCTACCTGTACATGCCAACCTCCCTGCCGCATGCCGGGGTGGAAGAAAACAAACGGGTGCTCCGGCAACTCGATATGGCCGTTGCAGCCATCCCCGAAGTGGAAACCGTGGTGGGCAAGGCAGGGAGGGTGGAATCGGCCCTCGACCCGGCGCCCCTTTCCATGTACGAAAACATGATCCAGTACCGTCCCGAATACGAACCGGGGCCCGATGGCAAACCCCAGCGGTTCCGGGTCGATGGGCAGGGGTGGTTTCTGCTCTCTGACGGGGGGCGGGTTGCCAATGAAAATACCCCTCCGGCGGAGGGCGGCCATCCAGGGCAGGGGGCTGATCCCTACCGGATCGACCGCGGCCTTCTGATTCCCGATCCCGACGGGGAATACTACCGGAACTGGCGGCCTGGGATTGATTCCCCCGATGCCATATGGGATGAAATCATCGCTGCCACGCGCCTGCCCGGGGTTACATCGGCCCCCAAGCTCCAGCCTATTGAGACCCGCCTGGTAATGCTGCAGACCGGGATGCGGGCCCCTATGGGGATCAAGGTCAAGGGCCGCGACCTGGCTACCATTGAAGCCTTTGGCCTGGAATTGGAAGAGGCGCTGAAACAGGCCGACGGGGTAAAGGATGAAGCTGTTTTTGCCGACCGGATTGTGGGCAAGCCCTACCTGCTCATCGACATCGACCGGGAGCGCCTCGCGCGATACGGCATATCGGTGGAACAGGTACACGAGGTACTTTCCGTGGCCGTGGGAGGCATGCCCCTGACCCAGACCGTTGAAGGGCGCGAACGCTATTCGATCCGGGTGCGTTACCCACGCGAACTCCGCGACCAGCCCGAAGACCTGAGCGGCATTTACGTGCCGGCGGCTGAGGGTTCACCGGTGCCCCTGGGCGAACTGGTCAGGATCCGGTACGAACGGGGCCCCCAGATGATCAAAAGCGAAGACACCTTTTTGGTGGGCTATGTGTTGTTCGACAAGCTCGATGGCTACGCCGAGGTCGATGTGGTCGAAAACGCCCAGGCCATCCTGCTCCAAAAAATCGATAGTGGTGAGCTGTTGGTGCCCGAGGGTATCAGCTATGCCTTTACGGGAACCTATGAAAACCAGCTGCGGGCCGAGCGGACCCTTAAGGTGGTGGTACCCCTGTCCCTGTTCTTTATCTTCCTGATCCTTTACTTCCAGTTCCGGAGCGCTGCCACCTCCCTGCTGGTATTCGCCGGGGTTGCCGTAGCCTTTTCGGGCGGCTTCATGCTGATCTGGCTCTACGGGCAAGACTGGTTCCTCAACCTGAACTTCTTCGGAGAAAACCTTCGTGAGCTCTTCCACATGCACCCCATCAACCTGAGTGTGGCTGTCTGGGTAGGTTTTATAGCCCTCTTCGGTATTGCCACCGACGATGGGGTTGTCATGACGACCTACCTGGTGCAGTCGTTCCGTGAAAACCGACCCAACACGGCCCAGGCGGTGCGTGAGGCCGTGGTGGAAGCCGGGGAGCGGCGCATCCGGCCCTGCCTGATGACCACGGCCACCACCCTGCTGGCCCTGTTGCCCGTTCTCACTTCCTCGGGGCGGGGCAGTGATATCATGATTCCCATGGCCATCCCCAGTTTCGGTGGCATGCTTATCGCCCTGATCACCCTTTTTGTCGTACCCGTCCTTTACGGGTGGCGGGAAGAAATTCGTTGTACTCGCTCTGATGCGGCACGCGCTGCCGGACCGGACCAAAATGAACTGACATGAAAATGGATCAAAGGTGTTTCGTGCTTTCGCTCCTGCTGGGGATGGGCCTATCGCTCCAGGCCCAGGACATTGGCTATTTCGTGACCCTCGGGGAAAACAACAACCCCGAACTCCAGGCCCTGCGTTTGCGTTATGACCTGGCGGGGGAAAAGGTGGAAGAGGCCCTTGCCCTGCCCGATACCCAGTTCGATGTCGGGTATTTCATCCCGGAGATGCAAACGCGCACCGGGGCCCAGCGTGCAAAGTTTTCAGTTCGGCAGATGCTCCCCGCCTTTGGCCAGATAACAGCCCGCGAAGCCTATGCCTCCAGTATGGCCGAAACCGATTACCTCGACTGGGTGATCGGCAGGCGGCAGCTGAGGCTGCAAATTGCCCAGGCTTATTTCGAGCTGCAGGCCATGAGCCAGCAAATCGGGATACTGAAAACCCAGGGCACTCTGCTCGACGCGTATCGGGAGGTGGCGCTCACCTCCATCGCAACGGGCCGCGCCTCTGCCGTCGATGTCCTTCGCATCGATATCCGCAAAAGTGAGGTGGAGGCCCAATGGCAGATGGTCGAGACCAGGTTCAGGGCAGCTTCCTTCGCCTTTTTCAGGTTGCTGAATACGGCGGAAGCCCCTATAAGCTTTACGGCGACCCAACTGCCTGAATCGCTGCCCGAGCCCGATTTCCCTGCCCTGGGGCCTCTCCCCGAACTGGAAAAATACGGCCGGCTCTATGAATCAGTAGTGCGCGAAGAAGCCCTGAACCGCAAGTCGGCTACTCCCAGTTTTATGGTTGGCCTTGATTACATCCTGATGTCGCGGTTGACCGATGTGGAGATCATGGATAACGGCATGGACATGTGGATGCCCATGGTTTCCCTCTCCGTGCCGATCTTCAACGGGGCCTACCGGTCGCGTACCCGGCAGAACGAAATTCGACAGGCTACCCTGAAGGCCGAGGAAACAGCCCGTCGCAACCAATTGGAAACCTTGCTGCAAGGGGCCTGGCAAGGGCAGGTTTCGGAACGCATCCGCTTTGAGGCCCAAACCGGGAACAGCACCCGCACGCGGCAGGCCATAGACCTGTTGCTGAAGCAGTACGAGACCGAACAGGTCGATTTCTCCGAGCTGCTCGAAATGCAGGAAATGGAACTGAAACTGCAATTGGAGCGTACCGAGGCCCTGAAGGGCTACCTGAGCCAGGGAGCCCTGGTGAATTACCTGACTGCCGAACAGGCATCGGGGGCTGAAGAAAAGTAAGTAACCTGTAATTTTATACCTAGTTAATCATGAAGATGCACCAGACCAGAATTCCCCAAATCCGACTCATTTGCCTGGCAGCAATCACCGGCTTACTGCTTTCCTGTGGCGGGAAAACCGACCAGGCCGAAAAGCAGGCAGCCCAATCGGAGGTGCCCTCAGCCTTGCCGCAAACCGGCCCGCAGTTTGCCGATGCCACGGTGTCAAACGCCTGGAAATACTATATGCACCTCAGGAAATCGCTCGTAGAGACCAGCGCCTCCGACGCTTCCGTGGCCGCAAATGCATTGCAGGAAGCGCTTGGCGATAGCCAGCCTGAGCTCAGAGCCCTCGCAGCCGCCATGGCCAAAGAACAGGATGTGGAAGCCCAGCGGGCGCTCTTTTCAGAATTTATCGCAAAAAGCGAACCGTACTTTGCCGCCTCCCTGAGCAATGGCACGCTTTACAAACAGTATTGCCCCATGGCCTTCGGCAACAAGGGAGGGTACTGGCTCAGCGATGTGGCCGAGATCCGCAACCCGTATTTCGGCGATAAAATGCTTACTTGCGGTACGGTTGCGGAAACCATAACAAATTAAACATGAAATACTCCTATCACATACGCGGCATGACCTGCATGGGCTGCCGCAGCCACGTGGAGGCTGCGCTGGCCGCAGTGCCGGGAGTTACACGGGCCATGGTCGACCTGGAAAAAGCCGAAGCCGTGCTCGAAATGGATAGTCCGGTTCCCGTCGAAACCCTGCAGCAGGCCGTATCAGGGGCAGGCGGCCGTTACAGCCTGCACCCGCCCGGAGCCGCGGTGACACAGACATACCACATCCACGGAATGAGCTGCAACGGCTGTCGCAACCACGTGCAGGAAGCCCTTTCTGGGGTAGAAGGCGTGCACTCGGCGGAGGTGAACCTCGAGACCGGGGAAGCAGTTATTGAAATGGCCAGCCCTATCCCCCTTGAAACTTTCCGGGAGGCCCTGGAAAAGCACGGCGATCGCTACAGTATTCACCTGCCCGGCCAACACGGGCATGCCGACCCTCCGAAACAGGCCGAACCCAAACAACAGGGCAGGGGCTCCGGTACCGGAACCTATTATTGCCCGATGCGGTGCGAAGGGGATAAAACATATCCGGAACCCGGGGACTGCCCGGTTTGCGGCATGGACCTGGTGGAGGAAGTATCTTTCGAACCGCCGGCCGATACCCGGTATACATGCCCGATGCATCCCGAACTCATAAGGGAAGAACCGGGCAACTGCCCCATTTGCGGGATGGATCTGGTGCCCGTGAATCCGGAGCCCACGGCAGAGCAGCGTACCTACCGCAAACTGCTGCGGAAGTTCTGGGTGGCGCTGGGCTTTACGCTGCCCATCTTCGGGATTGCCATGTCTGAAATGCTGGCCGGCAACCCGTTGTACCGGTTGATGTCGCCGGGGGCCTGGAACTGGGTGCAACTGGGGCTCTCCCTGCCGGTGGTCTTCTACGCCACCTGGATGTTCTTCCAGCGGGCCTACCGTTCGCTCCGGTACCGGAACCTGAACATGTTCACCCTGATCGGGATCGGGGCCGGGGTGGCCTGGCTTTTCAGCCTGGCCGGCCTGTTGTTCCCGGATTTCTTCCCGGAGCAGTTCAGGACCGAAGGGGGGCAGGTACATGTCTATTTTGAGGCTGCCACGGTGATCCTGACCCTGGTGCTGATGGGGCAGGTGCTCGAGGCCCGGGCCCACGGCAAGACGAATTCAGCCGTCAGGGAATTGCTCAAGCTGGCCCCCAATAAGGCCATCCGTGTCAGGGATGGGGTGGAAGAGGAAATTTCGATCGATGCCATTTCGATTGGAGATATCCTGCGCGTCAGGCCGGGGGCCAGGATCCCGGTAGACGGCACCCTTACCCAGGGCGGGAGCGCCGTTGATGAATCCATGATCACGGGTGAGCCCATCCCGGTAGACAAAGTTGCCGGCGATACCGTGCGCAGCGGCACGCTCAACGGCAACCAGTCGTTCCTGATGCAGGCAGAAAAGATCGGCTCCGACACCCTGCTGGCCCATATAGTAAGGATGGTGAACGAGGCGGGCAGAAGCCGGGCCCCCATCCAGAACCTGGCCGACCGGGTATCTGCTTATTTTGTGCCCATCGTGGTCATGACTGCCGCGATCACCGCTGTGGTATGGGCCATCTGGGGCCCCGAGCCGGCCTATGTTTACGGCCTGGTCAACGGGATTGCCGTATTGATCATCGCCTGCCCCTGCGCCCTGGGCCTGGCCACCCCCATGTCGGTCATGGTCGGGGTGGGCAAGGGCGCCCAGAACGGCATCCTGATCCGGGAGGCGGCTGCCTTGGAAACCCTGGCCAAAGTAGATGTATTGCTGGTAGACAAGACCGGGACCCTCACCGAAGGCCGGCCCTCTTTGGAAGCCGTGGAAGCAGCCCGGGGGAAAAGCCCTGATGAGGTTCTCCGCCTGGCTGCCAGCCTGAACAGCCCCAGCGAACACCCGCTGGCACGGGCCACGGTGCGTTATGCTGAAGAGAAGGGGCTGGCCCTCGAAGCGGCCCGCGACTTCAGGGCCGTAACGGGCAAGGGCGTGACCGGGCGGGTGCAGGGCCTGCAGGTAGCCCTCGGAAACGAAAGCCTCATGCAGCAGGCCGGGGTGGAAATCCCGGAAGGCCTGGCGCAGGCAGCCCGCTCGTACCAGGAAGCCGGCAAGACCGTTTCCTTCCTTGCCTCAGACGGGGAGGCCATAGGGTTTACGGTCATCGGCGACCGCCTGAAGCCGGGAGGTCGGGAGGCGATCGACGCCCTGCGCGGGAAGGGGTTGGAAGTGATCATGCTCACGGGCGACAACGAGCGCACTGCCCGGGCGGTGGCCGAATCCCTGGACCTCTCGGGCTTCAGGGCCGGCTTGTTGCCCGAAGACAAGCTGCAGGAAGTGGAAAAGCTCCGCAAGCAGGGGAAGGTGGTTGCCATGGCGGGTGATGGGATCAATGATGCCCCGGCCCTCGCGGCCAGCGACGTGGGCATCGCGATGGGCACCGGCACCGATGTCGCCATCGAAAGCGCCCCGGTCACCCTGGTCAGGGGTGACCTGGAAGCCCTGGTCAGGGCCCGCGTGCTGAGTTCCAAGGTAATGCGCAACATCCGGCAAAACCTGTTTTTTGCGCTGGTATACAATACCATCGGGGTACCGGTGGCGGCAGGCGTGCTTTACCCATTTTTCGGGGTATTGCTCTCGCCCATGCTGGCGGCAGCTGCCATGAGCTTCAGCTCGGTGTCGGTCATTGCCAATGCGCTTCGGCTGCGGGCGATATCCCTGAATTAAAAAAACAACCATGGTTTCCAGAAAAACAGCCTTTACCATACGAAAAGCCCATCGCTACCTCGGGGTATTCCTGGGGGTGCAGTTCCTGTTCTGGACCCTGAGCGGTATGTACTTCAGCTGGACCGATATCGATGAGATCCACGGCGACCCCTTCCGGGAACTCCCCCCCAGAGCGATGGCCCATACCGGCCTGCTGGCCCCTGTGCTTCCCCAGGGGGTGGGGCTGCACAGCCTGGAATTGCGCTCCATCGCCGGGGCCCCCTTTTACTGGGTCAATGATTCCCTTTTGCTCGATGCCCGCACGGGCGAGCCGCGCCCCGGGATCACGGCAGGGGAGGCACAAGCCGTGGCAGGGACCCATATGAAGGAGGGGCTGCAGGTGGCCTCGGTGGAGCGCATCACCGAGCTTGGCCCCCACCACGAATACCGGGGCCGGCCCCTGCCGGCCTACGTGATCACCTACCAGCACCCTGAGGCCCTGAAAGCCTATGTCTCCGAACGGGACGGGCAGTTCCAGACGGTGAGGCACCGCAGCTGGCGCTGGTTCGACTTTTTGTGGATGACCCACACCATGGATTACCAGGGGCGGGATGATTTCAACACCCCCCTGCTTCGCGCTTTTTCCCTGATGGGGCTCATCACCGTGTTCAGCGGCTTTGTCCTCTGGGCGGTAAGTTCCCCGAGATTGCGCAAACTGACCAAAATCGTACAACCCAAAAAAAATATCAACTCATGAAAAGGCCAATCATATGGACGGGCATTGCCCTGGCCGCCGGACTGTTGCTGGGGTACCTGATCTTTGCGCCTGCACCGGCCGGTGTGGGAGTGACCCACGACCACCCCGCCGATGGGCCCCAAACCGTGCGATGGACCTGCTCCATGCACCCCCAGATCCTGCAGCCCGAGCCCGGAAAGTGCCCGATTTGCGGCATGGACCTGATTCCTGCCGAGGCTGGGGACGCAGCCCTTTCCCCCGAGCAGTTCAGGCTGAGCCCCAACGCCCTTGCCCTGGCCGATATACGTACGGTGCGCGTGGGGGGTGGTTCAGCCGAAGACGACCGCACGCTCCGCCTTTCGGGCACCGTGACTGTCAATACGCAGGCAGTCTCGGTGCAGGCCAGTTACTTCGACGGGCGCATCGAACAGTTGCTGGTGAACTATACGGGCCAAAACATAGGCAGGGGGCAGGCTTTGGCAACCATCTATTCGCCGGGCCTGGTCGCGGCCCAGCAGGAATTGCTTACGGCCCTCCCGATGAAACAGACACAGCCCGACCTGTACCAGGCGGTGCGGAAAAAACTCAGCAACTGGAAGCTCACCGAAGCGCAGATCGACGCCATCGAAGCCAGTGGGCAGGTGCGCGAGAACTTTCCCATCCTCGCCACGGTTTCGGGAACCGTTACCGAGGTCCTCACCTCTGAGGGCGATTATGTAATGGCCGGCCAGCCCCTTGCCCGGCTGAGCAATCTGGGCACGGTATGGGCCGAATTTGACGCCTATGAGCGGCAGATTGCCCAACTGCGCATCGGGCAGGAGGTGCTTATCCAAAGCAATGCCTACCCGGGGAGGGAATTCCGGGCGCGCATCAACTTCATCGATCCGAGCCTCGATGCCCGTACCCGTACGGTCACCGTACGGGCCACACTCGACAATTCGAACGGCCTGTTTAAACCGGGTATGTTCCTTTCAGGGCAGATCCAGCTCGGGCCGGCTGCGGCAGGCGGCGAGCTTACGATTCCTGCCTCGGCCGTGCTCTGGACCGGGGAGCGGTCTCTGGTCTACATAAGGGCCGTGCCCGACCAGCCCGTTTTTGAGATGCGCGAAGTACATCTGGGCCCCCGCACCGGTGAGCAATACGTGGTGCTGGATGGGCTGCAGGGCGGGGAAGAAGTCGTTGCCCAGGGAGCCTTCACGGTTGATGCCGCCGCCCAGTTGCAGGGCAAAAAATCCATGATGAACCCGGGGGGCGGGCCTTCCTCTACAGGCCATGAAGCACATACCGGCATGCCTATGGGCGCCACCCAGCCCTCGGGGAAGGGGGGGTTAACCACAGCCAGCTTCGATGGCCTGATGCCCTTTTACCTGGAGCTGAAAGATGCCCTCGTAGCCTCTGATGCCCGTAAGGCCGGGTTGGCCGCCGAAAAGGCGGTTGCCTTCCTCGACAAGCAGCCTGAAACAGGTTCGCTTAAGGATCTTAGGGAAGGGTTCCGGAACCTCGCTGGTTCTAAGGACCTCCCCGCCCAGCGCGAGGTTTTCGGGCAGGTTTCAGAGCTGCTCATCGGCAGCGGCCAGGGGCTGGAACATCACGGGAGCACCCTGTACGTACAGTTCTGCCCCATGGCGAACAACAACCGGGGCGCTTCGTGGATCAGCCAGCAGGAGGAAGTGCGGAACCCCTATTTCGGGGATGCCATGCTGGCCTGCGGGGAAACCAGGGACACCTGGAAAGCCAACTGAGCATTTTTTGTATTTTAGGGAGCTTTCCCTAAAATGTGGTAGTATGCCCAGACGCCTTGCACCTCCGAAGATTCACCACCGCCTGGCCCTTTCCGGGGGCGCCATGCTGGGGTTGCTTTTATGCCTGTCTTGCGGGCAGCGGGAAGTACCACAGGCTGCCACCCAGGGCCCTCCCAACATCATTTACATTCTGGCAGACGACCTGGGGTATGGTGACCTGGGCGCCTACGGGCAGCAGCACATCGAAACCCCCAACCTCGACCGCCTGGCCCGGGAGGGGATGCTCTTTACACAGCACTATGCGGGGGCCCCGGTCTGCGCCCCCTCCCGCTATATGCTGCTGACCGGGAAACATGCGGCCCATGCCTACATCCGCGGCAATGACGAGTGGGGCGACCGCGGCCCGGTCTGGGACTATCGCGCCATGGCCCGCGACTCCACCCTCGAAGGGCAACGCCCCCTTCCCGCCGGGGAGGTCTTGCTCCCCAGCCGCCTGAAATCGGTGGGGTACCGCACCGGCATGTTCGGGAAATGGGGCCTTGGGGCGCCCCATACCAAATCGAT
>CAYWZF010000081.1:0-13417 GCA_964461555.1 uncultured Robiginitalea sp. | reverse complement strand
GAGGTCGTACAGCAGGTGGGCCGGCCCCAGGGCCTCGTAGGGGAGCTCGGGGGCCCGCTCGGTATCCGGAAAGGTGCCGAGGGGCGTGCACTGGATCAGCAGTTGATAGTGCTTAAGCAATTCAGCATTCAGCTCGTCGTAGGCCAGTTGCCCGGCCGCCGGCTCGCGCGAAACGTACCTGAAGGCGATGCCCAGGGTTTCCAGGGCGCGGGCCACTGCCTTGGAGGCACCCCCGGTGCCCAAAATAAGGGCCTGCCGGTCTGAGGGGACGAGCAGGGGCCGGAGCGATTCGCGGAACCCGATCACATCGGTGTTGAAGCCTGTGGGGCCTTCGGGCCCCAGGCAGATGGTGTTGACGGCCCCGATCAGGCGCGCTTCGGGGTCGAGGGCCTTCAGAAAGGGGATTACCGCCTCCTTGTACGGGATGGTGACGTTCAGCCCGACCAGGTCAGGGTGGCTTTGCAGCAGCCCGGGGAACTCCGAAATGTCGGCCAGGTCGAAATTTTCGTACAGGTGGTCTTCGAGCCCGAGCTTCCTGAATTTTTCAGCGAAATAGCCCCGGGAGAACGAATAGCCGATATTCCTGCCGACCAGTCCGAACCTACGCATTTTTAAGCCGGTTTTTGCCATACCATTCCAGGAGGATCAGCAGGGCGAGCCCCACCCCGATCATCAAAATGGCCCACCAGGTGTCGGCCTGCGACATGTCGGGCCAATAGCGCTGGTAGTTGGCGATGATGCGGTTGCCGTTCGAATCTAGGATGTGGTTTCCGGCAGCATCGGTCTTGAAAAGGGTTTGCTTCCAGGGCCAGACCACCCCCAGGGAGCCGGAGATAAATCCGATGATCAGGGCCGTGGTCAGGTGCTTGAAGTGCTTCAGCACGTACCCGAGCAGGTGCGAAAGGGTGACCAGCCCTGTGGCCGACCCGATGGTGAACACCGCCAGGATCAGCAGGGTGTGGAGCCGCTCCTGGTTGCTGACAAAGGAAAAATCGCCCTGTAACATCTCGGCGATGGTATCGTAGAGCGCATTGACCGAATCGACCAGCAGCAGCACGTAGTTGCCCAGCAAGATCAGGATGAACGAACCGGAAAGCCCCGGGAGGGTCATCCCGGAAACGCTGATCATGCCGCAGAAGAAGATAAATATCAGGTTGTCGTTTTCGCGGGCCGGGCTCAGGAAGCTGATCGAGATCCCGATCAGCAGCCCCAGCAGCCCCATCGAGATGGTCTTCCGGTTCCAGTGCTCAAAATCTTTGGAAATGTAGTAGATCGAGCCGATGATCATCCCGAAGAAAAACGCCCACACATAGAGTTCCTTCCGCTCCAGGAAATAATCCAGCAGCTTGGAAACGCTGAAGTAGCTGAAAAGCATCCCCATGATCAGGATGGAGAGGAAAGGCCCGTTCACGTAGCGGTAGAAGCTTCGGAAGCGGCCGTTGAACAGCAGCTTGAAGGCCTTGGTATTGATCTTTTGCAGGGAATAGATAAATTCCTCGTAGAACCCCACCACAAAGGCCACGATGCCCCCGGAGACGCCGGGGACCTTGTTGGCGGCGCCCATGGAGAGTCCCTTGATGAACAGGAGGACTTTGTCCGTTATGGTTCTCGGGTGGTACATCAATGACGGCGGTTCTTGCGGGAGGCCATTCGCTCCAGGGCGAAAATAAGGGAAAATCCGACGATGGCCAGCAGCAGGGCAACCGCCCATTGCGGATCTCCGTCGTAATTCCAGGGGGCCACGTTGGCCTCGCTGACAGGTACTTCTTTATCTCCGTAGACTCGGGTTTCCAGCACTTCCTTCCAGGGCCAGATCTTGGGCAGGGACCCCATGATGAAGCCGGTAAGCAGGGCCAGGGTGGCATCCTTGAAGCGGGAGAACATCCACTTGAGCAGGCGGGCAAAGCTCAGCAACCCGAAAACCGCCCCCAGGCCCGTGGCCAGCAAGATCTGCAGATTCCGCTCGTGCACGGCGTCGAGCACAGTTTTATACGAACCCAGCAGCACCAGAATGAAGGCACCGGAAATCCCCGGCAGGATCATCGCGCAGATGGCCAGGGCCCCTGACAGGAAGAGGTAGGGCAGCCCGCCGCTCTGTTCGGAGACCGGCAGGGAAATGACCCCGTAGGCCAGCACCGCCCCCAGTACCCCCATCAGCAGCACGGCCGCGCTGCGCGAACGGATCTCCCGGGCCACATAGAAAATGCTGGCCAGCACCAGGCCGAAAAAGAACGACCAGAGCAAGACCGGGTGCTGGGCAAGCAGCCAGCTGATCAGGCGCGAGAGCGAAACCACGCTGATGGCGATGCCGCAGAGCAGGGCCAGCAAGAAGTTGCCGTTTATGGTTTTCCAGAAGGCGGCGATGCCTTCTTTTCGCAGGGTGCCCGTCAGGGCCGGCCCCACCTGGTTGATGGAAGAGATCAATTCCTCGTAGATGCCCGAAATAAAGGCGATGGTGCCTCCTGAGACCCCCGGCACCACATCGGCGGCCCCCATGGCGATCCCTTTCAGCACAACCCAGAGGTATTGGAGAAAATTCCGGTTTTCCATGCGCAAATAAAAGCAAAAGTAGCGCTTTTATTCCGATGCTTTCCGGCTCTCTTTGATGATTCGCTGCACGCAGGCGGCCTGGTAGAATTCGGGATAGCCCGATTTAAAGGCCTTGAGTTTGCCGGGGGCCTGGTCGAGGGCCGTCTTCAGGTGTTCACAGGCCTCGAGGTCCTGCCCCAGCTCATGGCATACCCCGGCCAGCTGGTAGCGGATCTCGGCCGCATCCGGGTGGAATTCGGCCCCCTGAAGCAGCACTTCGGCGGCAGCCTCCGTTTCCTGGTTCAGGCGCAGCACCTCGGCCCACCGCAGCCAGGTGTCGAGTTCGTAATTGCCCAGGTCTACGGCCTGCTTGAAGGCGTAGTCGGCCTCGTCGAGGTCGCCCAGGCCCTGGTGGATCACCCCGCAGCGCTTCCAGTAGGTGGGGTTTTCCCCGTCGATATTGATGGCCTTGTTGATGTATTCACGGGCCTTGGTAAACTTTTTCTTGCGGATATAGAAATCGGTGATGGCCAGCCACCCCTTGTCGAGGAGGGGGTCTTCGTGAACGGTCAGGTAGTAGTAGTGGCGGGCCTGGTCGTCTTCTCCCAGCTTTTCGTGGCACCGCCCGATGCGCAGGTAGGCGTGGGAGGTGGGGTTGTCCATCTCGATGGTCGTGGTGTAATTCTCGATGGCTTCGCGGTAGCGGCCAAGTTTTTCGAGCACCCTTCCCTTTTCGAAATAGGCCCCGATGAACGTTTCGTCTGAGATGATGGCAAAATCGAAGGCGGTGAGGGCCTCGGCGTACATCTTGATGGTGTAGTACTGCTTGCCCAGCTGGTGCCACCCCACCTGGCAGTACGGGTTGGCGTCGAGGTAGGTATTCAGGTAGCTGATACCCCCCTGGTAATCTTCCAGGAATTCGTAGCAGTACACCACGTTGTAAAGGGAGGCGTAATCTTCGGGGTCTGCCTCAAGGCATTTCATGAAGCAGGCCTGGGCCTGGGTGTAATCGTCCAGGAAGAGGTACTCCATGCCGAGCAGGGAATAGATGTCCACATCGTCTTCGCACAGGGCCAGGGCCTGGCGCAAGAGCTCAATGGCAGCGGGGTGGTTGTCTTGCTTGGAGTGGATATTGGCGCGCTGGATGAAGATCTCCTCATTCTGCGGGTCGATCTGCTGGAGCTGGTCGAGCAGGGCCTCGGCCCGGTCAAACTGGTTTTCGAACACGAGTACCTCCACGTCGAGCAGGCGGAGCTCCAGGGAGTCCGGGTGTTGTTGCAGGCCCATGCGGATGGCTTTCTTGGCCAGGGAGATCTTGCCGTTGTTCAGGTAGTGGTGAATGATTTCCTCAAAGTCTTCGGCGTCGAAGAAGTAGACGTCGTCGGTCTTGAGCATGGATTCGAATTTCCCTACGGATTCATGAGGTTGTTCGCTCGGATCGTACTCCATAAGTGCCTTTTTGCGTTCCGTACGCTTTTAAAAGTATTTTTTTTGAGGGGTCAGATGCCGTCCGGGGTGGGGTTTCTTATCAACAAATTAGTTAACAGGAGCCCCCGGGTAGCTGTCGAGGATCTCCAGGATAAGGGCGCAACCCTCCCTGATTTCGGGCTCTGACAGGGTCAGGGGCGGGCTGATGCGCACGGCCCGGGGCTCGAAGAGCAGCCAGAAAAGCAGCAGCCCCTTTTCCATCGCCTGCAACACAAGGTAGTCGGCCAGGGCGGCTTCGCGCACCATCAGGGCGAGCATCAGCCCTTTGCCGCGCACCTCTTCAATCAGGGGGTGCACCAGCAGCTTGCGGAACAGGGCTTCTTTTTCGAGGGTATCGGCTACCAGGTTCGAGGTACGCAGTACGCGCAGGGTGGCCAGGGCGGCCGCAGCGATCACGGGGTTGCCCCCAAAGGTGGTGATATGCCCGAGCTTCGGGCGGGTGAGCGTGTCCATATGGGCGCGGGAGGCCGAGAAGGCCCCCACCGGCAGGCCGGAAGCCATCCCTTTGCCCATCACCACAATGTCGGGCACGCAGTTGTAGTGCTCAAAGGCGAATAACCTGCCGGTACGGCCAAAGCCGGGCTGTATCTCATCGAGGATCAGCAGGGCCCCGGTCTCATCGCAGCGCCGGCGGACGGCTTCCAGGTAGCCCGGGGCAGGCAAAATGAAACCCGCCCCGCCCTGTATGGTCTCGAGCACCACGGCGGCGGTGCGGGGTCCGATCTGCTGCAGGTCATCGAAGTGGTTGAAGCGGATGTGCCGCACCCCGGGCATCAGGGGCCGGAAGGCGGCCTTGCGGGCTTCGTAGCTCATCAGGCTCATGCTGCCCAGGGTGTTGCCGTGGTAGGCGTCGAATGCGCCGATAAGCCCGGTACGGCCGGTGACCCTCCGGGCCAGTTTGATGGCCCCTTCCATGGCCTCGGTCCCTGAATTGACCAGGTAGGTGCATTCCAGGGGCGCCGGCAGGGCTTCGGCCAGTTCCCGGCTCAGGCTCACGGCCGGTTCGAGGGCAAATTCGCCGTAGACCATCACGTGCATGTACCGGCCGGCCTGCTGGCGCACGGCCTCTACCACTTCAGGGTGGCAATGGCCCAGGCCGCAGGCAGATACGCCCGCCACAAAATCGAGGTAGGCCTTCCCGCGGGTATCATAGACGTAGCTCCCGCGGGCACGCGCCACTTCCAGGCCCAGCGGGTGGGCACTGGTCTGTGCCTGGTATTTCAGAAAATCGGGGTTCACGGGGTATTTTGGGGTTTGGGCGGTTTCTTTGGGGCGGGCGTTGCCACGGTACCCTTTTTCGCCGGAGGACCCTTTCCCGAAGGCAACCCTGCCGCTTCGCCCTCCGTTTCCTCTTCGGCCTCGCGGTCTATGGGTTCGGTCAGGCCCCGGATCTCAGGCAGCACCAGGTTGTTGTCGGCCTCCACAAAGAGGTCGTCGGCCGAGCGGATGCGCTCTTCTCCCCTCCAGACAAACCCCTTCAGCAGGCGGCCGTCGTCGGGGAAATCAGCCTCCGGGAACAGGGCGCCGTCAGGGTTGGTGTAAAAGATGATGTCTTTGATCTCGCTCTTTTCCAGGTTCAGCCTGATTTTGCTGCAGATCGTCTTGTTGATCCCGATCATATCGTCCTGGTCGTTGTACATGTAGTACACCACCTCGGTGTTCCCCACCAGGTCAACGGTGCGCAGCTCGTTCTCCTCGAATTTGCCGAAAAGGTCCTTCCCCTTGGCCTGGTTGTACCCCCGGTGGCCAACGGTGTCTTCAGAAATTATAAAGGCATTTCCAAGCACCTTGAGCGAATCGAGCTTGTCAGTTTCCAGGTCGGAGAGCAGCAAAATGCTGTCGCCGGTCATCTGGTTCTCGAGGTTCCACAAGACGGGCTGGCGGATCAGGCGGGTGATGCCCGTGAGCTGCTCGTAATGGATCGAATCGCACTTGCCGCTCAGGTCGGTCTTGTAGAAGCGGGCATCGTGGTAGGCCCGCAGCACGCGCGCCTCGGGGGGGCCTGTCACCATCAGGGTGTCGCCGTGCATGTAAAGGGAGTCCTGCTCGACCAGGCTTACCGAAACGGCCCGCCGGGTGGCGAAGAGGGAGTCGCGCGCCTTGTGTACCTCGGCGTAGTGGGCGCGAATGACCCCCTTGTTGATGGTGTCGGTCACCACGATGTGGTTGGTGGCCGAGGCGAATTCTGAGGCCTTGTTGAAATAGACGCTGTCGCCCTCGATGATTCGGTTGCTGTAGTGTATTTCCGTGTTCTTGATCCCGTAGCCCTCTTCGGCCGTGGTGTCGTAAAAGCCGCGCTCGCAATAGAGGGTGTAATCTTCCCCGGTGATGGTGGAAGGCCCGTACATATAGGCGTTTCGGGTGGTGGTGTAGTAGTCGAGGCGGGTCGATTCGAGGGTGTATTCGGGGTTGCGGATCAATACCGAATCTTCGAACTGGTATTTCTTGGTCACCATGAAATACCGGCCCACCCGGCTGGTGAGGGTATTGGCCGAGTCGACGATGCGGCCGTGGTCCTGGTAGAAGGCCTCCTGTTTCTGCCGGTCGAGGTAGAGGGTGTCGGTGGTAAGGGTCATCGAGCGGTTGGTCAGCTGCACGGCATCAAATGCCTTGGCAAGCTTCAGGTTGCCGTCGTATTGCACAAACCCGCTGTTCATGATCACCGAGTCGCCCTGCTGCATGCGCACATTGCCGATTGCCTCCAGGCGGTTTTCCTTCTGGTAAAGCAGGGCGTAATCGCACCAGAGGTCGGCGCCCTGGTGCTCGAACTGTACCTGGCGGTTGTCTTTGCTGAAAATGGATGCCCCGGGTCGAAGCGATTCGTCTTTGGTGAAGTTGCCCCCGTAAACGATGGTGATCCGTTTGCCCGCCAGGCTGTCGGCCTGGGCCGGGGCACGCAGCACCGGCAGGCAGCAACCGAGCAAAAAAAGGATCGTTCTCACGCCAGGGATTTTGTCCAAAAGTAGCACAATTTTCGCGGGGCAGGCCACGCTTTCACACCCTTTTAGGAACCGGCCCCGCCCCTGCGGATGGTCTGGGTACGGTCGGGGCCTACCGAGACAAGGGAGATGGGGGTCTGCAATTCCGCTTCCAGAAAGGCGATATAGCGGTTCAGGTTTTCGGGCAATTGGGAGGCATGGCCCAACCCGGTGAGGTCTTCTTTCCAGCCCGGCATTTCGGTGTAGACGGGGGTGATGTGCTCTGCCTCGATGGTGTAGGGCAGATGGTCGATCTGCCTGCCTTTGTAGTTGTAGGCGGTACAGACCCTGACGGTCTCGAAGCCGCTGAGCACGTCTGCCTTCATCATCATCAGGGAGGTGACCCCGTTGATGCGGACGGCGTATTTCAGGGCAACCAGGTCGAGCCAGCCGCACCGGCGCGGCCGGCCGGTGGTGGCGCCGAACTCATGGCCCACGCGCCCCATGGTGGCCCCGTCTTCGTCAAAGAGCTCGGTGGGGAATGGCCCGCTGCCGACCCGGGTGGTATAGGCCTTGAAAATCCCGAAGACGTCGCGGATGCTTCCCGGGGCAATGCCCAGGCCGGTACAGGCCCCCGCGGCGGTCGTATTGGACGAGGTGACATACGGATAGGTGCCGAAGTCGATGTCGAGCATGGAGCCCTGGGCCCCTTCTGCCAGGATCTTCTTCCCGTTTTGAAGGGCCTGGTACAGGTATTCCTCGCTGTCGATGAAGGTGAGCTTTTTGAGGTCTTCCACGGCCGCCATGAATTCCGCTTCCAGCTCGTGCAGGTCGTACTGGATCTCCACGTCGTAGAAGTGGATCATCGCCTCGTGCTTGTCGGCCAGTACCCGGTAGCGTTCTTTCCAGTCGGGCAGCTCCAGGTCGCCGACCCGCAGGCCGTTGCGCCCCGTCTTGTCCATGTAGGCGGGCCCGATCCCCTTCAGGGTGCTGCCGATCTTGGCCTTCCCCTTGGAGGCTTCCGAAGCCGCATCAAGCAGCCGGTGCGTGGGCAATATCAGGTGGGCCTTGCGGGAGATCAGCAGGCTTTTGCGGATGTCGATGGGGAAGCCCTGCAGCTTTTCAAGCTCTTTGCGGAAAATGACCGGGTCAATGACCACCCCGTTGCCCACCACGTTGACCGCTTTGGGATGGAAGATCCCGGAGGGGATGGTGTGCAGCACGTGCTTGATCCCGTCGAATTCGAGGGTATGCCCGGCATTGGGCCCGCCCTGAAAGCGGGCGATGATATCGTAATCGCGGGTGAGAACGTCAACGATTTTTCCTTTTCCCTCGTCTCCCCACTGGAGGCCGAGCAGCAGATCTACAGACATCGGTCGGATTGGCTTAGTTTGAAGCTTCTTCCTTACGGTTGCGGGTTCCGTAAAAATAAAGCGAGTGATTGTTGATTTTGATATCGAAGACTTCTTCGATCGTTTTCTGGATGGATTGGATACGGGGGTCGCAAAATTCGATCACCTCGCCGGTATCGGTCATGATCACATGGTCGTGCTGCCGGTCGAAATACGACTTCTCGTACTGGGCCTGGTTTTTGCCAAACTGGTGCTTGCGCACCAATTTGCACTCCAGCAGCAGTTCGATCGTGTTGTACAGGGTGGCCCGGCTGACCCGGTAGTTCTTGTTCTTCATCTTGATATAGAGCGATTCAATATCAAAATGGTCGTCGCTGTCGTAGATCTCCTGCAAGATCGCGTAGCGCTCCGGGGTTTTCCGGTGCCCGTTGTCTTCCAGGAAGGTGGTAAAGACGTTGCGTACGATTTCCTGATCTTTGGTGGCCATGCCCTTTACTGAGTATCCAGCCACAAAAATACGCTTAAAATTAGGATTATGTAAATCGTGGAGACGATTTTAAGGGTGGCTTTGGCTCTCAGACCCGTGAAACCTTGTCGATGCCGCTAATCTCCTTCAGGTTGGCCATCAGTTTTTTGAGGGTGGACTTGTTTTTGACCACCACCGTAATGCGCCCGCTGAAGGTGCCCCCGTCGGTGCTGAAGTTGATATTGCGCATGTTCACGTGCATCTCGTCTGAGATGACCTCGGTGATGGCGTTGATCAGCCCCAGGTTGTCGATGCCGCTCATGCGGATCTCGGCCGTGAATTCCTGCTGGCTCGAATCGATCCATTTGGCAGCGATGATGCGGTAGGCGTAGTTTGACTGCAGGGCAATGGCGTTCGGGCAGTTTTTCTTGTGCACCTTGATGCCCTCGTTCACGCTCACAAAGCCGAACACCTCGTCGCCGGGGATCGGGTTGCAGCATTTGGAGAGGGTGTAGTTCAGGCGTTCTTCTTCCTTGCCGAAGACCAGCATGTCGTACTTGGAGGTGATCTCTTCGCGGTCGATGTCTGCCGGCACCTGCCTGCGCCTGATCTTGTTCTTGAAGAAGCTGATGAAGGCGTTGTTGTAAGAGGCGGCAAAATCGCGCAGCTCCTGGTTGTCAATGGCCCCGTTCCCAACCCGGTAAAACAGATCGAGGCTGGTCTGCAGCTTGAAATAGACCACCATCTTGTTGATCACATCTTCGTTCAGGTTGATCTTTAACGACTTGAGCTTGCGGCGCAGGACCTCCCGGCCCTCGGTGGCCAGTTCTTTCTTTTCTTCCCGCAGGCACGACCGTATCTTCGACCGGGCGCGGGCCGTGGTGGCGTAATCGAGCCAGTTCTGGTTGGGCTTGGCGCTTTCGGAGGTGATGATCTCAACCTGGTCGCCGCTTCGAAGCACGGTGTTCAGGGGCACAAGCTTCCCGTTCACTTTGGCCCCGCGGGTGCGCATGCCCACCTCGGTGTGGATGTTGAAGGCGAAGTCGAGGGGGGTGGCGCCTTTGGGGAGCGACTTGAGCTCCCCGTTCGGGGTAAAGACGAAGATCTCCTTGGAGTACAAGTTGAGCTTGAATTCCTCCACGAAATCCACGGCGTTGCCGTTGGCGTTCTCCAGGGCTTCCTGCAGGCGGTTGAGCCAAATTTCGATGCCCTGTTCCTTCTGGTTGCCGTGCTTGTACTTGAAATGGGCGGCATATCCCTTTTCGGCGATTTCATGCATGCGTTCGGAACGGATCTGCACCTCCACCCATCGGCCCTTGGGCCCCATTACGGTTATGTGCAAAGCCTCATAGCCGGTGCTCTTGGGCGAGGAGATCCAGTCGCGCAGCCGCACGGGGTTGGGCGTGAAGTGGTCCGTGACGACGGAGTAGATCTTCCAGGCCAGGAACTTTTCGTTTCTGCGGTCAGACTTGTAGATGATCCTTATGGCAAACTTGTCGTAGATCTGGTCGAAGCTCACGTTCTGGGTCTGCATCTTGCGCCGGATGGAATGGATGGATTTCATCCGTCCCTTGATGCTGTAATGCAGCCCTTCCTTGTCGAGGGAATCGCGGATCACATCGGTAAAGTCCTTGATGTAGCGCTCATTTTCTTCCTTGGTGTCTTCGATCCGGCTCTGGATGTCGTGGTATACCTCCGGCTCGGTGTATTTCAGGCTGAGGTCTTCCAGTTCGGTCTTGATGTTGTACAGCCCGATGCGGTGGGCCAGGGGGGCGTAGATGTAGAGCGTCTCCGAGGCGATCTTTACCTGCTTGTTTTCGGGCATGGAGTCCATGGTGAGCAGGTTGTGGTAGCGGTCGGCGATCTTGATGATGATCACCCGCACGTCGTCGTGCAGGGTCAGCAGCATCTTGCGGAAGTTCTCAGCCTGCTGGGAGATGTTCATGTCCTTGTTCATGTGGGCGATCTTGGTAAGGCCGTCCACAATGCGGGCAATGGTCTCCCCGAACATGCGTTCGATGTCGTCGAGGGTATACGGGGTGTCTTCCACCACGTCGTGCAGCAGGGCCGAGGCGATGGAAACCGCGTCGAGCCCGATCTCGGAGGCCACGATCTTGGCCACGGCAATGGGGTGGAAGATATAGGCCTCCCCCGATTTGCGCCTCTGGTCTTTATGGGCATCCACGGCCACGTCAAACGCCTGCCTGATGAGCTTCTTGTCGTCATCGGACAGGGTCTGGTAGCTGATGCGCAGCAGTTCCTTGTACTGCTTGGCGATCTCCTTGTTCTCCTTCTCTATGAGGGTTTGCGAGGCCATAAATTAAAAGTAGTGCAAATCTGCTTGCATCACAACAAAAATTGTGCCCGACCGCTCCACACCGGGGTTTCACGCCGTTTTGGCGGGTGGGGGAGGGGCTGATGCCGGGTTGCAGGGAGGGTGGGTATATTATGGGTGGCGGGTGGGGGCAGCCATCCCATTAAAAAAGCCCGGGATGCATTCCCGGGCTTTCATGATCGTCTGTAGGCAGGGGCTGATCAGGATTCAGGCTTCACCTCCACGATCTCGTACATGTTTTTCCCGTCTACCTGAATGGGCTGGTAATAAGTTTCTCCGAATTTTACGTAGGTCCGGTCACCCACTTTCACTTCTTCTCCTCCTTCCGGCAGGTGGGGCACGATGGTGCCGGCGGTGGCCGGAACTACGGTATAGCCCTCGGCATTCTTTTCGTAATAGGCCCCGCCGTAGTAGTAATTATAGGTGTTTTCAGTAACCTGTACCTTTTCTGCCGTGTCGGGGATCGAATTCACCGTGGCTCCCACGGGGGCCTGTACCACTTCGTACCCGCTATCTGTCTTGATGTAGTAATTGCCCTGGTCATAGTGGTATTGCTCCTGGGTGCCCGCATCGTTGGTAATGCTGACGATGATGGCGGTCGTGGCCAGGGTGGCCACAAAGAAGCCCCACGGATGCCATACGGGACCCCAGTACCAGGCAGAGTAGGGATGCCAGTAATACGGGCTGTGGCAGTAGAAATGAAACCCGCCCCATATGTACGGGGGCCGCACATACGCCCTGGGGCTCACGCGCACATAGGTATTCCGGTTGTTGATGTTGATATTCCGGCTGTTGTCGATATTGACCCGGTTCCCTGCGTTGACCCGGTTTCCTGCGTTGACCCGGTTTCCGTTTGCCTCCCGCGAAGCCCCGGGGCGGGTCACCTCTGAGGTCCGGACGCCAGAGCGGTCATTCGGCCTGGTGGCACTCCGGTCGGTGGCAGACGGGCGGCTGGTTTGCACCGAGCGGTCTGCCGGGCGGGTCGAAGGCCTGGCGATATCCCGGTTGGCGGTTTTCTGATAACCTCCATTGATGCTTGACCTGCCCGGGCTGCTGGGCCGGGTGGCCTGGGCGGGGCGGCTGGGGGTGCGGGTTGCCGGGGCAGAGGGCCTTGCCGCCGGGCGCGACATGGTACTCCTGGAAGCCCTGTGGCCCATGCGCTGTGCTTCCAGCTGGGTGGGCATCAAAAAGAGCAGCAAAAGTGCTGACAGGGAAATCTTGGCTAAGGTTATAGGAAGGCGATTCATTGTTGGATCCGTTTTAGTTCTTGGGCATGATGCTGATCAGGTTCGCATTTTGGGGAGGGGTGAATTCAAAAATGGCGTCAGGCAGGGACACATTCGTATCCCAGTTGTTAAAAGTGCCTTCGTTGACCTCCGGGGTATTCCCCTTTTTGAAAATAAGGTATTTTTTTGGGAGGTAAAATGCGCCGTTCTCAATCCAGAGCTGGAAATTCCAGGTCTGGTTTTCGGCAAGGATATGGAGGCATTCGATGCCCTCCACGGTTTTTATGCCGGCAAATTGGATCTGGTCGAACTCGGCAAGCAGGTCATCGGCAAAAGAAGGGTACAAAATGTCTACCCCGGGGAACTGGATGCCAAAGGTCGTGTTCACGCTGTCGATGGCGCTGATGATGCTTCCCTGGGCGGGCAGGGTCACATAGTTGTTCTGGTCATACGAATACCAGGTCATGAACGAACCGTTGTACCAGTAGCCGCGACTCCCTTTATCCCCGTGGGAGCGGATGGTAAACCGGTCGGGCCCGCGCATGAAGACGCGGTGAGAATTGAATTGGCGCTCCAGCAAACCGGCCTCATTGGCCTCGTCGTGCACGGTGCTCAGGTCAAACGAAACGGCTTCGAGGCTGCCGAGGACCTCTCCCATCTTGTCGATGATGGCAATGGCTACGGTGTCGATGTCTTTCTGGCTTTGTGAAAAACCCAGTGCGGGCAGCCAGACCAGGAGGTAGAGTAGATGCTTCATACATCGGGGTCTAGAAAATGAGGTTTAAAGAGGTAAGGTAATTTTTTGCTTTTTAATCCACAAGCAATTATGGGTTGTTTTATCCCATCAACCTTCATTGGGAATGGGATGGAAGGAGGCCCCGACGAAAAAACCGCACCCACGCATTGGTCGGTGCGGTTTTTCAGAAAGAGGGTGCAAGGGTGCTATCCTCCGAAGATGATCGCTTCTACGATTTCGTAACGCTCGTCGCCGATCTGGATTAGCCAGTTGTCGCCCCCGCTCACAGAGGCCTTGAATTCCCCGAGGCTGCCCTGGTTCTGGTCATAGCCAACGGCCTTGCCCCCCTGGAAATAGATGACCCTTT
>CAYWZF010000080.1:10747-13498 GCA_964461555.1 uncultured Robiginitalea sp. | reverse complement strand
ATCCTACGTAGTTGAGAACAATTCACTCAAAATTACGGCAACCAGGGGGACTGATTTTTTCAATAGCCCTGAAGACAGCACTATTGTCGGGTCGGCGCCCTTTTTGTATAAGGAGGTTGAAGGAGATTTTGTCGCAAAGGCCCTTGTTCAACCCGATTTTTCAGCCCAATGGAATGCCGTGGCCGTAATGCTCCATATCGACAGCCTGAACTGGATCAAATTGGCCTTTGAAAATTCCGATGCAACGGGGCCCGGCATCGTTTCGGTGGTAACCAAAGGGACTTCAGATGACGCCAACGGGGCAATGCTGAATGGGGAAAAGAGGGTCTGGCTGGCACTCGTGCGCAAAGGCAGCATCTATTCCATGCACTGGTCGGTAGATGGCGAAAACTTCAGGATGGCGCGGTTGACCTCCATGGCGGATCAAAATGCCGTTAAAATCGGGATTGAGGCCCAATCCCCTGTTGGCGACAGTGCCATGCACCAGGTTCATCATTTCGAAATTCGGGCAAGGACGGTAAATGACCTGAGAAACCTTGACATGCCCTAAGTAAGCTTGCAACGGTTTCCAGATCGCAACCCCAGACCAGCACCTTCCTTGCGGCAGATTTCGGGGGGCTTTTAGACCTTTCGCTTCCAATTGGCTTTTTTTTACTACTTTTTCTTTGGAAACCGAATCCCGTCACTTTTCACGGGGGGCTCTTTACAATGACCTCGAGAAACCTTGCATTCCCATTCCTATTGCTTTGCCTGGTGGTAATCACCGGGTCTTGCAACCGGAGTGCGCCGGGCGCTTTACCCACCGACCCGAACACCCTGGTCAGCTACAATTTTGACATCCGCCCCATCCTTTCCGATAAATGTTTCGTCTGCCATGGCCCGGATGCCAACAAAAGGGAGGCAGACCTGCGCCTGGACCTGGCCGAAGGGGCCTATGCGGCCTTGAAGGATGACGCCTCCAGGTATGCCCTGGTACCGGGCAAACCCGAGGAATCGGAGGTTTATCACCGGATCAGCTCCAAAGATCCCAACACGGTGATGCCGCCTCCTGAATCGAACCTGTCCCTTACCGGACACGAAATAGAGCTGATAAAACGATGGATCTCGCAGGGGGCCCCCTACGAACCCCATTGGGCCTTTTCCAAAATCGAAAAACCGTCCGTTCCGCAAAACGCCCATGGTACCAACGAGATCGACCGGTTCATCTTCGAGGCCCTGGAAGAGCGGAACCTCGCCCCGAACCCGGAGGCCCAACCCTACGAGCTGCTCAAAAGGGCCAGCTTTGACCTGACCGGCCTGCCCCCCTCAGAAGCGCTGATGGAGCGATATGCCGGGTTCAAGGCCCCGAACACATACGAAAAGCTGCTCGACGAACTGCTGGCAGCGCCCTCGTACGGCGAAAAGCTGGGGGTGTTATGGCTCGACATCTCAAGGTACTCCGACAGCTACGGGTACCAGGATGATGAGGTCCGCACCCAGTGGCCGTACCGCGACTGGGTCATTCATGCCTTCAATGAAAACATACCTTACGATGTCTTCCTGCAATGGCAGCTGGCCGGGGATTTGCTACCAAACCCCACCAAGGAACAGGTGCTCGCGACAGCCTTCAACCGCAACCACAAATACACCGAGGAAGGCGGCGTTATCGACGAGGAATACCGGATCGAGTATGTACTGGACAAGACCAACACCTTTAGCAAGGGAATATTGGGGATGACCATGGAATGTGCCCAGTGCCACGACCACAAATACGACCCCATTTCGCAGGAGGAATACTATCAGGTATTTGCCTTTTTCAACAATTCCCGCGAAAAGGGCTTTGAAGGGGACGTGAGCCAGTCCAAGCCCGCCAAGACCCCGGTTCTGGAACTCGGCCAAAAAGACATCGAGGAAGTTTTGACCTTTATCAATTATCCCGACACCCAGCAGCTTCGCGTCTCGGTAATGGGCGAGCTGGATGCCGATGAAAAAAGGACCACCTACATCCTCGACCGGGGGGTATATGATGCCAAAACCCGGGCGGTGGAGGCCTCGACCCCCAAATCCATCCTGGAATTTCCAGACCGGTACGAAAAAAACAGGCTGGGGCTGGCCCGCTGGACCACCTCGGCCGACAACCCCCTGACCTCCCGTGTTTTTGTGAACCTGATATGGCAGGAAATATTTGGCCGGGGCATCGTAAAATCGGCAGGGGATTTCGGGATGCAGGGCGATTTGCCCACCCACCCCGAATTGCTGGATTGGCTGGCTGCCGATTTCATGGAAAGCGGCTGGGACATCAAGGGGCTCATCAAGAAAATACTGATGTCTTCCACCTACCGGCAATCGTCGGTGGTCTCGGGCGATCACCTGAAATACGACCCCGAAAACCGTTACCTGGCCCGGGCACCCCGGCTGCGCCTCTCTGCAGAGAACATCCAGGACCTGGTTTTGTTCAGCAGCGGGTTGCTGGTAAACCAGGTTGGTGGGCCCAGCGTTAAAGGGTATCAGCCCCCCGGGCTCTGGGAAGCGGCCACTTCAGGAAGGGGAACCCTTGCGACCTATGTGCAGGATCACGGCGACAAACTCTACCGGCGGGGCATATACAACTTCATCAAACTGACCGTTTCGCCCCCCAAGGCCATCATTTTTGATGGCAGCAACCGCGATCGGTGCGAGGTGACCCGAAACCGGACCAACACGCCCCTGCAGGCCCTGGTGATGCTGAATGACCCCATGGTGCTCGAGGCTTCGAGGGTGCTGGCCATCAGG
>CAYWZF010000080.1:4757-10647 GCA_964461555.1 uncultured Robiginitalea sp. | reverse complement strand
TGTACAATTTGGAAGAAACCCTAACGAAAACCTGAATTGGAAAAAGAGCAACTCGAACATGGGCTACACCATAACCGGAGGAAATTCCTGTCCAAATTAAGCGTGGGGGTGGGAAGCCTGGCGCTGGGTTCCCTTTTGGTGCCCGACCTGTTTTCAGGCCGACGCGAAGCCGGGGACGCCCTTGCGGCGGCCCTGCCGCATTTCGCCCCAAAGGCGAAAAGGATCATCTACCTGTTCCAGAACGGGGCCCCTTCCCAATTGGAATCCTTTGATTTCAAGCC
Source organism: uncultured Robiginitalea sp. (assembly GCA_964461555.1). Taxonomy (GTDB): domain Bacteria; phylum Bacteroidota; class Bacteroidia; order Flavobacteriales; family Flavobacteriaceae; genus Robiginitalea. Next base: position 10,366 of record CAYWZF010000080.1, on the reverse strand, counting down.
CCACCTGCACAAGAATTTCGGCACGGACCTGCCCGAATCCATTCGCATGGGGCAGCGCCTGACCGGCATGACGGCCAACCAGGAGCGCTTTCCGCTGGTGGGCTCCTATTTTGATTTCAAGCAGTACGGCACCTCAAGGGCGTGGATCTCTTCCCTCTTCCCGCACATTGCCTCGGTCGTAGACGACCTGTGCATCGTAAAGTCGATGCATACCGAGGCCATCAACCACGACCCGGCCCTCACTTTTTTCCAGACCGGCGCACAGGTGGGCAACCGGCCCAGCATGGGCTCGTGGCTGAGCTACGGCCTGGGGAGCGAAAATGAAAACCTGCCGGCCTTCTGCGTCTTGCTGAGCCGGGGCAAAGGCAATGGGCAGGGGGTATATTCCAAATTATGGTCGAATGGCTTTTTGGATGCCAGGCACCAGGGCGTCCAGTTTTCCAGTTCGGAAGACCCGGTATTGTACCTGTCAGACCCGAAAGACATGACCCGCGCCCAGAGGCGAAAAATGCTCGACCATCTGGCCGCCATGAATGAACTGGGTTACCAGGAATACAGGGACCCCCAGATCACCACGAAAATCCAGCAATACGAAATGGCCTACCGCATGCAGACGGCCGTGCCTGAAATTACCGATGTGAGCAAGGAACCCGACAGCATCATCAAATTATACGGCCCGGAATGCCTGGTGCCGGGCACCTACGCGGCAAACTGCCTGCTGGCCCGGAAGCTTTCGGAAAACGGGGTGCGGTTTGTACAGCTTTACCACCAGGGCTGGGATGCCCACGACAACCTCCCCAACCAAATGATCGGCCAGGCCAAAGACGTTGACCAGGCCTCGGCAGCCCTGATTACCGACCTGAAACAGCGGGGCCTGCTGGATGAAACCCTGGTGATCTGGGGCGGTGAATTCGGTAGGACCAATTATTGCCAGGGCAAATTGGCCCCCGACAACTATGGCCGCGACCACCACCCGAAGGCCTTCACCATCTTCATGGCCGGGGGGGGCGTAAAATCGGGCATCGTTTACGGGGAAACCGATGACTTTGGCTACAACATCACGGAAAACCCCGTTCACGTCCACGATTTCCAGGCCACCGTTATGCACCTGATGGGGATTGACCACGAGAAGTTCACGTACAAGCATTTGGGCAGAAGGTACCGGCTCACCGATGTCCACGGCAATGTTGTGCACGATTTGATCGCCTAAAGGCATACGGATGCAACCAGGGTCACAGGCATATTGGAGAACGACACTGGATTACCTGCTGGTATTCTGGACCGGACTGATCGCGGTGGTATGGGTCTTTCACGATCGCATCTCCCTGCCCGTCTGGCTGCAGGTAGCGGGCAGGACCCACCCTCTGCTCCTGCATTTCCCCATCGTCCTGATCCTGTTTTCATGCCTGCTTTACTTTGTCAGGAACCCATTCAAAAACCTGACCCTGTCGTTCCTCTGGCTGATAACCGCCCATTTTACCGCCATTACGGTGCTGACCGGCTTGCTTTTAAAGCGGCAGGAATATGAGGGAGAAGCATTGACCTACCACCAGTGGCTGGGTACCGCGACCTATTTGCTTTCCCTGCTGCTCTATTATGCAGCGGGTTTGCCCCTGCGATTCAAACAGGGATTGGCGATCCTCGCCCTGGCGGGCCTGGTGGGCACCGGGCATTTCGGGGCCGAGGTCACCCATGGGGAAGATTTTATAGCCGGCCCGCTCCTGTCTGCTTCCACCGCCTCTGCAGACCGGTCAGGCAACCTGGTCTACCACGAACTCATACAGCCCATTTTCGACAAAAAATGCGTCGCGTGCCACCGGGAGGGGAAAACCAAAGGGGAGCTGCGGCTCGATGGCTGGGACGGGTACATAAAAGGCGGGAAATCAGGACCCCTGCTGGCCGTTGGAGACACGGCGGAAGCACTGCTCACAGCGCGGATCCACCTGCCCCTGTCCGAAAAAAAACACATGCCTCCGAAAAACAAACCTCAGCTCACTATAGAGGAACTTGAAATCCTGGATGTGTGGGTCGCCTCGGCAGATATACACAACCAGGCCCTGGCCGAACTGGACCCGGAACATCCCTTGTGGCAATGGCTTGAGAAAGGTGCCACCGCCTCAAAATATACGTTCCCCGCGGCCCGGGAAAAGGATATTGGGGCCCTGAATACCTCCTTCAGGCGGGTAGCCCCCCTTTATCCGGATGCCCCGGCCCTGGAAGCCACCTATTACGTGCAGAGCGCCTTTGATCCCCGGAGCCTGAACGACCTGAAAGCGGTAGCGCCCCAGCTGGTGCGACTCCAGTTAAACGGGATGCCCCTGGAAGGGGTAGACCTTTCCCTTTTGCAGGGGTTTCCGAACCTGGAAGAAATCCGCCTGAACTTTACCAGTCTTCACCCCGACCAGCTCAAAGCCCTGGCCCCCCTGCCGAAACTGAGCAAGCTCACCCTTTCAGGCAATGGCTTTGACCGGGAGGTAATCGGGGAATTGGCCAGGTTCGGGCACCTGAAAGAACTCTACTTCTGGCAGCCCGGCTGGAACAGCGCCTGGAAGGAGGAGCTGCAAAGCCGGTTGCCCGATACCCGGATCGATTTTGGTTTTGATGCCAGCCAGGTCACCTATGCCCTGAATGCCCCTGAAATTTCCACGGAGAAACTCATTTTCTCCGATTCGGTCCAGGTTACCCTGGAACACCCTGTGCAGGGCACGGAAATCCGGTATCGCCTTGACGGGCTGGAACCCGACAGTACCACGGGCACCCATTACCAGGGGCCCTTCTGGGTACATGCCACCTCCCATCTGAAGGCAAAAGGGTTTGCGGCGGGCTGGTATGGCAGTGCGTCGGCAGAAAGCATCCTCTTTAAAAGCAGCTACCGCCCAAAGACCTATAGGCTGGTGCATGAGCCCAACAAACACTATGCGGCCCAGGGCGCACAAACCCTTATGGATGGGGTAAAAGCCAAGTTGAACCACACCTCAGGGGAATGGCTGGGATTCACCGATGAACCCTTTGAGCTCGAACTGGGACTGGACAAGGGCCCGGGGCCCCGGGAAATCGGCCTGAGCCTTTTATACCATGAAGGGGCCTACATTTTCCCGCCCGAAGAGCTGGAAATCTGGATCGGTACTGCCAACACCTGGAAAAAAATACCGGCCCCCAAGGTGCCCGTCTCCCATGAAATCGGGGAAATCCGTTTTGGGGTGTTGACCTGCCCCCTGCCCGAAGAGGCGTTCGACCAGATTCGGGTGCGCCTGAAGCCCATAGGCAAACTGCCCGGGTGGCACCCCGGGGCAGGGGCAAAAGGGTGGGTGTTTATCGATGAAATTTTGTTAAACTAGGCGGCCTGGTTGAGGCGAAATGCTCCTGCCTGCTGATTTGTTCGGGGCTCCAAAGTTTCATACCTTAAGGTTCCGTAATACATCCCCTGTGAAACCCATCGTACAAATCTCCCTCGACCTCACGAACATCGATGAAGCTTTGGAAACGGCGGCCATGGCCCTGCGGGCAGGCGTCGACTGGCTCGAGGCAGGCACCCCCCTGATTTTGGCCGAAGGCCTGCACGGGGTGCGCAAATTGCGGGAGGCATTCCCCGGGGTACCCATTGTGGCTGACCTGAAAACCATGGACGGCGGATACCTCGAAGCGGAGATGATGGCCAAGGCCGGGGCCACCCATGTCGTGGTCATGGCCCGGGCGCACCCCGAAACCATTCGATGCGTGGTGCAGGCCGGGAAAGACTTTGGCGTCAAGGTAATGGGCGACAACCTGGGGTGCCCCGACATGGTACAGGCCGCCCGGGAGCTGGAGGAGCTCGGCTGCGATTATATCGTGCACCATATCGGCTTTGACGAGCGCCGGGGCATCGCCGCCCGGGGCCAGCGCATGCCCAGCCCGCTTGACCGGCTCAGGGAGGTGGTACAGGCGGTGAGCATCCCCGTGCAGGCAGTGGGCGGGCTGTCCCTGGAGCAGGCCATCGAATGCCCGGCGTATGGCGCCCCCCTGGTGGTGCTGGGCGCCCCGCTCACCATCGATGCCGATGCCTTTAAAACAGCCGACGGGAACCTGGAGGAATCGCTCCGGCTGATCTGCTCGACCATCCATGGGTATGGGGATATTTCCAATTTAAAAAAGTGATGTATGGCTGAAAAAATGATAGGCGTGGTGAACTACGCCCCAGAAAAGGGGTCTGTGGAAATACGCGAACTGGGGGTGCCCGCTTTCGGGGATGACGACGTGCTGCTTCAGGTCGAAAATGTGGGGGTGTGCGGCAGCGACCTGCACCAGTGGACGGCCGACCACAGCTGGCCGGTGAATTACCCGGTGGTGCTGGGGCATGAATTTGGCGGGGTGATCGCAAAACGCGGCAAAAATGTGAAGGAGTGGAAGGAAGGGGACCGGGTGGTCAGTGAAACGGCGGCCGTCATAAACCCGGAAAGCCCCATGACCAAAGCCGGTTTCTATAACCTCGACCCAGACCGGAAAGGGTTCGGATATGGCGTGAATGGGGCCATGACGCAATACGTGCGGGTGCCGGCACGTTGCCTGCACCGGGTACCAGACAACCTTTCCTTCGAACAGGCCTGCCTGACCGAACCCTGTTGCGTGGCCTACAATGCCGTGGCCATGAACGGCAACATCAAGCCTGGTGACCGGGTGGTGGTGCTGGGGCCGGGTACCATCGGCATTCTATGCGCTGCCGTTGCAAAGCTCTGCGGCGGGCAGGTCGCCATCGTCGGACTGGAATCGGATCAAACCCGGCTGAATATCGCCAGGCAATACGGCTGCGAGCCTATTGTAGGGGATGCCTCGGCATGGGCCAACGCCCGCGACGGGATGGGTGCCGACGTGGTCATCGATGCCGCAGGCATCAGCCAGACCCTGCAAATCGCTTTGCAACTGGTCAGGCCCAAAGGACAAATCCTCAAAGTGGGCTGGGGGCGCCAACCCCTGAATTTTTCACTCGACCCGCTGGTGCAGAAGAATGTGACCCTGCAGGGCAGCTTCAGCCACAACTGGCCGGTATGGGAACGGGTGATCGGCCTGCTTGCTTCCGGTCAATTGAATGTACAACCCATCATCGGCGGGGTCTGGGGCCTGGAAGACTGGCTGCCGGCCTTTGAGAAAATGCACCGGGGCGAAGTCGTGAAAAGCGTATTAAAACCTGCCTGACCCATGCGTCTGAAAGACAAGGTGATCATCGTAACCGGCAGCACTACCGGCATCGGGAAGGCGATTGCGAAACGCTGTGTGGCCGAAGGGGCAAAGGTGGTGATACACGGCCTGGAAACGGATTGGGCCGGGCAGGTGCTCCAGGAAATCGGGCCCGAAAACGGGGCTGTTTACGTGGAAGACCTGGCGGCCGAAGGGGCCTGCCAACGGTTGGTGGCGAAGGCCGTGGAAGCCTTCGGAAAGATCGACGCCCTGGTGAACAATGCCGCCTGGGTAGTTTCTTCCAATATCGCGACCACCGACGCTGAATTCCTGGAACGGGTCTTCCTGGTCAACACGATTGCCCCCTTCCTGCTCATCAGGGAAGCCCTGCCCTACCTGGCTGCCTCCAAAGGGTGCGTCTTGAACATCGGCTCGGTAAATGCCTACAGCGGGGAACC
>CAYWZF010000080.1:0-4657 GCA_964461555.1 uncultured Robiginitalea sp. | reverse complement strand
TGGCTCTCTGACGAGTGCGGCCCGGTAAGCGGGCAGGTCATGGACCTGGAACAGCACCCCTTCATCGGCCGCAACCCCCCGAAAGATACCTCCACCATTCCCTCCAAAAAATAGCCGCATGCCGAAACTGGCCGCCTTTCCCAAAGCCTTCATGCACGCCCTGTGCAAAGACGGGTCTATGAAGGTGGCCGAGTGGATCGACCTGGCCTGCGCCCTCAACCTCGACGGGCTGGAATGGTATGCCGGGTTTTTGGAAATGCAGGACCAAAGGAACTGGGAAAGATTCCGACGGCAGGTCGAAGACCGCGGGAAGGTCATCCCCATGATGTGCTGCTCACCTGACTTTACGCATCCCGACCCGGCGTTCCGCGACAACGAAATCGGGAAACAAAAGGGATGGATTGAGATGACCCGTGCCCTGGGCGGAAGCTATTGCCGGGTGCTGTCGGGGCAGCGGAGGCCAGAACTCACCATTGAGGAAGGGATCACCCTGGCGGCAGCATGCATCGAAACCTGTCTGCCCTTTGCTCAGGAAAGGGGCATTACCCTGATCATCGAGAACCATTACAAGGACGATTTCTGGCTCTATCCGGAGTTTGCGCAAAAAATGGAGGTGTTCTGCGCTTTGGTAGACCGCATCGACCACCCCAATTTTGGGGTCAATTACGACCCCAGCAACGCCTACCTGGCCGGGGAAGACCCCCTGGAACTCCTCAGCAGGGTTTCAAACCGGGTGGTTACCATGCACGCCAGCGACCGCTACCTGCTCGAGGGTACCCTCGAGGATTTGAGGAACGAGGAAGAAGGCACTGCCGGATATGCCAAACGCCTCAGCCACGGCGAAATCGGGAAAGGCCTGAACGATTACGACGCCATTTTCACCGAACTGAAACGGGTGGGCTTCGACGGCTGGATCAGCATTGAAGACGGGGTGGACGGGATGGAGCAGCTCGAAAGGAGTGTGAGGTTCCTCAGGCGGAAGATGGAGGAATACTGGGGATAGTCTTCAGTAGGCAGTGGCGGTGTTTAATTAGCCAATTTGGCAATTAGCAAATTTGACAATACGGGAATTGACATAATTACTAATTCGCTAAAGGGGAAACCCCCAAATCCCCGGGTACAAGGTACCCTCCCAGGGTGCAGGTTCCCAGCAGTTTTTTGGTTTTAATTGGGGGCACGGACAGGCCCCTTTCCCATCGAAAAGGCTATCTTAGTAAGCGAACCACCCAATGCCAACCCACATGAAACGCATTCCCCTCCTGATCGCTTCCATTCTTTTGATCGTTGCGAAATCCCACTCCCAAACCGACCCGGCCGTTTTTGAAAACCTCGAATTCCGCTTTATCGGCCCGGAAGGGAACCGCGCCATCGCCATCGCCGGGGTGCCCGGCGACCCCATGGTCAACTATATCGGGGCAGCCTCGGGCGGGCTCTGGAAAACCGATGACGGGGGCGTGAGCTGGGAGCCTGTTTTCGACGGACAGGACGTATCCTCCATCGGTTCGGTTGCCATTACCCCCACCAATCCCGACATCGTCTGGGTGGGCACGGGCGAAACCTTTGTCATCCGTCCGGCCCACGCCATGGGCGACGGCATCTACAAATCGACCGACGCGGGCAAGACCTGGACGCACATGGGCCTCGGGAAGACCGGGCGTATCGGGCGCATCCTGGTGCACCCCACCAACCCCGATATCGTCTATGCCGCGGCCCTGGGCCATACCTACGGCCCACAGCAGGAGCGGGGGGTCTATAAAACAACTGATGGCGGGAAGACCTGGCGGCAAATCCTCTTCGTGGATGAAAACACCGGGGCAGCCGAACTGGCCCTCGACCCCAAAGACCCGAACCGCCTGCTGGCCGGTATGTGGTCGGTGCACATCAATACCTGGGGGCTGAACAGCGGCGGGCCCGGGGGCGGGGTATACCGCAGCACAGACGGGGGGGAAAGCTGGGAACCCCTGCACCGCTACGGCCTGCCGGGAGGGCCCAAAAACCCCGTGGGCAAGACGGCCGTGGCCATTGCCCCTTCGAACCCTGATGTGGTGTACGCCCTCTTTGAGATCGACAGTCCGGCCCTGTACCGCTCCGAAGATTTCGGGAGTACCTGGACCCTTCAGACCCGCAACCACGATATCGCCGAGCGGGCGCCCTACTACACCCGCATGGCCGTCTCCCCTGCCGACCCCGATGAACTGTATTTTGCGAGCGTACGCTTCAGCACCTCCACCGACGGGGGCAAGACCCTCAAGCGCACCCCGGCCGGGGGCGACAACCACGATATCTGGCTCGACCCGACCAATGCCGACCGCATGATGGTGGCCCACGACGGGTGCGCCAGCATCACCCTGAACCACGGCAAGAGCTACCAGCGGGTGGTGCTGCCCATCGCCCAGATGTACCACGTATCTACCGACGACCAGATCCCGTACAACGTTTACGGCAACCGGCAGGACGGGTACTCCTACAAAGGCCCCAGCAACAGCCTGCAGGGGTACATCCCCGTCGGGCTCTGGTCGGGGGTGGGCGGCTGCGAGAGCGGCTTTGCACAGCCCGACCCGCTCGACAACGACATCGTCTGGTCGGGCTGCTACGACGGGGGGCTGCAGCGCTACAATGCCCGTACCGGGCATGCCCGCGATGTGCGCGTCTGGCCCGAGGCGGGCTATGGCTGGGAACCCGGCCAGATGAAATACCGCTGGCACTGGAATTTTCCCCTGGCCTTTTCGCCCCATACACCCCACCGGGTCTATGTCGGAAGCCAGTACGTCCACAAGAGCGACGACGACGGGCAGAGCTGGCAGGTGATCAGCCCCGACCTGACCCTGAACGACAAATCGCACCAGGGCAACTCGGGCGGTATTGCTGTCGACAACCTGATGACCTTTGACGGGGCCACCCTCTTCAGCATCGCCGAATCGAAGCTGGAAGCGGGCCTGATCTGGACGGGCAGCAATGACGGGCAGGTACACCTGACCCGCGACGGGGGCGCCACCTGGACGAATGTCACGGCCAACATTCCCGGCCTGCCTGCCTGGGGGACCATCGCCAACATTGAGCCGTCGCGCTATAACGCCGGGGCGGCCTATATCACCGTAGACCTCCACCAGATGGGCGATTTCGAACCCTATGTGTACAAGACGGAGGATTACGGCCAGAGCTGGAAACGGATCTCCGAAACCGTCCCGAAATCGGTCCACAGCTTTGCTCATGTGGTGCGCGAAGACCCCAAACGGCAAGGGATGCTGTACCTGGGGGTCGACAACGGCATTTACGTGAGTACCGACGACGGGGCACACTGGATGCGCCTGCGCCTGAACCTCCCCCCTGCCCCGGTCTACTGGCTCGACATACAGGAGCGCTTCGACGACCTGGTGGTGGGCACCTACGGGCGGGGGTATTACATCCTCGACCACCTGGCGCCCCTGCGGGAATTCGACCTGGAAGCCCGGGGTCAGGAGGCATATCTGTTCAGCATGCGCCCGGCCTACCGCTTCCAGGAAAAGGAAAGCATCAAAACCGACGGCCCGAGCCTGAATGCGGGCCGGAACCCTGCCTATGGGGCCGACATCAATTATTTCCTGAAAGACAGCACCGACCAGCAGGTAGAGATACAGATCCTCACCCCCGGGGGAGACCTGGTCCGCTCCCTGAAAGGGACCGGTTCAGCCGGGGTAAACCGGGTGATGTGGGACCTGCGGTATGAGCCCACTTTCAAGCCCAAATTGCAGACTACCCCTCCCGGCCGGCCCTGGGTAGAGCTGAACGGGGAAGGATGGCGCCCCCTGGTCACCTGGGACCTCGACCTGATGCGGGGGCAGTACGGCCCGCGGGTGGTGCCCGACGCCTACACCGTGAAGTTGATCGTGGGCGGGCAGGAATACACCCGTCAGGTGGAAGTCCTCAAAGACCCGTCTACGGAAGGGTCGCTTGACGACATCCGGCAACAGGTGGCTTTTTCCCTGGAGCTGCGCGACGCCATGAACCAGGCCGTGACCATGATTAATGAGATCGAGGCCATCAGGTCCGACCTGGAGGCCCTGGCCCCCCAGCTGACCAGCAAGGCCGACGCCCGCAAGGCCGAACAGCTGCGGCAGGCGGCCGAAACAATCGCCGGTTCCCTCTACGACATCCACCTGACCGGGGCGCGCGAAGACGCCTTCCGGTCTCCCATGCAACTGTACGGCAGGCTGAGCGCCCTGGCCAGCGACATCACGGGCAATGGGGTAGATTTCCGACCCACCGACCAGCAACGCGAGGTGAAAGCCCTTTTCGACCAGCGGCTCGAAGCCGTGAGCAACCGCTTCCGGGAATTCGTGGAGGTGCAGGTCGGGAACTTCAATTCCCGCCTGAAGAAAAGCGAGCTGCAGCTGTTGCCCGATAAGGGGTGATGAATCAATGTGCTAATGTGCTAATGTGCTAATGGGCCAATGGGCTAGTGGGGAATCAGGGAATTGACAAATTCACTAATTCACTAATCCGCTAATTGCCAAATTTGCTAATTGAAACCTGCCAACTGGCACTGCCGACTGCCGACTGATGCTGTGCTCTTTCTACCGACAAAGTAATTTCCGTTTTTGCCAGGTTCCTGCACTGCTTAAGGGTAGCTTGTTCCCGGGGGTTGGGGGGATTCCCCCTTTTAAATTAGCGAATGAGC
>CAYWZF010000079.1:0-13498 GCA_964461555.1 uncultured Robiginitalea sp. | reverse complement strand
TCCGTAGGACACTACCCCCTCAAGGTAGCGCGTCTACCAATTCCGCCACGTGGCCCTGAATTGAGCGGCACAAATATAACCCGCTTTTTCGTTTTGGGCCAAACGTTTTTCTGTGAAATGTGGTTTTGGGGCCGAAAAGGCCTCTCCCTGATATAAATCAGGGCGTTTTGGTGCACCAGGGTCTACCTTTAAGGGAATATTCAGGCCCATGACCCCGTACGACCTTACCTGGTTTATTCTTTTTACCATACTAGCCGAAGTGCTTGGCACGGTGGGCGGGTTCGGGTCTTCAGTCTATTTCGTGCCCATGGCCAGCTATTACCTCGATTTCCATACCGTGCTGGGCATTACCGCCCTGTACCACCTCTCGAGCAACCTGAGCAAAATGGGCTTTTTCCGAAAAGGGATCGACCGGGAACTGCTGCTTTACCTGGGGCTTCCGGCTGTGGTGCTAGTGGCCCTGGGGGCCTGGTTCAGCCGCTTTGTGAACCCGGTATGGCTGGGGGTGGGCCTCGGGGTCTTTTTGCTCGCCTTCAGTCTCTGGATGCTGGCCAACCGCGACATCGGCCTGCGGCCGAACCGGAAGAATGCCCTTACAGGCGGTGCCCTGTCGGGTTTCGTGGCCGGATTGCTCGGAACGGGAGGGGCCATCAGGGGGGCGGTCATGACTGCCTTCAACCTGAAGAAAGAGCAATTCGTGGCCACCTCGGCCGTCATCGACCTGGGCATCGACCTGAGCCGGACCCTGGTCTATGCCCGCAATGGCTATATCCACAGCCACGACCTGTACCTCGTACCCATCCTGATCATCATCAGTATTGCCGGAACCTATGCCGGAAAGAAGGTCCTGGACCGCATCACCCAGGACCAGTTTCGCCGTATCGTTTTGTTTCTTTTGCTCGCCATCGCCTTGTTTACGCTGGCCGTGCACGGGCCGGGCCTTTGGAACAGCCGGGCGGGGCCCGGGTAGGGGAGCGGTCAAAGGCTGAATTTGAATAACTTTAACCTGAAAAGCGCGTTTCGCACCATGGAATTCATCGATTACTACAAAGTACTGGGCCTTTCCGAATCTGCCACAGAGAAGGAAATAAAAAGCGCATACCGGAAACTGGCACGCAAATACCATCCTGACCTGAACCCCAATGACCCGGAGGCGGAGAAAAAGTTCAAGCAGGTGAACGAGGCGAATGAAGTGCTCAGCGACCCTGAGAAGCGCAAAAAGTACGACCAGTACGGCAAAGACTGGCAGCATGCCGATGAGTTCGAGAAAGCCCGGAAGGCCCGCCAGCAGCAGGGAGGCTTCGGGGAATACACCTATTCCTCAGGCGAGGGCCATGACTTTTCCGACTTTTTTGAATCCATGTTCGGCTCGTTCGGAGGGGCGCGCAGCCGCCGCAGCCGGGGCTTCAAGGGGCAGGACTACAATGCCTCCCTTGAGATGGACCTCCGCGAGGCCTACCGCACCCATAAGCGCACCATGAATGTGGGGGGCAGGAACATACGCATCACCATCCCGGCCGGGATCGAAGACGGGCAGACCATCAAGATCAGGGGCTATGGGGGGGCTGGCATCAATGATGGGCCCGACGGGGACCTCTACCTCACCTTCCATCTGATCAATAATACCCCTTTTCGGCGCGAAGGCGCGCAGCTGTACCGGACCGTGCCCCTGCCCCTTACCACCGCCGTGCTGGGAGGGGAACTGACCGTGGATACCTTTGAGGGCCAGGCCCGGCTGAAGGTCAAGCCCCTGACCCAGAACAATACCCGCGTCAAACTGAAGGGAAAGGGCTTCCCGATCTATAAGAAAGAAGGGGAATTCGGCGACCTGGTGATCACCTATGAGGTGGCCCTGCCCCGCAAGCTCGACCCCGAGCAGAAAAAGCTGTTCGAAGCCCTGAAACAAACCAACCTGTAAAGACATGGCAGCTCAAAAATACATTTGGATCCGAGATTTTTGCCAGGGCCATTCCCTGGAAGAAGCCTTCCTCTATGAACTGCAGGAATTTGACCTGATCCGCATCGTGGAGGTGGGGCGACGGCCGGCCATCCACCGCCGGGAACTCCACCGGCTCGAGCGCCTGGTGCGCCTGCACCATGACCTGCAGATCAGTCCGCAGGGCCTGCAGGCCGTACAGCACCTGCTTGACCGCCTCGAGACGATGGAGCAGGAGCTGTGGCAGTTGCGCAGGAGGTTGGGGCGGTGGGAGTAGGGGCTACAATTGCCCCCTGATGAGCTTCCCGTCTTCCATTTCCAGGATGCGGTCGGTGCGGGTGGCAAAATCTTCGTCGTGGGTCACCACCAGCAGGGAAATGCCCTTCTCTTCCCTGAGCTGGCGGAAAATCTGGAACACGTTTTCGGAATTGTAGCTGTCGAGGTTGCCGGTGGGTTCGTCTCCCATCAAAATGGACGGATCGTTGATCAGGGCCCGGGCTATGGCCACCCGCTGCTTTTCACCCCCTGAAATCCGGGAGGCGCGCTTGTCGGCCAGGTGCCCGATGTTGAGCAGCTTCAATTTTTCGTGGGCGTCGTGCCGGATCTCTTCCAGGCTTTTCCGGCCGAGTTTCCGGGCCGGGAGCATCACATTGTCAAGCACGCTGAATTCGGCCAGCAGGTAGTGGAACTGGAACACAAAACCGATATGCTGGCTGCGGATCAGGGAAAGGTAGTTGCGCGATTGCCCCGTGATGAGCTCCCCTTTCAGGTAGAGCCCCCCCGTGTATTCGGTATCCATGGTGGAGAGGATGTAGAGCAGGGTAGACTTGCCCGACCCCGACTTCCCCATGATGCTGGCGAATTCTCCGGGCCTGATCTTGAAGCTGATATCTTTCAGGACGTGGAATTCCACCGGTTTGGTGAAGTATTTGTCGATATGGCTGCATTCCAGTACTGGGGTCATGGCTGGGGGGTCAGTTTCCGCGGATGATCTTTACCGGGTCGAGTCGCCTGGCGCGGGCTGAGGGCAGGTACCCGGCGATGAAGGTCGATATCAGGGCAAAGGTGATGCCGATCAGGTAATACCAGGGGTTGTGGTTGACCGGGAAGGTCTTGATGGTGGGCAGGGCCTCGGTTTCGAAAGGAAGGGAATCGATCAGGTGGCTCAGCCCCATGCCGATGAGAAGCCCCAGCCCACCGCCCAGCAGGCCGATGATCAGGGCCTGGCTCATGAAGATGTTCTTGACATCCCTGCCGGTAAAGCCGGTTGCCTTCAAAATGGCGATATCGTTCATCTTTTCGTAGATCATCATGTTCAGGATGTTGTAGATGCCGAACCCGGCCACGATCAGCAGGGTGATCGAAACCGCATAGGTGATCAGGTTGCGGATGCTGGTCCCCGTCTCGAACTGGGCGTTGGCTTCTTTGATGTCGCGGGCGCGGATACCGAGCCGCTTCTGCAGTTCCCGGGCCATGGGCACGGCCTGCTCGATATCGTGGAGTTTCACGTTGATGTCGGTGATATAGTTTTGTGGCTGCCCGAGGATGCGCTGTACGGTCTCGAGCTCTGCGTAGCTCCGGGAGTTGTCGATATCGGCCAGGCCGCTTTGGTACAGGCCCACGATCTTCAGCGGAAAAATGCCCCCGGCCGCGGTGCTCACCTGCACCCGGTCGCCCACGGAAAGCGACAGGGTCTTGGCCAGCCCGATGCCGAGGATGATGCCATTGTCTGAATTTTGGAGCGCCTCGGGGCTTCCCTCCACGATGTAGTCGCCCAGGTTGGAGAGGCGGTCTTCTTCCAGGATGTCTACCCCCAGCAACACCCCGCCCAGGTCTTGGGAACCCGAAAGGTAGAAGATCTGGGCCACCAGCTGGGGCACGGCCCCGAGCACCCGCCGGTCTTCCCGTAGCTGGTGCAAAATGGGGAGCGCATTGTGGATCTTGAGGGGCTCCTGCCTGGGGCGCACCGACCTGATCGCAAGCAGGTCGCCCCTGAAGTCGCCGAAGCGTTCCACCGGCTGGGTTTCGGAGGGTTCGATCTCATTGTACAGGTGGATGTGCGGGGTTTGGTTCAGGATCAGCCCGTCGAGCATCCTGTTCAGGCCCGTCATGAAGCTGACCAGGGTGATGTAGGCACCTATGCCGAAAGTGACCCCCAGGGCTGCGGTTACCGTCGATTTCATCTTGGTAAGCAGATGCGTCTTGGAAATATCCAGGATGAGCCTCCACTGTGTCATTCGTTCGGGTTTAACAGCTGGCTGCCGGGTTCGAGCCCCGAGGTGATCTCTACCCGCTCAAGGGTATGAAGCCCGGTGGTCACCTTTTGCAAGCCTTCAGGGGTCAGCACGCTGTCTTTTCCGACCAGGTAGCTCCTGGGGATGGTAAGCACCCCCTCGCGCCGGGCGATGACGATGTTCGCCTCACCCGAGAGCCCCGGGTAGAGCGTTTCAGGCGGCTCGCTAAAGCGGGCTTCTACCTTGAAGGTCTGGTTGCGCTGGTCCTTTTGGGGGTAGATCTTGTCCACTACCGCCTGAAAGACCTGGTCGCCATAGGCATCGAGGCTGATAAGCGCGATTTGCCCGGTCTTTACCCGCACCACATCCACCTCGTCGACCAGAAGCTCTGCCAAAAAGGTATCCCGGCTCCCGATCATGGCCAGGGGCTCGTTGGGCATCACCACTTCCCCGGGTTCCTTGTAGAGGGCGTAAACTTTGCCGTCAATGGTGCTGCGCAGGGTGAATTCTTCCGAATTGGCCCGGGAAGATTCATAGGCATTGCGGGCCTGATCCATTTTGGTGCGCAATTCATTTTGTATCCTGCGGTACTCGCTGCGCAGCTGGGCCAGCTGGTTTCCAGACCGCTCGTAGGCCAGCTGCCGGGCTTCAAAGGCAGCCTTCGAGCCGATCTGCTGGGCCCAGAGCTTTTCCTGTCGCCGGTAGTTCAGCGAATCGTCCTCGAAAGTGAGTTCGGCTATGCGGATCTGGGCGGAAAGGTCTTTCAGGACCGAATTTTCCCCTTCGTAGTTGGCAATGGCCAGTTCCATCTGGAGCCGCGCATTTTCGGTGGTGAGTTCGGGCGACCGGTCTGTTACCCGAAGCAGCACGGCCCCATCCGCTACCAGTTGGCCTTCTTCCACCAGGTTCCGCTCCAGAATTCCGGTAACGGCAGCATGGGCCAGGTACATGCTGTCGGGCTGCACGGTTACCGAGGCGTACACAGATTCTGTGATATCCTGCAGTTGGGGGGTGATGGTTACCTGTTTCTCCCCGCATCCGGCCAGGAACATAAAGACCGGGGCCAGCAGGACGACTGCCTTGTCAGCGTTCATTAGCATGGATCTCAGGTGAGCGGGCAATCTGTTGTGCCGGATGGCCATAGGCAATTGATAGATCTCGTTTTTCGGACCCGGGGCCCGGGTTGCCTTTATAAAGATAGCACAAATCCCAAATTCTGCCTTTTGATTCCCCGGATTAAAACACCCCTCCCGATACAGGGCGACCTGTTGCTACCCCGGGAAGCGGAATACCCGTATTTTCCTGCAGAGGTTTAACAAGGGCAAATAAATAACTAACAAAGGATTAATGTTGGGTTTGGAGCCGAATAAACCTGACAGATATCATAATTTGACCCTGGCCGAACTCCTAGTTTGGGCGCTCAAAACCGAAACCTATGAGACAACTGACCACTTCCCTGACTTCGCGCACCAAACGATATTCCCTCATTTCCATGGGCCTTGGCCTGGTCTATCTCTGGTTTGGCATGCTCAAGTTTTTCGCGGGGCTCAGCCCTGCCGAAGAGCTGGCCGGGGCCACCGTCGAGCGGCTGACCTTTGGCCTTCTTTCCCCTGCCTGGAGCCTTCCGCTGCTGGCCCTTTGGGAGAGCGCCATCGGCGTCTTACTGCTCACAGGGCTCTGCCGCAAATGTGCCCTGTCGGCCGCCCTGGTGCATATCACCCTGACCTTTACCCCCTTGTTTTTCTTCCCGGAATGGTGCTTTACGGCCTTTCCCTTTGGCCTGACCCTGGTAGGGCAGTACATCATCAAGAATGTCGTCTTTTTCGGCGTAATGCTGGCCCTGTTGCAGGCAGAGGGCCGCAATCGCTGAGCCTGTGCCTCACAGGTAGGGCCGAATGGCCTGGAGAATGGCGTCGAGGGGCAATACGCCCGATTGCCGCCACACGGCCTTGCCCCCTTTGAAGAGAATGACGGTGGGGACGCCCCGTACCTGGTATTGGCCGGCAATGGCGCTGTTCTTGTCCACATCGACCTTGACGATCCTCAGGCGGTCGCCCACCTGCTCTTTGAGCTGTTTGAGGATCGGGGCCAGCATTTTGCAGGGCCCGCACCAGTCGGCGTGGAAATCTACCAGCACCGGGGTCTCAGAGTCGATCAGCCTGGAAAACGAAGCTTTCATGAGGCGCAATTTATTTAGGATTTAAAAATACCGTTTAAAATGGGCAGGGTCTATGACCCAGATCATATCGCCCCCGACCGGGATTTCGTATTTTTAAAGAAACCTAACACCCAGTGTCATGAGCCTTCGCATCGCCATCCCGACCGATTTTTCGGAGAACGCCGACAAGGCCGCCCGTTTTGCGCTCGATTTGTTCCGCAACCGCGCGTGCCGGTTTTACCTGGTGCATACCTATACCCCCTCCTTTTTCCGGGCCGAATACCTGCTTCACAGCCCCGGGCAGATCGGGCTGGGGGATTTTTACAAACAGCGGGTGCTCGACCAGCTCGAAGCCCACAAGGGGCGCCTGCAAAAGGCCGCCAATCCGGAGCTGCACGAATTCATGGTGCATGCGGCCTTCAACAACCTCGATGCCGAACTGAATGATATGGCCCGCAAAGAGCGCCTTGACCTGATTGTCATGGGTACCCAGGGGGCCACGGGCGCCAGGGAGGTCCTTTTCGGCACCCATGCCGTGCAGGTTTTGCACAAGGCCCAGGTGCCGGTGCTCGTAATTCCGGAAGCCGCGGCGGTAGGCGACCTGAAGGATATCCTTTTCCCAACCGATTTTGCCCCTGACTTCGACAAGCTGGATCTGAAGGTATTTGAGGGCATCCTGGATCGGCCGGGGGTAACCCTGCACGTTTTGCATGCCTATACCGGGGCCGATGCAGCCCCTGAGCGGCAGCAATCGCGCGAAAAGCTGCAGAAGCTCCTGGCGGGCACCCCGGTAAACTGGACCGAGGTGGGCGACCAGGGCGTGGTGGAGGCGATCAACCGCTTTGCCGCCCGGCAGCCCGTACAGCTGCTGGTCATGGTACGGAACCAGCATACCTTCCTCGAGAATATCCTGGTCACCCCGGTAATTGACCTGATCGGCTTCCATACCCGCATCCCGTTCATGGTGATCCCTCCGGTCAACTGGGCCTGAGTTGGGCCTTAGTCGTGCCTTCCCGTATCGGCCATGCTGCCGTTTGACGCAACTCTGGGGATATGAAAAAACAGACCAGCACCCACCCGAAGATCGTTAAATCCAGCGGCGAAAGCGTCCGCTTTTCCGAACAAAAGCTCCGCCGGTCGCTGAGCCACAGCGGGGCTTCCCGCCCGGCGATCGATGCCATCGTGCGCACCCTTTCTGAAGAGATCTACCCGGGTATGAGCACCCGCGAGATCCATAACCGCGCCTTTGCGCTTTTAAAGGAATACCGCAATACTTTTGCCTCCCGGTACAAGCTCAAACGCGCCCTGTATGAGCTGGGACCTTCTGGTTTCCCCTTCGAGAAATTCGTCAGCGCCCTGCTGAATCACTCGGGTTACCACACCGCCACCAACGAGACCTTCCAGGGCGAATGCGTGTCGCACGAAGTTGATGTGGTGGCCCGCAACGGAGACGACCTGACCCTGATCGAATGCAAATTCCATGGGGACGAGGGCAATAAGTGCACGGTTAAGATTCCCCTTTATATCCATGCGCGCTACCAGGACATTGAACGGTACCATCGCCGGGTGGCCCCTGAGACCCATCTGAAGCCGATATGGGTGGTGACCAACACGCGCTTTACCGCCGACGCAGAAGTCTACGGCAAATGCACGGGGATGTACCTGCTCAGCTGGAACCACCCCCGGGGCCAAAGCCTCAAAGACCGTATTGACAAGCACCACCTTTACCCCGTAACCGTGAGCGTGCTGCTCAGCGGGCGCGAAAAGGATTACCTGCTGGCCCGCGAAGTGGTCTTGTGCCGGCAGCTGCTGGAGGCCCCATACTACCTCGATCACCTGGGGATTTCAGACCCCAGGAAAGAACGGATCCTGGACGAATTCCGATTGTTGTGCAACCTGAAGCCCACCTTATGAACCCCGTTACGCTTACCTTCTGGGGCGCCGCCGGCTGCGTTACCGGTTCAAAGTACCTCCTGGAAACCCCGGGCGGTTCCTTGCTGGTCGACTGCGGCCTCTTTCAGGGGCTGAAAGCCCGGCGCCTGCAGAACTGGAGCCCCTGGCCCAGGCCCCCGGCAGAAATCGGGGCCGTGTTGCTCACCCACGGCCACCTCGACCATGTGGGCATGCTGCCGCGCCTGGTGCGAGACGGGTTCCGGGGCGCCGTGTATGGTACGCCCCCTACCCTCGACGTGGCCCGCATCGTGCTTGAAGACAGTGCGAAGATCCAGATGGAGGAGGCCGAACAGGCTGAAACGGAAGGGTACAGCAGTCATGAAAAACCGGAGCCCCTGTATACCGACAAAGACGCAGCGGCCTGTTTCCCCTTATTCCGGGAGCTGCCGCTTGACCAATGGCATCAGCCCCTGAAAGGCGTTAAATTCCGGTACCGTTATAACGGCCATATTCTGGGGGCTTCCTTTATCGAGCTGGAAACCGGCGGCAAGCGCTGGGTGTTCTCGGGTGACATCGGCCGTCGTACAGACCGCCTGCTCTTTCCGCCGGAGCGGCCCGAACAGGCAGATATCCTGTTGCTGGAAAGCACCTACGGCAACCGCCTCCACCCGCAGCTCGACATGGAGGATGAACTGGCCGGGGAGATCAGGGCAGCCATCCATGACCGGGCTGCCTGCATCATCCCCAGCTTTGCGGTGGAACGCCTTCAGACGGTCATGTACCTGCTCTGGAAGCTGAAGCAGGGAAACCGGATTCCGGCCAGCCTTCCCATTTATATCGACAGCCCCATGGGGGCCGATGTCTGGGAATTGTTCCCACGCTACCCCCGGTGGCACCGATTGCCCCCGCAGCAGGTCAGGGCCATGCATTCCGGCATGGAGATCATCACCGACTACCGGGATACCTGGAGGGCCATCGACGACACCCGGCCCAGGGTTGTGGTGGCCGGGAGCGGGATGCTGAGCGGGGGAAGGGTGCTGACGTACCTGAGCCAGTTGCTCGACAAGCCTGAAACGCGCATTGTGATGGTCGGTTTCCAGGCCGAGGGCACAAGGGGGCGCAACCTGCTCGAGGGGGCGCATGAACTGAAGATCTTCGGAAAATACATCCCGGTGGCTGCCCACCTGCGCGATCTGGATGCCCTCTCGGCCCATGCCGACCAGGCTGAGCTGCTCTGGTGGCTCTCAGCCCTGGAGAAGGAGCCCGAACACCTCTTCCTGATACACGGGGAGCCTACTGCCCAGGATGCCCTGCGGGTCAAGCTCAGGGAGAAATTCGGATGGTCTGCACAAATTCCGCAGCCCATGGAAAGGGTGCAGGTATCGGGGTGATCCAATCTGACGAAAGTCAGTGCCGGATTCTGCAATCGGATGTATCTTAAGGCGAGCATCCAAAAACATTCGTCATGAAAACCGGATTCCCATTCACCGAACAAACTACCCCTGCCATGAAGATGTGGGAAGGGCGGAAGAAACACCTTGAAGAAGATCTGCGGTTCCTGCGGCGGCTGGTCACCGGAGAACGGACGCCTGCCTGGTCTGTCGAGGCTGCCGAAAGCCTCGAAGAATATCGTATCGGGGCCGAAACCTTTTTGATGGACCTGGAACGGGTCGACAACGAGACCGAGCTTGAGATTCTTGAACCGAAATTGGGGGCCTGGAAGGAAGACCTCTATGCCTATCTTCTGCCCGGGTCTGCTTCGGATGAGGAGTAGCTGGCCCTGGTCGACAGTTGGAATTTAACAACAAAGCCATGAAAGCCCTTTTAGCCCTTTCGGCTGCCCTGGCCCTGATAGCGTCGGGTTGCAGTACGGTACGCCTGGAATCTTCAGAAAAAAACCCCGAGATCGTGCTTTTCCACGCCAACAAGCTGCTGGTGGTGGGGATGAGCTCAGACCCGGCTGCCCGGGAGGCTTTCGAAAGCCATCTGCAGGAAGCCTTTCAGGCCCGGGGGGTCGAGACTGTTCGCAGCATCGACCTCTTCGACGTGGCGTTCACAGAGTCGGAGCGCTCTGAGCAGGAGCTCGATGAGGTGGAGCGACAACTCCTCGACAAGGATTTCGACGCCATCCTCTTCACCAAGGTGATCGGTTCTGAAACCCGCACCACCCTGCGCAAGAAAATCAGGGAGGTAGGGGAGTCTTACGACCGGTTTTCTGATGACTACCTCCTGCACCAGGGTATCTACTACGACCGGAGTTATTACGAGCTCGCCACCGACTACTACACAGAGACCTCCCTGTACTGCATTTGCGAAGAAAAGGAGCGGAACCTGATCTGGCGCGCCGGCATCCTGATCTCCGAACCGCGCAACATTGACAGGGTGGTCAGCGACTATTCGGGGCTGTTGCTCAAGGAAATGGAACGCCTGCAGCTGATCATCGGCACCGAGGTGTTCTGAATGCGGGTCAAAGCAGGGGGCTGATGGTGCGGGCTGCCCCTTCGGCCAGTCTCTGCAGCCAGGGCCGCCTGCTGAAAGTCTCGAAGTCGAGCAAGAGGCTTTTGCGGCTGTCGCGCAAAAAATCTTCCCGTAGCTTTGCTGCCAGGGCGTGGTCGTAGATCACGGCATTCACCTCGTAATTGTGCTGGAAGCTCCGGTCGTCGACATTGGCCGTGCCAACCGTGGCCACGCGGTCGTCGGCCGTGATGATCTTGCTGTGGAGGAACCCTTCCGGATACAGGTATACCCTGATCCCGGCTTTCAGGAAACGCTGGAAATACGACTGCACGCACCATTGCACCAGTTGGCTGTCGGCCCGGGCCGAAACCAGGATGCGTACGTCGACCCCGCTGAGGGCGGCTGTTTGCAGGGCAGTCTGTATGGCCTGGCTCGGGATGAGGTAGGGGTTGGTGATATACACATGCCGGCGTGCCCCGTTGATCAGGGAAAAATACATTTGTTCCATCAGGGGAAAATCGTCGTCGGGGCCCGTGGCCAGGATCTGTGCCTCCACCTTTCCCGGGGGTGGCCCTTCCCAGGGTTCGGGCAGGGGCAGGCGGTGGCCGGTTACCAGCTCCCAGTCGTTGATGAAGACCGTGTCGAGGTGGCGGGCGCCAGTGCCGCGAACCATCAGGTGCATGTCGTGCCACATTCCAAGGGCCGGGTCGCCCTTGAGGTATTTGTCAGAAACGTTGATGCCGCCAGTAAAGGCCACCTCCCCGTCTACCACGATAATCTTGCGGTGGTTCCGGTAGTTCAGGGAACTCAGGGCCTTGCCGAAGCGGAAGGGCAAAAAGGGATAGGCTTCAATGCCTGCCTGCCGCAGGCGCTTGATGTAAGACCGGCTCAGGGAATAGCTGCCAATGCTGTCGTAGATCAGGCGCACTTCGACCCCGGCTGCTTCCTTCTGCACAAAGAGGCGCAAGAGCCGGTCGGCGAGTTCCCCTTCCTCAAAAATATAGTACTGCAGGTGGATGGTCTTTCGGGCGCCTTCCAGGGCCTCAAAAATGCGGGTAAAGGTGGCCTGCCCGTCTTTGAGCAGCTCGACCTCATTGTCATAGCTGGCCGGAAACCCCGACCCCTGTTCGATAAGGCGGCGTACCTGCGATTCTGGACTTCCCCGATCCGCGGCATACCCCTCAGGGGCCTCAACGGGTTCAGGCTTCCGCGTTTTTAACCGGTAGACCTTTTGCTTGCGGCGGTTTCGGCCCACCAGCAGGTACAAAAGCATGCCTCCTACTGGGATGGTGAAAATGGCTAACAGCCAAGCCAATGTTTTCGAGGGTCTCACACCATTCAGTAGGAGGCTGATGACGATGGATATCGCCAGCAATATGTAAAGAACGATCAGGATGGGCAGCCACACGGCGTTCGGGTCGTTTTTCCCGAAATTACATCAATTTGAAGTTAATCGGGATGCTGTACGGCACTTTAACGCTCCGGTTGCGCTGCCTTCCGGGCTTCATAACCGGCAGGGACGCAATAATGCGTTTGGCTTCCATCTCGAGCAGGTGGTCGGGTCCGCGGGTTTTGATATCGGTCACATGACCGTCGGTTCCGATGGCGAATTGAACGAACACCTTGCCCTGTATACCCAGTTCTTCGGCTGTTTCAGGATATGTAAAATTATCACGGATGTGCTCCTGCACTTTTTGCTGGAAGCAGGTACGCTGGTCTTCCCTTGAAAGGCCTTCGCAGCCGGGGAATACCGGTACCTCCTCAATCACGGCGAAAGGAACCACAATCTCTTCCTCTTCTTCCATAACGTTTATGTCAGAAGCTTCCAAATCCACATCGGCCACCACAGTCTCCTGGGTGATCTCGGTACTCTCGATCACGGTTTCCTCGATTTCTTCGGTGTCTTCGATTACCTCGATCACTTCAGGGGCCGCCGGGGGCGGCGGAGGCGGGGCTGTTTGGATTTGTTCGGTTACGGGGGCTTTTTCATCCAGGCTTTCCACCAGGGTGAGTTGGACGATTTCTTCGTGGACCGTGTCATAGGTTTTCCACTCCAAAGCCCTCCAGGTCAGGAACAGCACTACGGCGAGCCCGAATACGAAATACAGGCCACTGTCTCTGTTCAAGTCTGCTTTGGGATTTTTCTTGACTTGCATGGCTGTTACAATTAGTCCACGAAAGTTAGAACCCTTACTTTGAATAAAATATGATAATAATCAGGATTCGCGCCTTCAGATTAACAATCTCTTAAATACACCCTTATCAAATTGAGAATTCCTTAAGAGTTAAGCCTGTCAACCGCCATGTTGCCGGGCCATGTCCAACCTGCACCCGAAGCGGGGTTCAGAACCAGTAGCTCAGCCCCGCCATGAAGTAAAAGGACGGGTCGAGCACTTCGGTAAAATCCTGCTCTGTTCCGGTTATCGTAGCCGGGCTTTGGGGGAAGGCCAGGGAGGGCGTGGCCGAGAAAATGAAATGCCCGGTGAAGTAGTGGATCGGAAGGGAAACTTCCAGATTCAGCAACTTGAACTTCTCCACTTCGGCAAGGTTCAGGGTCTGGGTCGCAGGAACAGAACCGCCTGTGCCGCGACCGCTGCCCTTGCGGTTTCCCAGCCGGCTGGTGTTGTAATAGGCTTCGTAAAAGTACTGTGTGCCGGCATAGGCTGACAGGGAAGGCCTGAACAACCATTGCTTATCAGAGGTGACCAGGTCGCGGCTCAGCAGGATACCCGTAAAGAAATCAGGGCTGTCACCGCTGTTGAAATAGGCACTCAGGCTCAGGCTTGTTTCGAGCGGGCCCCAGTCGTATCCGACCAGGCC